>CAZHTI010000053.1:2024-14702 GCA_964535755.1 uncultured Salinisphaerales bacterium | reverse complement strand
CCATCGTCTGGCATGACCACCCTCAAAAACCTCGGAAATAGTCCGGCGCAGCTGCGACAGCCGCAATTTGCCCAAAAAAAGCCCGGCATCGAGCCGGGCTTCTTGTTTAACGGAGAACCGCGTTACACCACGCGCTCCAACATCATCTTCTTGGTCTCGGCAATCGCCTTCGCTGGGTTCAAGCCCTTGGGGCAGGTCTTGGTGCAGTTCATGATGGTGTGGCAGCGGTAGAGCTTGAAGGGGTCTTCGAGCTGGTCTAAGCGCTCGCCGGTCGCCTCGTCTCGGCTATCGACCAGCCAGCGGTAGGCTTGCAGCAGGATGGCGGGGCCTAGGTAGCGGTCGCTATTCCACCAGTAGCTGGGGCAGCTGGTGCTGCAACAGGCGCAGAGGATGCACTCGTAGAGGCCGTCGAGCTTGGCGCGGTCGTCCTCACTTTGCAGGCGCTCGCGGGTGGGCGCGGGGGAGTCGGTTTTCAGCCAAGGTTCTACGCTCGCGAGCTGGGCGTAGAAGTGGGTCATGTCCGGCACCAAGTCCTTGATGACTGGCATGTGCGGCAAGGGGTAGATCTTGACGTCGCCACTGACTTCGTCGCAGCCCTTCAAGCAGGCCAGCGTATTGGTGCCGTCAATGTTCATCGCGCAGGAGCCGCAGATGCCTTCGCGGCAGGAGCGGCGGAAGGTCAACGTCGGGTCTTGCTCGCTCTTAATTTTGATGAGGGCGTCGAGAACCATCGGCCCACACGCGGCCATGTCGACTTCATAGGTGTCCACACGCGGATTCGCGCCGGTGTCGGGGTCGTAGCGGTAAATCTTGAAGTTGCGCGGCTTCTTGGCACCGGTGGGGGCCTTAAACGACTTGCCAGCGGACTTGTCGATGGTGGAATTCTTGGGCAGCGTGAACTGGGCCATGGTATTGCTCGTAGGACGTGTGACGTAGGACGTGGGACGGATGTGCGGCGGGGCGGGAGGAGGAGGCGGTAGCCGTGGAGCGGGCTACCGCCCCACGTCCCTCGCCCTACGCCCCACGGCTTCTAGTAAGCCCGGACCTGCGGGGCGACGTATTCCATCTCGTCGTCCAGCGTGTAGGTGTGCACAGGACGGGTGTCGATCTTCACGTCGGTCGTGGTCTGGCGCCAAGCCAAGGTGTGCTTCATCCAGTTGGCGTCGTCACGATCGGGGAAGTCGTCCAGCGCGTGCGCGCCACGGCTTTCTGGGCGGTTCGCAGCGCTCGCAATGGTGATCAGCGCGTTGCCGAGCAGGTTGTCGAGCTCCAGCGTCTCCACCAAGTCGGAGTTCCAGATCAAGGAGCGGTCGGACACCTGCACGTCCTTAAACGCGGCAGCGGTCTTTTGCAACTTGGCTAGGCCTTCCTTCATCGACGGCATGGTGCGGAACACTGCCGCGTGCGTCTGCATGGTCTTCTGCATTTCTAGGCGCAGCTCTGCCGTGCCGCGTGCGCCCTTGGCGTTGCGGACGGCGTCGAAGCGGGTCAAGCAGGCTTCTTCGCTCTTGCCGCCTAGGCTGCCGTTGATCATCCGGTGCGGGGCATTTTTGCTGACCAGCTTGGCGGCTTGGATGGCGGCGGCGCGGCCAAACACCACCAAGTCGAGCAGGCTGTTGGAGCCCAAGCGATTCGCGCCGTGCACGGAGACGCAAGCGGCCTCGCCGACGGCCATCAGCCCAGGCACGACGGTGTCGGGGTTGCCGTCTTTCAGCGTGACCACTTCGCCGGTGTAGAGCGTGGGGATGCCGCCCATGTTGTAGTGCACCGTCGGCAGCACGGGGATTGGCTCCTTGGTGACATCAACACCGGCAAAAATCTTCGCGGATTCGCTAATGCCGGGCAGCTTGGCGTGCAGCATGTCGGCCGGCAGATGCTCTAAGTGCAGGTGGATGTGATCGCCTTCGGCACCGACACCGCGGCCTTCGCGGATTTCCATGGTCATGCTGCGGCTGACCACGTCGCGGCTCGCTAAGTCCTTGCGGTTGGGCGCGTAGCGCTCCATGAAGCGCTCGCCCTTAGAGTTGGTGAGGTAGCCACCTTCGCCGCGCGCGCCTTCGGTGATCAAGCAGCCGGAGCCGTAGATGCCGGTAGGGTGGAACTGCACAAACTCCATGTCTTGCAGTGGCAGACCAGCGCGCAAAACCATGGCATTGCCGTCACCCGTGCAGGTGTGGGCAGAGGTGGCGCTGAAGTAGGCACGGCCGTAGCCGCCGGTCGCCAAAATCACCATGTGGGCGCGGAAGCGGTGCAACTGACCAGTGCTCAAATCCCAAGCCATGACGCCACGGCAAACGCCGTCGTCGTCCATGATGAGGTCGAGCGCGAAGTACTCGATAAAGAACTGCGCTTTGCACTTGAGGCTCTGCTGATACAGCGTGTGCAGGATGGCGTGGCCGGTGCGATCAGCCGCCGCGCAGGTGCGCTGGGCGGTGCCCTTGCCCCAGTGGGTGGTCATACCGCCAAAAGGGCGCTGGTAAATCTTGCCATCCGGTGTGCGGGAGAACGGCACGCCGTAGTGCTCCAGCTCGATGATCGCGGGGATGGCTTCGCGGCACATGTACTGAATGGCGTCCTGGTCGCCGAGCCAGTCCGAGCCCTTGACGGTGTCGTACATATGCCAGCGCCAGTTGTCGTCGCCCATGTTGGCGAGTGCGGCGGAGATACCGCCTTGGGCGGCCACCGTGTGGCTACGGGTCGGGAAGACTTTGGTGATGTTGGCGGTTTTCAGCCCCGCCTCGGCCAAGCCTAGGGTTGCGCGCAAACCAGCGCCGCCTGCGCCCACCACCACCACGTCATATTCGTGGTGGACGATGTCGTAGGCAGGCCCAGTCTTGGGAGTTTCTTTAGAGGCGTCGGCCATGGGAATTACCTGCAATCAAAAGGGAAATCAGTGTGAAATCACGCTAGGTAGCAGCGCGGGCGATATGCCCGCAGCGGCTTATTGCGCCAGCGCGATTTTCAAGACGGCAAACACGCCAGCAACGGCAGCGGTGATGTGCACGAACTTGGAGAGAATGAGCAGGGCCAGTTTGCTGCCTTCAGCAGCAACGTAGTCCTCGATGACGACTTGCACGCCCAACAGCGAGTGGTACAGCGCCGTCACGACGAACAAAACCATAGCGACCGCCACTGAGGGCGCCTGCAACCACCAGCGCACCGCTTCGTAGTCGCCCGGCAATTTGGCGAGCGAGAACACCAGCCACAGCGTCAAGGGGATAAGGGCGAGGGCAGACACGCGCTGCACCCAGAAGTGATGGGTGCCGTCTTTGGCGGAGCCGTAGCCGCGAGCGCGGCCGAGTGGGGAGCGGTAGGACATGGGGTTCGTAAGGAGTGAGGTGTGAGGAGGGAGGCGTGAGGGCTGGCGCGGGTGGTGGGCTCTAAGGCCTCACCCCTCACGCCTATCGCCTTACGCCATGAGGGCGAAGCCCCAGACCGCAGCGGTGAGCAGGATCGAGCCAGCAATCACGGCGTAGCCAGTCTTCTCGGCAGTCGGCAGGTCTAGGCCTTTGCCGGTGTCCCACATCAGGTGACGGATGCCGTTGCAGAAGTGATAGAGCAGCGCCCAAGTAAAGGCGACCAGCACCAATTTGCCGAAGATGGAGTTAATGCAGGGGGCAATCTTGGCGTAGCACTCGGGGCCAGCAGCGACGGCGCAGAGCCAAGCCACCATCATCAACACGCCGCCCGCCAAACCCATGCCGGTGGCACGGTGGGTGATGGACAGCATCGAGGTCATCTGCGGCTTGTAATACGGGCCGATCATGAACGGCGAAAGCGGCCGGTTGGGAGTAGCAGGCTTGGGTGCTGGGGTGCTCATGGCGTCACGCTCTTCAAAAGGGAAAAGGGTTAAAAATCAATGCAGCGGCCGTTTTTTTCCCAGTCGCCGTAGCGGGTGGGGTCGGGGCCATCACGGCGGCCACCAAGCTCGGGGACTTGGCCTGCCATGCTCGGGTGGGTGTTCGCCGCGGGGCTTACGTCTTCTGCCGCTTCGGCAGCGAGCAAATCCGCCAATTTGACAACGCCCGCGTCCGCCAACTCTTGCGGACTAGGGGGCTTGATGCGGGGGGGCGATGCAGGCACTTCGAGTGACCGTGAAAAACTGCCTTAGTGTGACAAACTCGCGGCGTTTTCCGCAATGCAAAGCCCGCCCATGACGCCCTCTGCCACCGTTTTTTTGCCGCAAATGGGATGCATTCGCGCCCACGGAGCGGATGCTCGGAGTTTTCTGCAAAGCCAACTCACCCACGACGCCGCCCGCATCACCCCGAGCAGCGGCCAACTGAGCGGCTATTGCAGCCCTAAGGGGCGCCTGCTGGCGGTGCTGTATGTGCTGGAAACCGGCGCAGAGCAATTTGACCTGATCCTGCCCTTGGCGATGGTGGTACCCACCCTCAAGCGGCTGAAGATGTTTGTGCTGCGCAGCAAAGTCAGCTTGCAGGACGTCAGCGAGAGCCAGCGGGTGATGGGCGTGATCGGCGCGCCCGCAGTGGCCGCACTCGCAAAATCCGGCCTGACGCTCAAGGCCGCCGCCTATGCGAGTGCTGCGACCGAGGCTGCGGCGGCCCTGCGCCTACCTGCCACCAGCGAGCGCGCCGTGGTGATCGGCTCGGAGCCTCAGCTACAGCAGATCGCTGCGGCGTCTGGGCAGCCACCGGCAACTTGGCCGGACTGGCTCATCGAGGACATTGCCACCGGCATGCCGCAAGTCTGGCCGGAAACACTGGACAGCTTCGTGCCGCAGACCATCGACCTAGACCTCGCTGAAGGTTTGAGCTTCAAAAAGGGCTGCTATCCGGGGCAAGAGATCGTCGCCCGCGTGCACTACTTGGGGCGGCTCAAAGCGCGCTTGCACCGCAGCAGCGTCGCTGGCGTAGCCGCACCCGGCATGGCCGTTTATAGCAATGACAGCGACGGCCAAGCCGTCGGCAGCATCGTCACCGCCGCCGAAAGCGGCGGGGCGACGCAACTGCTGCTCAGCCTGAATCTCATGCACACGCACTCGCCGTACCTGCACCTAGGCGCGGTGGACGGCCCCGCCCTCAGCGCGCCGACGCTGGCCCACGGCAGCGGGCAGTAACGCGGCGACGGCTACAACAAGCCCCGCTCCGCCAGAGACACCGGCTGGCCCTCGCCCACCACAAAGTGATCCAACAGGCGCACGTCAATCAAAGCCAATGCGGCCTTGAGTTGGCTGGTAAACAGCGTGTCGGCACGGCTGGGCTCGGCCAAGCCTGAAGGGTGGTTGTGCGCCACCACCAGCGCGGCTGCGTTATGGAACAAGGCGCGCTTGACCACCTCCCTGGGGTGGACTTGCGCTTCCCGCAGGCTGCCTTGGGCCAGCTCTTCTTTGGCGATGAGGCGGTTTTGGCTGTCTAGGAACAGCCCTAAAAACACTTCCTTGGGCAGCCCGCGCAACTGGGATTGCAGGTAGCGGCGCACCAGCTCTGGATCGCTCAATAGATCACGCTCGGGCAAGGTCTCCGCCAAGTGGCGGCGGGCTAGCTCAAGCGTGGCGTGGAGTTGCGCGTATTTGGCGAGCCCCATGCCGCGCGCGCGGCAGAGTTGCTCGGCATTCGCACTCAGCAGGCCGCGCAAGCCACCAAACTGCTGGAGCAGCGCGCGGGCCAAATCCACCGCCGAGCTGCCCTTGATGCCGACGCGCAGGAAGATGGCGAGCAGCTCCGCATCGGAGAGTGCCGCAGCACCCAGTTGCAGCAGGCGCTCTCGGGGGCGCTCGGTTTCCGGCCACTCGTGGATTGCCATCGCGAATCCCCTCCCCCAATTTAATGCCTTAGTTCTGTGCCTCCGCCCGCAGCTCCGGCGGTAGCGGGCAATGCAGCCGCGCGGACACCACCCGCAATAGCTCCACCTCGCCAATGCTGCTCAGGCCATCATGCGCCAAGGTAGTGACCATCGCCTCCAACAAAATTTGCTTAGCGGTGGGGGCGAGCGCGTCCAAGCGGCGCAGGTCATTGCTTAAGTCCTGCCAGGCTGCGGCTGCCGACGTGGGCGGCAGGTTCTGCTGACTGCCGAAGATGTGCCGCCAGCCCGCCAGCGCTGCGGACTGTGCTTGCTGGGCATCGGCGGTACCGGCATCCGCCAACAGCGCAAACAGGCGCGCCAACTCCGGCTGCACTTGGGCGAGTCGCAAGGCTGCCGCAGGCGCTGCTGCGGGCGCTAGCCAGTCGTCGATGTGGCTGGCGAGTAGCTCACCCAGAGCCCATTCGAACGCGCCCAATTGGCCATCTGCGTGTTGCAGGCGCTGCGCCAGCTGCCGAAGCCCTTGCAAGCGCTCGGCGGGCCAATCGTGCAGGCTGGGCAGGGCCAAACTCGCCAGCGGCAGGCGGTAGGCAGGGGGCAACAGCGCCAACTCCTGCACGAGGTCTTCGACCAACGCGGCGGCCTCAGGCCCTAGGTCTTTAGCAATTGCCGCGCGGTTCTCGCCTTGCAGTTTGCGATCCGCCAAGGCGGTGTCGGTGAGTAGCAAGGCCATCAACAGTGCAGCAGCCTGCTCGGTGCTGGCCGCGAACCGGCGCAGGTGCTGCGGGATTTGCCCATGCACCCAGCGCGCGCGGCGGTAGTCGTCGGGCGTCGGCGCGCCAGCATGGCGGACGACCGCCGCAGCGACTAAGGCCTGCGCTGGGCGCTCTTGTTCGGCACCTGCCGCCGCCTTCGCCGCAAGGCCCGCCGACAGCACCGGCGCATCATCGAGGGCGCTGTAGTAGTCCGGTGCATTCCAGTGCTCGGCAAGCGCAGCCAGTTGGGTGATTCGGAAGCTCGGCTGCAAGCGCTGGATGCGCTGCTCCAAGGGCGGATGGGTGGCAAACCAAGCGGCGAGGCTCTGCCCTTCACCAAACAGCATGTGGCTGACGACCTCTGCCTGCGAGGTCTGCAAATACGAACCGGCATCGAGCCCAGCGACTTTCTTCAAGGCATCAGCAATGCCTTGAGTTTGCCGCGTGAACTGCACCGCGCTGGCATCCGCCAAATACTCCCGCTGGCGCGAGACCCCGGCCTTGAGCAAGCGCGCCGCGAGTAGCCCGACGCTGCCAAGCAGTAGCAAGCCAAAGCCCAAGAGGTTGACGGTCAGCCCCTTCGCTGCACGGCGCGGGCGCGCTTCGGCAATCTCGCGGCCAATCATGGTGAGCGCCAACAGACCAAAGCTCATCCCGATGAGCCGAATATTCAGCCGCATATCGCCGTTGAGGATGTGGCTGAACTCATGGGCGACCACGCCTTGCAACTCATCGCGATTGAGCTTCTCCAGCGCACCGCGACTCACCGCAATCGCCGCATCGGCCGGGCTATAACCAGCGGCGAAAGCATTGATGCCTTGCTCCTGCGGCAGCAGGAAAATCTCCGGCACCGGCAGGCCGGAGGCAATCGCCATTTCTTCCACCACATTGCGCAAGCGGCGCTGGCGCGCATCGGTGCAATCACGAGACACCGCCACGCCACCCAATTGCCGCGCCACCACGCTGCCGCCCGCTTTCAGCTGCTGCACCTTGTAAATACTGGCGACCAGAATCAGCAGCAGCACTAGTCCAGCGGCAAGCGAAATGCTGGCCCATTGAATGAGCAAGGCATCGGAGTAGTCGAGATTTTTCGCAAACCCTAAGCCCAGCACCAAGCTAATCAGCAGGCCGGAAAGGGCGGAGACCACCAGCACTGCCGCGCCAAAACTCCACACTAAGCGTCGCGATTGCCGCTGGGCCGCGGCTTGGTGCTCAAAGAAATTCATTGCCGATGCCCCGGCAAAGCAGGCCGGCTAATTGAAGCTGATTTTCGGCACCGAGCGCTGCGTGGGTTCCTCAATCTCCAAGTAGGCCATCGGCGCGAAGTTGAAGGCACCAGCCACAAAGTTATTGGGGAATATTTCGCGCCGGTTGTTGTAGGCCAGCACTTGGTCGTTAAAGGCTTGGCGGGCGAAGGAGACGCGGTTCTCGGTGGAGGCGACCTCCTCCGTCAACTGCATCAGATTGGCGTTGGCTTTGAGCTCCGGGTAGGCCTCAACCGTGACGTTAAAGCGGCCCAAGGCGGCTGCCATATTGGCCTCGGCACCGTTGAGTTTTTGCATCGCGGCAGCATCCCCTGGGTTGGCCTTGGCCTGCACGAGCGCTGCTGCGGAGGCATTGCGGGCAGTGATCACGGCATCCAGCGTTTCCCGCTCATGGCTCATCGCGGCCTTCGCGGTGGTGACCAGATTAGGGATCAAATCGTTGCGCCTTTGCAGTTGCACATCAATCTGCGAGAAGGCGTTCTTGCCGCCGTTACGGCTGGTCACCAGTCCGTTGTAAACGCTGACCAACCAGAACACGAGCGCGGCGATCAAAACCAGAAAAACGATGGCAGACATAGTGACTCCTCAATTGGAATGTGCAGCGCCAAGGTGCACGCAGAATAGCCGCTTAAAATGCGCGCACCATGCAAAACCAACCGCACAACATTCTGCTCGGCGTTAGCGGCGGCATTGCCGCCTACAAGGCCTGCGACCTCGCCCGCCAGTTGGTGAAGGCGGGCTGTAGCGTGCAAGTAGTGATGACCGAGAGCGCGACGCAATTCGTCACGCCCTTGAGCTTCCAGGCCCTCACCGGCGCGCCTGCGCGGGTGGCTCTGTTCGACGCCGCGCACGAAGCGGCGATGGGCCATATCGAGCTTGCCCGCTGGCCAGACGCGATTGTGATTGCACCCGCCAGTGCCAACACCTTGGCCCGCATCGCCCACGGCTTTGCGGGCGACTTGCTCAGCACGCTCGCACTGGCCACCGACAAACCCATCTTCGTAGCCCCGGCGATGAACCGGCTGATGTGGGCCAACCCCGCCACCCAAGCCAACATGGCCGCCCTCGCTGCACGCGGCGTGCATGTGCTCGGCCCCGGTGCGGGCGAGCAAGCCTGCGGCGAGGTCGGCGAGGGCCGGATGTGGGAGCCGCAGCAGATTGCCGAGGCAGTACTCGCCGCCCTGCGCCCTGCCCCGCAATTGCTGGCAGGAGTGCGCGCGGTGGTCACCGCTGGCCCCACCCGCGAGCCGCTAGACCCGGTGCGCTTCATCACCAATCGCTCCAGCGGCAAGCAGGGTTATGCGGTAGCCGCCGCACTCAAGGCCTTGGGCGCTGAGGTGTGTTTGCTCTCGGGGCCGACCAACCTGCCCTGCCCAGCGGGCGTGCAGCGCAAGGAAATCGAAACCGCTGCCGAGCTTCTAGCAGCCAGCCTAGACGCCGCCCGCACCGCAGACCTTTTCGTCGCCGCCGCAGCGGTGGCGGACTACCGCGCAGCCACCGTGGCCAGCGAGAAGATCAAGAAGAGCGACGCGGAACTGACGATGTCCTTCGCCAAGAATCCCGACATCCTCATGGAGCTGCGCGCTGCCTACCCCAAGCTGTTTATGGTCGGCTTTGCGGCGGAGACTCAAGCCTTGGCCGAGCACGCACGCGGCAAATTGCAGCGCAAAGGCTTGCAGATGATTGCCGCCAATTGGGTGGGCAATGGCCGCGCCTTTGACGCCGAGGACAACGCCCTCAGCGTCTTCACCGCGACGGCGCAGCAAGAGATTCCACACGGGCCGAAGACTGAAGTGGCGCGAGCGCTCGCCCTGCTCATCGCCCAGCACTATTCCGCTGCAAAACTCCTCGCCTAGCCCCATGCAAACCATTCAACTCAAAATACTTGACCCCAGAGCCGAAGCCCCCCGCTACGCCACCGCAGGCGCTGCCGGTTTGGATTTGCGCGCCATGCTCGACACCGCTCTGGTGTTAGAGCCGGGGGCGGTGACGCTGATCAAAACCGGCCTCTCCATCTTCATCGGCAATCCGCATTTAGCGGCACTCATCCTGCCGCGCTCTGGCCTAGGCCATAAGCACGGCATCGTGCTCGGTAACGGCACGGGCCTGATCGACAGCGACTATCAGGGCGAGTTGATGGTGAGCTGCTTTAACCGCTCGCAGACCAGCTTCACCATCCAGCCCTTGGAGCGCATCGCCCAGTTGGTGATCGTGCCGGTGGTGCAGGCGGCGTTCGAGACCGTGCAGGAATTCCATGCCACCTCGCACCGTGGCGTCGGCGGCTTCGGCTCTACCGGCAGCCTGTAGTTACTGCACACTTCATCCGGCGCTCAGCTTGTTGCCTTAAGAAGCTCCTCGATTTCGTGGCACCCCTCACCTCTTGCTCCACCACCACACCAAGGAAACTCCATGGGATTGTTTAGCTTTGTGAAGTCCATCGGCGAGAAACTCTCCGGCGGCAAAAAAGTCACGCCGGATGGCATCAAAGACCACATCAACGGCTTAGGGCTCAAGGTCGAGCGCTTCATGGTGTCCCACGATGAAGGCAGTGACAACGTCGATATCTTTGGCTGGGTGCCAGACTTAGCGACCAAGGAAAAACTCATCCTTGCGATTGGCAATCTCAACGGCATTGGTAAGGTCACCGAGCACATCCGCGTCGGTACGCCGCCGGCACCGGTGGCGATTACCCCAGCGCCGCAAACCGTGGCGGAGGCCGTCGCCGCGGCTAAAGTCGCTGAGCCCGCAGCGCCGGAGCCGCCTGCCCCTGAGAGCAAGTTCCACACGGTGGAGAAGGGCGACACCCTGAGCAAAATCGCCAAAGAGGTCTACGGCAACGCCAATCTCTATAACGCGATCTTTGAAGCCAACAAACCGATGCTGACCCACCCGGACAAAATCTTCCCCGGCCAGGTGCTGCGCATCCCACCGCTAGAGAAGAAATAGTTTCAGCGGCAGTACGCAAAAAGCCACGTCTCCCGACGTGGCTTTTTTATTGCGCGAAGCAGGGCTTAGTCGGTGACGGCACCCTTGCTGGCACTGCTGACGAGCTTGGCAAACTTGCCGAGCACGCCATGCGGATAGCGCAGCGCCGGTTGCACCCAACGGCTGCGACGCTCGGCAATCACCGCATCATCGACATTCAGTTGAATCAGGCGCTGGGTCGCGTCGATGGTGATCGAGTCGGCCTCCTCGATGAGCGCAATCGGCCCGCCGACGTAGGCCTCCGGGCTGACATGCCCGACCACCATGCCCCAAGTGCCGCCGCTGAAGCGACCATCGGTGATAAAGCCGACGCTCTCGCCCAAGCCCTTGCCGATCAGTGCCGCGGTGGGTGCCAGCATCTCGCGCATGCCGGGGCCGCCCTTGGGGCCTTCGTAGCGAATCACCAGCACGTCGCCGGCTTGGATTTTGTCGGCGGTGATCGCCGCCATGCACTCATCTTCGCTGTTAAAGACGCGGGCTGGGCCGGTAATGCTGGGCTTCTTGAGGCCGGTGATTTTCGCCACCGCGCCTTCGGGTGAGAGATTGCCCTTCAAAATCGCCAAGTGACCTTGGGCGTACATGGGGTTATTCCAAGGGCGGATGACGTCTTGATCGGCTCGCGGTTCGGCCGGCACGCTGGCCAAGGCTTCGGCCATCGTTTCACCCGTGATGGTGAGAGCGTCGCCGTGTAGCAGGCCATTGACCAGAAGCATCTTCAGCACTTGCGGCACGCCGCCGGCGCGGTGGAAGTCCACCGCCACATATTTGCCGCTGGGCTTCAAGTCGCAAATCACCGGCGTGCGCTGGCGAATGGTTTCGATGTCATCGATCGTGAACGGCACTTTGGCGGCATGGGCCATCGCCAAGAAGTGCAGCACGGCGTTGGTCGAGCCGCCGGTGGCCATCACCAATGCCATCGCGTTCTCGAGGGCTTTGCGGGTGACGACGTCGCGCGGCTTGATGTCCTTAGCGATGGCGTTGACCAGCACGCGGGCCGAGGCCTCCGCACTATCGGCCTTCTCGCCATCGGGCGAGGCCATCTGGCTGGAGCCCAGCAAGCTCATGCCGAGCGCTTCAAAGGCACTCGACATCGTGTTGGCGGTGAACATGCCGCCGCAGGCACCCACACTCGGGCAGGCGTTTTTCTCAATGCCGATGAAGTCTTCCTCGGCCATCTTGCCGGCCATGAAGGTGCCGACCGCTTCAAAGGAGGACACCACCGTCAGCGCTTGGCCCTTCCAGTTGCCGGGCTTGATGGTGCCGGCATAGACAAACACGCCCGGCACGTTCATGCGCAGCATGCCAATCATCGCGCCTGGCATGTTTTTGTCGCAGCCGCCAACCACCAAAACGCCGTCCATGCACTGGCTGGACACGGCGGTCTCAATGGCGTCGGCAATCACCTCGCGCGAAATCAGCGAATACTTCATGCCCTCAGTACCCATGGAAATACCATCGGTCACCGTGGGGAAGCCAAAGCTCTGCGGCATGCCGCCAGCAGCCTTGATGCCCGCGATGGCGCGGTCCGTCAACGGCTGGATGCCGGCATTGCAAGGGTTCATGGTCGAGTGGCCATTGGCGACGCCGACAATCGGCTTCTCGAAGTCGCCGTCGCCAAACCCTACGGCACGCAGCATGGCGCGGTTGGGGCTACGGGCAACACCAGCGGTGATGGTGCGGGACTTCTTATTCAGAGCTTCGGTCATGGCTGTGCTTGGTTCAGGCGGGGCGGGCCGCAGACGGCGGTTTTTCGGGTGCGCGATTTTAAGGGCCTTTGCCAATGCTGGGCAGTGCGTGGCTCACTGGCGTTGGCGCAGCGGTAACTGTTCTTACGGTCATAGCCTTCGCCTGGCCTTGCCCGCATAGTCGCGCTCCAAATTTTTCGGATGCATGACCATGCCTAGCTACCA
>CAZHTI010000053.1:0-1924 GCA_964535755.1 uncultured Salinisphaerales bacterium | reverse complement strand
TGCCCGCATAGTCGCGCTCCAAATTTTTCGGATGCATGACCATGCCTAGCTACCAAGCGCCGCAGCGCGATATGAAGTTTCTGCTCAACGAAGTGTTCGACTACCCCGCACACTACGCGAGCCTGCCGAATGCCAAGGATGCGGACCCCGACACCGTCGCCGCCATCATCGACGAATGCGCCAAGCTCTGCGAAGAAACTCTTGCGCCGCTCTATTGGGCCAAGGGTGACGAAGTCTGCGTGCTCAAAGACGGCAAGGTCACCACGCCTGCTGGCTTTAAAGATGCCTACGACGCCTTCATCTCCGGCGGCTGGCAAGGTTTGAGCCATCCCGTCGAGTACGGCGGCCAAGGCTTGCCGATGAGCTTGGGTTTGCTCAAGAGCGAGATGATGGGCACGGCTAACTGGCCGTTCACCATGTACCCGGGCCTCTCTCTAGGCTGCATGAACACCATCATGCAGTACGCGACTGAGGCGCAGAAGAACCTCTACATGCCGCCGCTGACCGAAGGCCGCTGGGCCGGCACCATGTGCCTCACCGAACCACAGTGCGGCACCGATTTGGGTCAAGTGAGCTGCAAAGCCGACTTGAATGATGACGGCAGCTACCGCCTCAACGGCACCAAGATTTTCATCAGCTCCGGCGACCACGACCTCACCGAGAACATCATCCACATCGTGCTGGCGCGCTTGCCGGATGCACCTAAGGGCACGCGTGGGATTTCCCTATTCATCGTGCCCAAAGTGCTCGCCAATGCCGACGGCAGCTTAGGTGCGCGCAACGGCGTAATCTGCGCCAGCCTTGAGCACAAGATGGGGATCAAGTCCTCCGCGACTGCCGTGCTCAATTTTGATAACGCCACTGGTTGGATGATCGGCGAGGCAAATAAGGGCTTGGAGGCGATGTTCACCTTCATGAACACTGCCCGCATCGGCACTGCCGTGCAGGGTGTCGCTCATGCCGAACTGAGCTTCCAAAACGCGCTCGCCTACGCCAAGGACCGCCGCAGCATGCGTGCGCTCTCCGGCAAGAAAGACGCCGACAAACCCGCCGACGCGATCATCCACCACGCCGATGTGCGCCGCATGCTGCTGACGCAGAAAGCCTTTGCCGAAGGCGGCCGCGCGATGATTTACCACGCCGCCAAGCTGGCCGATCACATGGTCAACGGCATCATGGAAGGCGATAACGCCAAGTACAAAAAGTGGGACGACAAGCTCGGCTTTTACACGCCGATCATGAAGGGCTTTTTGACCGAAATGGGGCTGGAGGCAGCCAACCTCGGCATGCAAATCTTCGGTGGCCACGGCTACATCAAAGAGCACGGCATGGAGCAAATCGCCCGCGATGCCCGCATCGCCACGCTCTATGAGGGCACCACCGGCGTGCAAGCGCTCGATCTGTTGGGCCGTAAGGTATTGCTCAGCACGCGCGGCAAGTGCGTGCGCGAGTTCACCAGTGAGATCGGCAAGTTCGCGCTGGAGAACCTGCGCGATAAGGGCCTGCGTCGTTACGCCACAGACTTGGCGAAATACGCCGCCGAGTGGAACGTCCTGGTCGTCCGCCTGATGCTCGCCGCCCGCAAGGACCGCGATGTCGTCAGCAGTGCTAGCCATCACTTCTTGATGTATTCGGGTTACGTGATGATGGCCTACTTCTGGGCACTCCAAGCCCAAGTCGCGTCCGAGAAACTGAAGACCGGTGGCGCTGAAAAGCCTGAGTTCTATAAGGCGAAGATCAAAACCGCTGCCTTCTACTTTGACCACCTGCTCCCCCGCGCCAAGGGCCATGCGACCAGCATGACCAAACCCAGCGGCGTGATGACCAAGCTGAAAGCCGAGCACTTCGCGTTCTAAGCAATTTGTAGCGCGCAAAAGGCCCGCTCAGGCTTGCTTGAGCTGGCCTTTTTTATTGCTAAACCCGC
>CAZHTI010000052.1:0-19683 GCA_964535755.1 uncultured Salinisphaerales bacterium | reverse complement strand
GCCTTGCGGGTGGCGGTACCGGCGGTACCAGTGGTGGTGGCTCCAGCAGCAGCGGTGGCCTTGCGGGTGGCGGTACCGGCGGTACCAGTGGTGGTGGCTCCAGCAGCAGCGGCGGCACCAGCGGTGGCGGCAATGGTACTGGCAGCGGTACCGGTACCGGCGGCGCAACCGGTGGCAATGGATCCGGCTCTGGCAACGGTAATGGCGCAACTGGCAGCGGTAGCGGCAGTTCCGGCGGGGCCAATAACTCTGCTACGGACGTCGCCGGCGGCAGCGGCAATGCTCAGGCTGGTAGTGGCGGTGAGGCTGGCAAGCAGGTTGCCGGGCAGAAAGCGACTCAGGACTGTGGCGGCGACCCGAAAGAGCAAGCCAAATTGAATCGCAAAGCTGGCACGCAGCGTGCACACTGCACGCGTGAAGCACAGAAGCGGCCATCCAAAACCCTAAGTTAAAGCATGCCTATCGACCTCCCCAGCCCGCTCCCGCCCCAGCTTGAGGAGGTCTCGGTACTACAAAATGTAGAAGCCACCCCGACGACCATCGCAGCCGGTGGGGTGAGCTACCAGATCAAGAGCACGGTGCCACTCAACGTCAAACTGTTGACGGAGGGCGTTTCCTCAGCCGAAAATCCGTCCGATGCCGTGCGCTCCATCGTCATCACCGCGCGCGCTAGCGGCTACCCAGCGGCGAGCGTGCGCTACGCGGCCGTCGATGCGGCTAACGTCTTGGTGCTGGTGCAGGCGGTGAAGGTCACCGAGGTCAAAGGGCCGGAGGCGCTGCTGCCGTTTTTTGACGGCATTACGGAGTCTGATCCTCTGACCGATGTATCCATCGAACGACGTCGCGCACTGGCTAGCCTGCACGCCGACCGTATGGGCTACCAAACCAAGCCAGCCCTCACCCCAAGTGAAGGCGGTGCGGTGATGGACCTCAACGCCACCCGCGTCGGCCCGCCCGGCAGTGTGCGCTTGGAGGTCGGCAACCCCGGCACGCGCTTTACCGGCAAGGTTCTGTTTGATTTCGCCGCCAATCGCTCAGACGACTGGGGCAATAATTACTCGGCGCTGGTGCGCGAGGCTTTCTTCGGCGGCCCTCAGGATGACCGCGGCCAGTATCACGAGCAGAGCTTCGGCGTCACCCGCGCGCTGCCGTGGGGCCTGCTATCCGGCAATATCCGCCATGTCGAGTTCCGCCAAGACCTCATCACCGATACCGTCAATGGCCGCATCGTGCTGGGCGACTTAGCCTTCAACACCATTCCCTACGCGAGTTTCGACACCCGCGTCACGGCGCAGATCAAAGCCGATTGGACGCGCAAGACCTCCAACCTCGGCAGCAATAATCAAACCCTGCAACGCGAGCCATACCCCTCCGCCGAGATTGGCAGCCAACTCACCAAGCGCTCGGAGTGGTTTGACAAGGTCTATGAGTGGGACGCCAGCCTGACCTATCGGCACGGCTTCGGTGACGACGACGACAAAGTCAGCGCAGCAGACCTCAACTACCAGCTCGCCCGCAGCGCGCTAGGGCTGCGCACCGGCTTGGTGGAGGACTACAACCTTAATGTGCAGGTCGCTGGTCAGTGGAGCGAGGACATCTTGCCGGAGCAGCAGCAGTGGGTGTTCGGCGGGATCGGCACGCTGCACGCTTGGTACCCCGGCGCGATCGTCGGCGAGAAGGCTTGGCTCACGCGCATGCAGGTCGAGCACATCGGCTTCGAACGCCTGAGCACCAAGATCGTGCCCTTGATCTTTACCGAATACGCAGGTGCCAAGCTCAAGCTAGGCACCGGCACACAGCAGCTTGCGGACGTCGGCTTGGGCTTTAACCTGACCGGCAAGAAGTACTGGTCAGCCTCGGTCGCCACGGCGATCCCCGTACTGGAAAAAGACGGCGGATTAGTCGGCTTTGCGCCTTCCCGCGCGGGGATGTTCGTGCGCTTGGCGGCACTCTGGCAGTAGCGCAGCGCCCAACCAAAAAAAACCGGCCTCGATGCCGGTTTTTTTTGGGCGGCTGGTTAGGGTAAACGCACTAGCCGCGAATCTCCGAGCCCATCATTACCACCTCAGGCTCCTGCACATGGAAGCCCTGAATGTAGTTGACGCCCATCTGCCAGAGCCTCGCCATCACGTTGGCGTCTTCGACGTGGCTAACGATGGTCTTGAGCTTCTTCGCCTTGGCGATCTCCATCAAGGTGCCCATGCGCCGTTGCACGTCTTTATCGTTGAACTTCTGGGTGTAGCTGTGGTGGAACTTTAAAAAGTCCACGTGCGGCAAATGCTCCAGCAATTGCGCACTGGTGGCGGTGAGGCCGTAGTGATTCACCGCGATGCCGGCACCAAGCTTGTGTAGGCCTTCCGACAGCATCACCGCCTTGCGGACGTGGTTTTGCAAGGTAGGCTCGTACATCTCGAATACGAACTCCTGATCCTTTAACGGGTGCTGGGCGAGCAGCTCGGAGATCCAGCGCAAAAACCCTTCTGCGTCTTTGATGCTGTCCTCGGAGAGGCGTACGAATAGCGAAGGTGTCTCGCCGCCACTGGAGCGCTTCACAATCACCGAAAGCGCGCGCGCAAGCACCCAACGGTCGATGCTGCGCATTAAGCCGAAGCGCTCTGCGGCAGGCAAAAACTCAGCGGCGTGCAGCTCGGTGTTGTTTTCATCGGCCATGCGCAGGAGCACGTCGAAGTGCTGCCGCGCGTCGCCTTCCAAACTGGCAATGGACTGGTAGGCCAGCCTTAGCTGGTTGGTCTCTAGCGCCTTGCGGACGAGCGCCGCCTTGCGCGCATCTTCGCGTTCGTTATGGCTGCTCTTGGCGGCGGAGCCCAGCACCGCCAGCTCGTTGCCGGCCTTTTGGGAGATACGGCGCGCCTCGCGTACCAGCTCCTGCAACACATTGTCGGCGCGGTCATTGGGCGCGAGCGGGTAGACACAGGCCGAGAGCGTGATTTGCGCTTCGTGGTGGCTGGTGACGTAGACCTTAGTGGAGAGTGCTACGCGCAGGCTGGTGGCGATCGACTCAATCTCTGCCACGCTGGCGCGGGTAACAAACGCAGCGATTTCGCCGGGCGAGAACGCGAACACCGCGTCCTGCGCTTGTAACTGCGCTTGCATGTCTTCGATCGCCTGACGGGTGACTTCTTCCGCGTCGACCAAGCCCACACGGTCTTCGAGCCCGGCAAAGCCATCGACCACAAAAAACATGCCGCCGCGCACCACACTGGGCTCGGCAGCGGTGTTCAGCACTTGTAGGAATGCGCTGCGACCGAGCACGTTGCTGCGGTTGTTGTGGGGCAGGGTGGGGCTCACCACCATGGTCTGGGTGAAATCCATCCCTTGTTGCGATTCCGAGCGAATCAGCATCTCGATGACCCGCTCGCCTTGGTCATAGCTGAGGATGAGTTGGGCGCTGATTTTGAGCGGGAAATCCCGCGAGAGCAGCGAGAACTCCAAAGGCTCGCCGTTGTACTTGCCGCGCGCCACCTGCCGTAAACGTTCCTTGACGCGGCTGCGCTGCTCAACGGCCACCAAGTCAATCAACGGCGTGCCAATCAAACCCTCCGCGTCATCGCGCCCGAGCAGGCTGATGAAGGCTTTGTTCGCCATCGAGACTATGCCCTCTTGCACGCGGGCGACGGCGTCAGCGGTGCTGGTGACCAAGCGCTCGTGACGCAGTGCGTAGTCCTCCAGACGCTCGCGGGTTAGGCGGTGGTTGCGCAGGTTGTGGTGGTTCAAAAACTCGCGGACGACCACCAACTCTAAGTGCCGCAAGTGGCGCGCATCCTCGGCAGAGACCAAGTCCTTCGCACCCAAACTCAATGCCGCGACGGCCTCTTGCGCATTGACAGAGCCTGCAACCACGAGCACGGGCATGTCAGGTGTGAGCTCCGCAGCCATGTGGATGATGTGGCTGGGCGGCGTGGCCGGCGCATTGACGTCACAGAGGATGAGGTCGGGCGGGTCGCGCTGTAGTAGGTCCTCTAGTTCGCCTAAATCGTTCGACCAGCCGCAGCGCACTGGGTGGCCGGCATTGCGCAGAAAGCTCTCGATACGGCGCGCGGTTTCTTCCAAGGGGCCGACCATCAGCAAAGTGCCGCTGCCGCCTTTGGCCAGGGTTTGGGCGATGGGGCTGGCCCGAGTGCGGTTGATGATGGTCATTGGAAGTTGATCCAGGTTTTGTAAGGTTCGCCGGCGGTTTCGCGCGCCAAACGCGGCACCAAGTAGCCCGGCAATTGTTCTGCCAGCGCGCGGCACAGCCAGATTGCCCGAGCTTCTGCCACCTCAAAGTGTGCCGCACCGGCGACCCGGTCGAGTAGATGCAAGTAGTAGGGCAGTACGCCGAGGTCGAACAGGGTTTCTGAGAGCTGCTTGAGGGTGCTGATTTGGTCATTGACCCCCTTGAGCAATACCGCTTGATTCAGCAAAGGCAGGCCCGCGGCGCGCAGTTTACGGAGCGCTACTGCGACCTCGTGGTCCAACTCTTGGGCGTGGTTGGCGTGTAGCACCAACACGGTCTTGAGCCGAGTGCTGCTGAGGCAGTGCACCAAGGCATCGGTAACGCGCTCCGGCAGCACGATCGGCGTGCGGCTGTGCACCCGCAGGCGGCGCAAGTGGGCGATGCGGCCTAGGCCATCGACAAACTCTTGGAGTTTTTCGTCGGTCAGTGACAGCGGATCGCCGCCAGAGAGGATCACTTCCTCAATGCTGGCATCGGCCGCGAGCGCAGCCCACAGCGGTTGCCACTGGCTGCGTTGGGCCTGCGCCTCGGCGTAGGGGAAGTGGCGACGGAAGCAATAGCGACAGTGCACCGCACAAGCGCCCGTGAGCACCACCAAGGCGCGGCCCTGGTACTTGTGGATCAAGCCATTGCCGCTGCGCTTGGCAAGATCGCCCACCGCGTCTTGCACGAAGCCGTGTACCGGCGTGTCTTCTTGTGGTTGCGGCCAAACTTGCAAGAGCAGCGGATCGCGCGGATTGCTCGGCTGCATCCGGCGGGCGAAGCCCAAGGGCACGCGCAGCGGGAACTGCCGGCTGGCATCGATCGCATGCGGCATGTCGCTCGCGTGCAGGCCAAGGTAGTCCAATAAGGCGGCTGGCTTGGTGAAGGCCTGCTGCATGGCTTGCTGCCAGCGCGGCGCTTCCGCCGTCGGGTTCTCAATCCGCGTCACGCCTTTGCCCCCAGATGGGTGCCGGCTTTGCCCGCGAGCTTGCGGTAGTGGTCGCACACGGTAGCCACTGAGCACTCGGCACAGCGCGGCTTTTGCGCCTTACAGACGTAGCGGCCATGCAAGATCAGCCAGTGGTGGGCGTCCTGCAAAAACTCCATGGGGGTGTGCTTGACGAGCCCGTCCTCAACCTGCCGCACGGTTTTGCCCTTGGCTAAGCCGGTGCGATTGGCGACGCGAAAAATGTGGGTATCCACGGCCATGGTCGGCTGGCTGAAGGCCGTGTTGAGCACCACATTTGCGGTCTTGCGCCCCACCCCCGGCAAGGCCTCTAAGGCCTCACGGGTCTGCGGGACTTCCCCGCCGTGCTCGGCCAATAGCTGCGCGCACAGGCCGATGACGTTCTTGGCCTTGGTTTGAAACAACCCAATGGTCTTGATGAACTCGCGCAGGCGCTCCTCGCCCAAGGCGAGAATTGCCGCCGGGGTGTTAGCGAGGGGAAACAACTTAGCCGTGGCCTTATTCACGGAAACATCGGTGGCCTGCGCCGACAGCACCACTGCAACCAACAACTCGAACGGATTTTGGTAGACCAGTTCAGTCTTTGGATGCGGGTTGGCATCGCGTAGCGTTTGGTAAAAGGCGCGCCTAGCGGCTTGGTTCATCGCGCTACCTCTGACTTTGCTGACGCTGCCTGCTGTGCTCGGGCGAGTGCTGCGGCAACGGGGTCCAAAGTCTGCGACTTCTTTGCCGCGCGCGCCGATGCGTCCTCCGTAGCCCAACGCTGGAAGCGCGCCTGCTGTGCCAGATACCGAGTTTTACTGTGCTCGGCATAGGCAAATGCGGGCGGGCGGGCGGGTACAGGCACCAGCACGATGCAATCGACCGGGCAGGGCGGCAGGCAGAGCTCACAGCCAGTGCACTCAGCACTGATGACGGTGTGCATCAAGTTCGGGCCGCCACTGATGGCGTCGACCGGGCAGGCGGCGATGCACTTGGTGCAGCCGATGCAGTCTGCCTC
Organism: uncultured Salinisphaerales bacterium; assembly: GCA_964535755.1. Classification (GTDB taxonomy): domain Bacteria; phylum Pseudomonadota; class Gammaproteobacteria; order Nevskiales; family Nevskiaceae; genus Stagnimonas. The sequence continues at coordinate 13,497 of CAZHTI010000052.1, read as the reverse complement.
GATCACTTGCGCAACGACCTCAACACCGCGTTCCTCACCAAACTGCGGGTCCAACGGCAGCGGCGCGCGGCCAAGGATGTTGGCTAAACGCGCGACTCCAGCCGCACCACCCGGCGGGCATTGATTGATTTCGGCACGGCCATCGGCGAGTGCTTCGGCATAGGGCAGGCAGGCGGGGTAGCCACAGCGCGTGCACTGCGTCTGCGGCAGCGCGGCGTCCAAGCGCCGCACGGTTTCGTCCCTAGCAACCGCCTGCAACACGGTGGTACCTCCGCCGCTCACTTAACCTTCATGCCCGGCTCAGCACCGGCATCGGCTGCAAGCAGATAAGGCCCGCCGCGCTCGTCGCTCGCCGCCAGCACCATGCCTTCGGACATCCCAAACTTCATCTTCCTCGGGGCGAGATTTGCCACGCACAAGGTGAGACGGCCGACGAGCGCCTCCGGCGCATACGCCGCTTTGATGCCGGCAAACACCTGCCGCTGGCCCAGCGGGCCTAGGTCTAGCTGCAAGCGCAGCAACTTCTCCGCGCCTTCGACGTGCTCCGCGCTGGCGATTCTGGCGATGCGCAAATCCACCTTGCTGAAGTCTTCAATGCTCAAGTAGCCAGCGCTTGCCTCGGTACTAGCCGCTGCCGGAGCAGGCTTGGGCGGCGCAGCGGGTGCGATTTTGGCGGGCGGCGGCGCGGCGGGCGCTTCCTCGGCCAGCAAGGCTTGCAGCGACTTCGCTTCGATGCGCGTTAACAGCGCTTGATAGGGCTTGATGCTGGTGCCCAATTGCGGGCGGCTCAGATCCGCCCAGCGCAGCGCGTCCAAACCCAAAAACGCCGCGGCGGATTGCGTGAGCTGCGGGAGGATGGGGTGCAGGTAAATGCTGAGCTGGCGGAACAAATTGAGGTAGGTCGTGCAGACCGCATGTAGGCGCTCGTGCTGGGCAGCATCTTTGGCCAGCGTCCAAGGTGCGGCCTGTTGGATGCTGGCGTTGGCGTCGTCCGCCATCATCATGATTTCGCGTACCGCGCCGATGTAATCGCCACGGTCGTAGTAGCCAGCGATTTGCGCAGCCTCAGAGGCAAAGTCATCAAACAGGGCGCTTTCGTGTAGGGCACTCGCTAGCACGCCGCCAAAGAGTTTCTCGATAAAGCCAGCGCAGCGGCTCGCGATGTTCACGTACTTGCCGACGAGGTCGCTGTTGATGCGGGCGGCGAAGTCTTCGAGGTTGAGGTCCAAGTCCTCCGGCGTGTTGCCGAGCTTGGCCGCAAAGTAGTAGCGCAGCGCCTCCGGCGGCAGATGCTTGAGATAGCTGCCAGCACGGATGAAGGTGCCACGGCTCTTGCTCATCTTCGCGCCGTTGACAGTGAGATAGCCGTTGACGTGCAACTGCGTGGGCATGCGGTGCCCAGAGCCCGCCAGCATCGCCGGCCAGAACAGGCCATGAAAATTGACGATGTCCTTGCCGATGAAGTGATGCAGCTCACTGGACTTTGCAGCGGATGCACTCCAAAACGCATCAAACCACTGCGGCTGGCCTTGGCCGTGGCAATACGCCTTGAAGCTCGCCATGTAGCCAATCGGCGCATCCAGCCAGACGTAGAAGTACTTGCCCGGCGCGTCTGGGATGGCAAAGCCGAAGTAAGGCGCATCGCGGGAGATATCCCAAGCCTTCAAACCGGCGGCAAACCACTCCGCCAACTTGGCCTTGACGGCGGGCACGGCGACCTCACCTGCCAGCCATTGCTCTAGGGTCTGCTGAAAGCGGCCTAGCTCAAAAAAGTAATGCTCCGACTCGCGCATCTCAGGAGTCGCACCACTGACCACCGAGCGCGGATTGATGAGGTCGGTGGGCGTGTAGGCCGCGCCGCAGACTTCACAGTTATCGCCGTACTGGTCCTCCGCGCCACACTTAGGGCAAGTGCCTTTGATGTAGCGGTCGGGCAAGAACATCTGCTTGACCGGGTCATAGAGCTGCTGAATCGGCCTTGAGGAAATCGCCCCGCCTGCTTTGAGGGCTTGGTAGATAGACCCAGCTAGCGCTTCGTTCTCGGCACTATGGGTGGAGTGGTAGTGATCAAAGGCCACGCCGAACGCCGCGAAATCCGCCTCATGGGCACGGCGCATCTCGTCGATAAACGACTCGGGGCTGACGCCGAGCTTCTCAGCCGCCAGCATGATCGGCGTGCCGTGGGCGTCGTCGGCACAGACGTAATGCACCGTGTGACCCTGCATGCGCTGGAACCGCACCCAAATATCTGCCTGCACATAGCCCACCATGTGCCCTAAATGGAGCGGGCCATTGGCGTAGGGCAGGGCGTTGGTGACGAGCAGTTGTCTGGGCATGGCGGCGTTGAGCGGGCAGCGTGGCCGCTTAGTGTAAAGGCGCAGGCTCCTGAAGCTCCTCGATAACCATGCGGAATCGGCAACAATTGCGTTCTTCCAAGCCCAAGAACTGCAACGCAGCCACAGAGACCACCATGTCGGTAGAAGAATCGGTATTCGACCTCGCCATCCCGGCTGCCTCCGCTTGCGGTGCCTGGGCGACCGTGGTCAGCGCTTATCACCGCGAGCCGATTGGCCGGGTAGCCCTAGCGGACGCAGCCGCAGTCGAGCAAGCGCTGGCCAACGCCCACGCTATTTATCGCAACCGCGACGCATGGCTGCCCATTCCCAAACGCATTGCGGTTTTGGAAGGGGCGATTGCCGCACTCAAGGCAGATGCTGAGTTCTACGCCACCGAGGCGGCGCGCGAGGGCGGTAAGCCACTGGTCGACAGCCGAGTTGAGGTTGCACGAGCGATCGACTCACTCAAACTCTGCATCGACACCCTGCGTACCGAGGCGGGGGAGGTCATCCCCATGCGTTTGGGCGCGTCCTCGGCGAATCGCATGGCCTGCACCCAGTTGGAGCCGATTGGTGTGGTTTTGGCAATCTCAGCCTTCAACCATCCGCTCAATCTCATTGCCCATCAAGTCGGCCCAGCGATTGCCGCAGGCTGCCCGGTCATCGTCAAACCGGCTAAGGCAACGCCGCTGTCCTGCTTCCGCTTGGTGGAATTGCTGCGCAAGGCCGGGCTGCCGGATGGCTACTGCCAGCCTTTGCTGCCGCTCGATAACCAACTCACCAGCCGCATGGTGGCGGATGCACGCGTAGCCTTCCTGAGCTTCATCGGTTCTGCGGCGGTGGGTTGGAAGCTCAAGGGCTCACTCGCACCCGGCGCGCGGGCGGCCTTGGAGCACGGCGGTGTCGCACCGGTCATCGTCGCGGAAGATGCCGACCTCAACACCGCCGTGCCGCTACTCGCCAAAGGTGGGTTCTACCACGCAGGGCAGGTCTGCGTGTCGGTACAGCGCATCTTTGCCCACGCTTCGATTGCGGAACAACTCGCCCGCGCCATCGCCGAAGCCGGGCAGAAAATGCTGGTAGGCAACCCGACCAGCGAGACCACCGAGATTGGCCCACTCATCCACCCCGACGAAACCCGCCGCGTCCACGAATGGGTGCGCGAAGCAGTCGAGCAGGGCGCTCAGTGCCTAAGCGGCGGCGCGCCGATATCGGAAGTCGAGTACCCAGCGACCGTGCTCCTCAATCCGCCAGAGCAGGCAAAAGTCTCGCAGAAAGAAGTGTTTGGGCCGGTGGTCTGCGTCTATTCCTACACCGACCTCGATGAGGCCATCGCCCGCGCGAACGCCCTAGAGTTCGCCTTCCAAGCCTCGGTATTCACCAAGAGCATTGACCTGGCACTGCGCTGCTATCAGCGGCTAGATGCCTCGGCGGTGATGGTGAACGACCACACCGCGTTTCGGGTCGATTGGATGCCTTTTGCTGGCCTCAAGCAGTCTGGCTATGGCGTCGGCGGCATCGCCCACAGCCTGCGCGAGATGCAGGTGCGCAAGATGTTGGTGCTGCGCTCCGCAGAGCTGTAGGGGCGCTACCGTCACCGGTGCGGTCAACAATCAGTCGATAAGTGACTGATTTTTACTATTGCGATTGCGTGACACAGCGCCGAAGCTGTACGACTTGTCATGTGGAGGAGACCACGGTGCGCACTTGCCTATTGCCCTTAAGACTCACCGTTTTAGCGACGGTAGCCGCCCTTGCTTTAGCGGCCTGTGGCGATAGCAGCGGGGTCGCTAGCCGCAGCACGACGCCGGAGACACCGGTCGACCCTACGCCGGTCAACCCACGGACTTTTCTGATTACTCCCGGGCCTACTGCCACCCAGCAAATGCTGGACGCGAGCGTTTCGGCAGTGCCCGGCGACACCATCCAGTTCGATTGCGGTTTTTTTGATCTGACGCAGCCGATGCAACTCGCCAACACCGAGAACATCGTCATCAAAGGCTGCGGCAAGGACCTGAGCTTTCTGTCCTTCAAAAACAGCAACCAGCCCATCGGCATTGGTGCCGTCAACGTCCGCGGCCTGACGGTGGAAGACCTCACCGTTTTAGACACCGACGGCAACGGCATCGAATTGCGCGGCGTAGACCACGGCACCATCCGCCGTGTGCGCACCTTCTGGACTTCTAACGGCGGCAACGAAAGCCCGACACCCACCACCAAAGACAACTACACGGAAGTCAATTACAGCCCTGCCTGTACCGACCCAGCGACGCAAAATCCCGCCGTGCCGGAGAACGCGGGCGGCGACATCAGCTCACCGGACTACACCGTCAGCGATAAGGCTGGGCGCTACGGTATTTATCCGGTGTCTTCCAGCAACATCTTGGTGGAAGAAACCGAATCCATCGGTGCGTCCGACGCCGGTATCTACGTTGGCCAGACTAATAACGCGATCATTCGCCGCAGCCGCGCGGCTTTCAACGTGTTCGGCTTTGAGATCGAGAACGTCCAGGGCGGCGAGTACAACGACAACGTCGCCGAGTGCAATACCGGCGGCTTCCTGATTTACGACTTGGACGGCAACCTGCGGCAGTACGGCGATCGCACCCGGATGTATCGCAATTTGTCGCGGTTGAACAACACCTACAACTTTACCGAGGGGGGGTTCGTCGCCAACGTGCCGCCCGGTAGCGGCATGATCACCCTGTCCTACGACCGGATCGATGTCTTCGAGAACGAATTCCGCGACAACAACACCGGCGGCATCATCCACGCCAGCTATGAGTTGTTCCCCGAGGGTGCTGGGCGGCCGACCGAGAAGCGTATCGACTTCTACACCGAAGGCATGCACATCTTCAAAAACCGTTTCTTTAACAACGGCAATGATCTGCCAGAGCCCACCTCCACCGATATTCAAGAGCAAGACCTAGCCCGTCTGCTACCGGCGATTGTGGGCTCCAAAAACCAAGCCGCTTGCTCACAGCCGCAAAATGCTGCGGCCTGCGCTGCCGCAGGTGGCTCTGGACAAGCCGCAACCGGTTACCGTGGCGCGCACATCGTCTGGGATGGCTTGTTGGATGTCGTTGATAACGACTGCGAATACCCGACCAAACCCAATGGCGAGCCGGTGCCGATGGACGAGCGTGGTAAACCGCAACACACCAATCAAGAAGACCCGACTTGCCACTACAACAAGTACAAGTTCAAGGCCGATGGCAGCCGCATCGTTCCCGACTGGTTTGCCTCTTGTATTGACGACGACAACGTCTATAGCGCGGACAGCCTGAAGTTCTCTAACTTCCGTGGCACCAAGGGCGTGGATGCTGCAATCGCGATTGCCAGTGGCCAGCCACCCACGCCGCAACAGTTGCAGGACTTCCAGCAGTTCCCTGCGAGCTTTGATGTCAGCCCGCACCAGTGCGTTGCACGCTACGGCAAAAACATGGCGCTGCTGCCTGCTGTGGTCATCCCACCCTTCGTACCGAGCTCAGGTACCGACGCCGCACCCACCCAAGCGGAGATTGATCGCCTGTGCAATGCCGTAGTCCCCGCCGGCAAGATCAACTTCGACGCGGCTCGGGTGAACTGCCCACGCCTGGACCAGTACAACCTGTTCAGCAATCCAGAAGACCCAACCAGCGCCCCTAACCGCGCCAGTACGACGGCGGATTACGGCGATAGTGAGGTGAAGGACGGGGTGCCATTCGTCCTCAACACTAAGCTGTTCTCGGACTACTCGGTCAAGTACCGCGTGTTGTTCTTACCGCTAGGCGGCAAGGCGATTTACAAGGATGCGAGCACGGATGGCGCGAACGCGACCATCATCTACCCGGTCGGCACCATCATCGCCAAGACCTTCGCCTTTGCCGATACCACGGCAGGCACTGAGGTCGCCGCAGAAACCCGCTTGCTCATCAAGCGCGTCAACAATGCGACCAAGCAAGCACGCTGGGATCCTCTGGAATACATCTGGACGACCGAAAACGGCAAGCGCGTGGCGAAGCTCTCGCCCACCGGCGGTACCCGTTCTGTGAGCTGGAACTACAACGACATCGACTCCGGGGTAAAGCACACCGGCAGCACCGACTACAAGTTCCCGACCCATACCGAGTGCATGTCCTGCCACTCGCGTGAAGACAGCGAGCCGGGTGCGGCCCCCATCGGCACCAAAGTGCGCAACTTGAACCGCCCGTACAAGTCGGAATCGAGCAAAGCGACCGGCCAAAGCGGGCATGAGTCCGCAGGCAAAAACCAAATCGCCTACCTCTGCCAAAACGGTCTGATGCTCGGTTGCCCCAGTGATTTAGGGCTCAACACCACCACGCAGATCGCCAGCAATCTGGAGCGTCTGCCCGCCTTTAACAAGCCGGGCGACGGCCATGCGACCGATACCGCCGCCGACATCGAGGCGCGCGCGCGCGCCTACCTGGAAGTCAATTGCCAGCACTGCCACAACGTGAAGGGCTTGGCGGGCAGCACTGGCCTTTATCTCAATACCAGTGGGCCAGTGGGCTTGGCGCACGGCGTTTGTAAAAAGCCGACGGCTACGGGTGCCGAGGGCAGCGGCGGGCGGATTTACGACATCGTACCGACCGACCCAACGCGTTCCATCCTTGAGTTCCGCCTGAGCCCATCGGCGACGAGTGCCGCCGCCCGTATGCCGCCGCTCGCACGCAGCGTGGTGGATACCGAGGGCCATGCGCTGATCACGCAATGGATTCGTGACGTGGTCAAAGTCGATACCGCCAAGTATCCCAACTCGGATAGCTGCAACTAGGCGGTCGTTTTGCGCTCCGGCCATCGACTATGGCGTCGATGGTCGGCTGCCGGCCCGCTCCGGCGACTTAGCTACGACCGCACCGTCAGTGCGGCTCCGCGGGCTGGCGCCTATTGGTGATGCTTAGAGTGGTCCATCCCCTCCATCGGCGGCAGCTTTGGCGTCGCCAATGGTGCTGACGATGAGCCGTAAGGATTACGACGGTGCGGGGAGCCAAATGCAGGATCGCTGCTGACTTTTTTGGCGATTTGGTCTTTGGGGTGGCGATACCAGCCCGGATCAGTGAAGTCACCCGGCTTATGCTGGTCGCGCACCTTCAGCACCGTGAACATGCCGCCCATTTCGATGGGCCCATACAGCCCTTCGCCGGTCATCATCGGCAGCGTGTTGTCCGGCCCAGGCAGACCCATCGCCACATGGCCGCCGTGCTCGCTCATGCCGTGCTTGCCCATGGCGGCATAGCCCGGCAGCAGCTGGCGGATCTCGGCTTCCACACCCAACTGATCCACGCCCGTAGGGTTGGGAATGCCATGCCCCATCGGCCCCATCGTGTGGTGCGCCATGTGGCAGTGGAAGGCCCAGTCGCCGGGTTCGGTGGCCACGAACTCGAGGTCGCGCATCTGGCCGACGCCGATGATCTCGGTGACCTCGCGCCGCCACTGCTGGCGCGGCCAGCGGCCGCCGTCGCTGCCGGTGACCCAGAAAGGATTGCTGTGCAGGTGGATGGGGTGGTTCCACATCGACAGATTGCCGATGCGGATGCGGCAGCGCTCGCCGGTCGCCATCACCAGATGCTCGATGGCGGGGAAGGTCTTGCTGTTGAAGGTCCAGAGGTCGAAGTCTTGCAGGATGCTGGGGTCGGGCCGGTAGGTGCCGGGGTGCATCGCCCAGTTGTGCAGCAAAAAGCAGTAGTCGCGGTCGATCTTCACCTCTTCGCCCGCCTTCGGGTGGATGATGAACAGACCCATCATGCCGAAGGCCATCTGTGTCATCTCGTCGGCGTGCGGGTGATACATATGGCTGCCGTGCTGCTTCAACGTGAACTCGTAGGCGAAGGTTTCACCCGGCTGGATGCCGGCTTGGTTCATGCCGCTGACGCCGTCGTAGCCATTCGGCAGGTCGATGCCGTGCCAGTGCACGCTGGTGGGCTCGCCCAAGCGATTGGTGACGAGGATGCGCACGCGGTCGCCTTCCATCACCTCAATCGTCGGGCCCGGCGTGGTGCCGTTGTAGCCCCAGCACTTGCCGCGCGAACCGGGCGCAAATTCGTGCTCAATTTCCTCGGCCACCAGATGAAACTCCTTGACGCCGCCTTTCATTGCATAGGGCAGGGTCCAGCCGTTCAGCGTGCGCACCGGCAAGTAGCCTTGCGGGTGGCGCTTGCTGCTCGTGGGTGGTGAAAGCCCAGCGGGTGGCGCGCGGGTCATGGCCGACATGTCGTGCCCTTCGTGCTGGGCTAGTGCCGCGCTGGGTACGCCAGCCACGAGGCCAGCGGACCCAGCCAGTTGCAGCAAGTGGCGCCGTGTAAACAAGGGTGCCGTAGCCACCTCGGCCTCGGCTGCGACTGTACGATCGGGATTGCAATCCATTAATGGTCTCCGTGTGCTTCGCTTTTTTTCGGGGCGGCTTCAGTATTTGGCGTCGGGGCATGGTGCTTAGGATGCATTCCGTGGCCCATCGCGCCGTGATCCACGCCGGTCATCTTGGGCTGGCTGAGCATTTCGGCGTCGAGCGTAGCCGGTGCGGTTTGCGCGCCACTCGGCAACTTATGACCAACCGCCCGGGTGAGCTCGGTACGCGCTAGCCAGTAATCGCGCACGGCGTCCAAGTATTCCGAGTAGGTGTCGTAGAGCTGCTGCTTGGCGGCCAATAATTCGAAGACGCCGATGAGCATGTAGTTGACCTCTCGCTGCATCTCGTCGATCACCGCTTCGCGCTGCGGGATTAAGCCATCACGGTAGCGCGCAACGATCGCCTTGGCTGAGCGCACGGCATCGTGAGCGGCCTGCACCTCGTTGCTGGCATCGAGCTGTTTGGCGCTGAGCTCGGCTTCGGCAGCATCCAATTGCGCTCGCGCGCGCGCCATTCGACCTCCGCCCCAGTTGAAGATTGGCAGCGCCACGGCAACGCCTGGGCCGTGTTTTCGATTGCCATCGGTCTCTCGTTCGCGCTCAAAACTCAGCTCCACCGGTCCGAGCAAACGGGTGCGGCGCTCCAGGCCATAGGCACCAGCAATCGCATCGGCATTTTTGCGGGCGGCTGCGACATCAAGGCGGCTTTCAGCAGCGAGTGTGACCAGCGCGTCTAGCGCGTCCTCCTCTGCGAGTGGGGCAGGGAGCCCGGCGGCGAGCGTCCATGAATGCTGGGTTGCGGGCAGACCCATCAAACGGTTTAGCGCTGTGCGCGCACGCGCGACAGCTGCCTGAGCCCCCATCCGCGCAATCTGTGCTTCAGCGGCTGCTGCCTGCTCTGCGGCAAGCTCGCGCTTGTTGATGTTTCCCGCCGCGAAATAGCGTTGCGCGAGGTCCGCCGAAGCCTGCGCAGCTTGGGCCAAACCTGCTTTGAGCTTGGCATTTTGCTCTGCTCCTGCGAGCAAGAACCAAGCCGATTGCACTTCGCTGGCCAGCGTCCAAGTGGCGCTGCCGACTTCCAACTTGGCAGCTTCAAACTGTGCGGTGGCCAACCGGCTGCGGGCGGGTAGCAGGAGGAGATCCGTAAAGCTTAGGGCGATGCCTAAACCAATCTGCGCAGAGAGAGCGGCGGGGTCTGAGCTGGTCAAGCGGCTGGCGCTGAACACCGGGTTGGCGAGGCGGGCGGCGTCGTAGGCATCCGCCGCAGCCAGTCCCAGTTGGGCGCTCGAGTGGCGCACGGTGGGGCTGTGAATCAAGGCTAAGGTGATCGCATTGTCCACCGTAAGCGGCGCAGACAGGAGGCGGGCGGAGAGCTGGGCGGCGTCACCCGTCGGTACCGTTACGCCGCGTGCGGTGACTGTCGCGGAAACCTCTGATCGACCTAGGTCAGCGGGCAAGCTGGCACACGCGCTGATGCCGAGTGACGCGATCACCACCAAGGGCTGTGCGAAGGGTAGAAATCTGGAAACCACGGGCAACTCCAAGCTTTGGGGGGCGAAACCCGGCGAGACGGGATCACTTTGGCCTTTGACTTCATCGGCACGACTTGCGCATCCGTGACGTTTATCCGTCCGCGATCGCAGTGCATTGCGAATGAAACGGTAGCGATGTTCGCTGCGCGTTTTGTCGCGAATGATCGGCGGCCTTCAAGTCTAGAGTCTGTGGCAGTCCTCGTTGGTTCGGCCACCCCAACGACGGACTGTAACAGTTAACATAATATACATTGTGCGTGTAACTGCCGGCATCGGATGTGATGGGTAAGCACGATAGTTCTTGCAGAGTTGTGATCGCAACGGGTATACATATTTATACCTTTTTCAACGCACCCAGAGAGCCCGCACCGACCATGATGACCGAGCGCCAGCAGCAAGTCTTGGAGTTTCTGCGCCGCTACCAGAATCAACACGGCGTCTCCGCGAGCATCCCGGACATCGCTGCACACTTTGGGTTTGCGTCGCCACGCGCGGCGGCCAAGTTGTTGGAGCACTTGGAAACCCACGGTGCGATCCGCAGGACACCCGGTGCACGGCGCGCGATCCAGTTGGTCGATGCGATTCGCCCAGAAATCAGCCCGGCGCATCTCAACAGGGTGACGAGCGCGGATTTTCAGCGCGCGGCGGCCAATCAATGCTCAGTGCCGTTGCTCGGCAGAGTCGCGGCTGGCAGGCCCTTATCCGCCGGCCTTGACGCGCCGGAGGGAAACCTCCAATTCGATATCGGGTTGTTCCCAGTCGTGCCCGATTTCTTCCATGAAGTCAGCGGTTATTCGATGGTGAATGCCGGCATTCTGCCCGGCGACAAAGTCGGCACCAAGCGCAGTGCTGCGGTGCCCAACCGTGCCATCGTGACGGCGGTAATTATCGACCCCGCGACCGGTGACCCCGAGTTGACCATCAAACGCTACGAGCGCCGCGGCGAACAAATCATCCTGCACTCCGAAAACGATGACCTAGAGCGCTACCCGCCGCTGCACTTCGACACCCGGCGTGACGCCATCGAAATCCTCGGCCGTTATTGCGCGCTGATCCGCAGCCCGTCTTTGTGACCCCTGCGCGCCCAACACCGCGCCTAACCATTCCTCCTGCAATCAAGCACATACTCATGAAGCCGTCTCACAGCGCGTCATTGATCCACCACCTCTTGCGTGCCAGCGGCTTCCCCCGCCGCACACGGCTGGAGGCTGAACTTCGCAGCCATCGGCCGCTGTCCGTGCCCTCGCGGATTCGCCCAGCTTCCGCCGCCGATCTGCGCTTCCTCTGCGCGTGCTGGGCGCATATCGCGCCTGTCGGCAACGGCGCGCGGCTCGCAACCCTGCCTACCGCCAGCCCTTATCTGCGCGCATGGATGCGCCCGAATGATTTTGGCTTTATCGCCAGCAAAGACGGTAAAGACGTCGGTGCGATCTGGGCGCGCCAGTTTCCGACTGAGCACACCCACGCGCTGCCAGAGCTGGTGTTGGCGGTGCTGCCGGAGTACCGCGACCAAGGCATCGGCCAGCAACTACTCAATGCACTGGCGCTTGAGGCCCGTCAGCGCAATCACAAAGGCTTGGTGGTGCAAGCCCCCGCACTCAGCCCTGCCCTGCGTCTGCTGGCGCGGGTTGGCTTCCGTGATGCCCAAGCCAACCAGCCAGATTGGCCTCTAGGCCAGCGGTGCCTCCGCCTGCCACTGTAGTCTGGGCGCGGGCTATGCTGGCCGAATCATCGAGCACCTATAGCCCGCCCTTAATTCCGCACCGCCGCTGAGCAATGCCCGCGCCCTGCCCCACTCCCGGCTTATTAATCCTGCATGGCGATCAGCCTGAATTGCTGGTTGATGCATTGGCAGACTGGCTCGCCCAGCACCCGCTGGATGCTTTGGAGGAGGAAACCGTACTCGTCCAGAGCAACGGCATGGCCGAGTGGCTCAAAACCCAACTCGCCGCCGCCCACGGCGTCAGCGCAGCGGTACGGTTTGAGTTCCCCGGCAGTTTCCTGTGGCGCATTTACCGCACCGTACTGAGGGAGCGCGCGATCGGGCGCGACTCCCCGCTGGATGTGCACCCGCTGGCGTGGCGCGTTTTGAGTTTGCTGCACGCGCTCAACGCCCATGACGATTGCTTCGCACCCTTACGCAATTACCTAGCGGATGCAGACGACGACGGCGACAAGCACTGGCAGCTCAGCCAGCAAATCGCCCGTCTGTTCGACCAGTACCAAGTCTTCCGCCCGGATTGGCTCAACGACTGGGCGAAGGGCGGTCAGCAATTACTGACTCCTGTGGGAGCCCCCACCGCCGTGCCTGCCGACCAACTCTGGCAGCCCGCGCTCTGGCGGCTGATTTTGAGCAGCTTGGGTGCCAGCGAAGCCAGCAATATCCGTCCACAGCTGCATCAGCAGGCACTTGCTGCGCTGCAAAACCTCGGCCCGGCCATTGCCGCGCGGCTCCCTAGGCGCGTGATTTTGTTCGGCTTAGTGCAGCTGCCCGCGCCGACCCTGCAACTGCTCGCAGGCCTTGCTGCCTATAGCCAAGTGATTTTGGCCATACCCAACCCTTGCCGCTACCACTGGGCGGACTTGATCGAAGGCCGCGAGCTGTTGCGCGCCACGCGTCGCCGCCAACGCAACAAAACCGTAGACCTCGCTGGCATAGACCGTGCCCAATTACACGCCTACGGCCACCCCTTGCTGGCCGCTTGGGGTCGCCAATCGCGCGACTTCATCCGCCAGTTGGATGCCTTCGACGAAGGCGAGCAGCAGCGCGCGCGCTTCCAAGTCCCACGCATTGATCTCTTTACCGAGGACGCGGCCGACGCCGACACTACTGCCCCGCTGTTGCGGCGCGTGCAAGCGCGGATCCGCGATTTAGTCCCCTTGGCAGAGCACCGAGAAGCCCCCCTTGAGGACGACGACCGGAGCATCGAGTTCCAAGCCTGCCATTCCGACCTGCGCGAGGTCGAGGTGCTGCACGACCGGCTGCTTGACTGCCTGCGCACCGGCAGCCTGCGGCCACGTGATGTGGTGGTGATGGTGCCGGATATTCAGCGCTTCACCGCGAGTATTCACGCCGTGTTTGGTAGCTACGCCGCTGGGGACGCCCGCCACATCCCCTACAGCATTGCTGACCTAAACGCCCGCGCGGCCAGCCCCATAGCCCACGCTTTGGAGTGGTTACTTCGGCTGCCAGAGCAGCGCTTTGCACTTACCGAGCTCCTCACTTTGCTGGAGGTTCCAGCGCTCGCCCGTCGCTTTGCCATCGCCGAAGACGACCTCCC
>CAZHTI010000051.1:15172-19755 GCA_964535755.1 uncultured Salinisphaerales bacterium | reverse complement strand
GGTGGGCACGCTTCGCTATGCCCACCCTACCGCTCTTCCCAGAATGGTGAATTGCCGTGTAGGGGCGGGAAAACCCCTTCACTAGCGCCGGTTGTTCAAAAAGCTGCCAGCCAAGCGCATGAGGTCATCGGCGACGTTGCCATCTTTGTTGGCATCGAGGATGGACGAGAGCATGCCCGCGGCACCGGATTGTTGTTGCGGGGCTGCGCCGCCTTGGCCGCCGCCGAGCAAGCCGCCCAAGAGGCCACCTAAACCACCGCCTGCGCCTGCGGGGGCTGCGTTGTTAGCGCCGCCGGCCAAGCCGCCCAAGCCCTTGCTGGCGAGTGCACCCATGATCATGGTGGTGACGACGGGGAGCATCTTTTTGAGCACATCGGCACCTATCCCGGTTTGCTGCGAGACATTGCTGGCGACGGAGCGGGAGACTTCTTTGCTGCCAAAGATCTGGCCTAGTACTTCATTGCCGAGGCTGACACCTTGGCTGCCGAAGGCGGCTGAGGGGTTGCTGGCCGCCTGCGCATGGGCACCGCCGCCCAACATCCCGATGAGGCCATCGAGCCCGCCAGCGTTGCCCTTCATGCCGGCGACGATTTGCGGGATGAGTGCGCCCACGGCTTGCTGCGCCTGCTGGGGGTTGAGGCCGAACTGGCTGGCGAGGTTGTTTAAGCCTTGGCCGCCTTGCGCTGATGCGAGGGCTTCGAGCAGGTTCATGTGCAGGTACTCCAAAAGTGGTGTCGGGAGGCTGCGAGCATAGCCGCGCAGATGCCTGTGCGCGTACTCTCGCGACCCCTGCAATTTGCCGCCCCGTCTTCCCTTGAGTACGCCTGCCCTTTCGCCCGAGCTTGACGCGTTCTTTGACGCCGTATTGGCGGCCTTGTGCGCCCCAGCGCCGGAGGCCAAGTGCACCCTGGTGGCAGCTTTGTGCGTGCCGGAAGTGCGCGTCGGCTGGCCTAGCGCGGGCAGTCTAGGCGTGGCTGATGGCAGCCCAGCGGTAGCGCTTGGCAGCATCACTGGCATCCCTGGCCGCCCTACGCTGCCGGAGCTGGTCATGCCGCGCCTAGTCCCTACCCGTGGCTTGGGAACGGTGGCTGGTCGGGCCGCACTCGCTCATGCCGTCGCGCATATTGAGTTCAACGCCATCAACTTAGCGCTTGACGCCTGCTGGCGCTTTCGCGGCCTGCCGCGTGACTACTACGTCGATTGGCTCAGCGTTGCCCAAGACGAAGCGCGGCATTTTTTGATGATGCAGGGCCGGCTAAAGGAAATGGGACACGGGTACGGCAGCTTCCTCGCTCATAACGGGCTTTGGGAAGCGGCGGAGAAAACCGCCCATGACTTCACCACCCGCATGGCCTGCGTGCCTAGGGTGCTGGAGGCGCGGGGTTTGGACGTCACACCGGGGATCATCGAGCGCCTGCGCCAAGCGAGCGATGCGGAGACCATCGCCGTGCTGGAGGTGATCCTCGCCGAGGAGGTTCGCCACGTCGCCATCGGCACCCGTTGGTTTCACTTTGGCTGTGCCGCGCAGGGCTTGGAGCCCATCCCCACCTTTAAGCGCATGCTGCAAGAGCAAGGCATGGGGGTGCGGGCGCCGTTCAACCAAGAAGCGCGGGCAGCCGCCGGATTTGTGCCGGAGGAGTACCTAGAACTGGCGAACAACAGCGAGCCCAAGTCAGGCAGTACGGGCTAGAGTTGCGCAAAAAATGCCCGTATAATCCGCGCCCTTTTGCTTGGTCGCGGGCAAAAGGTTTACCCCAACTTTTTAGGATTCCCCATGAAAGAAAACTTTGTGCTCAATGCCGAAGTCCGTAACGATGAAGGCAAAGGTGCGAGCCGCCGCCTGCGTCGCACGGGCAACATTCCGGCTGTGCTCTACGGTGGCGCCGCCGCCGCTGAGAGCCTCTCCGTCAATGCCAACGAACTCAAGAACCACCTCAAGACCGAGGCTTTCTACAGCCACATCTTGACGCTGAACTTGGGCGGCAAGTCCCAGCAAGTCGTGCTGAAAGACCTTCAGCGCCACCCCGCGCGCAGCCACGAAATCCTTCACGTCGACCTCTACCGCATCCTCGCCGACAAGCTCCTCCGCCGTAACGTGCCCCTACACTTTACCAACGCCGAAGCCGCTCCTGGCGTTAAGGTCGCTGGCGGAAAGATTGAGCACTTGCACAACGAAGTGCTGGTGGAATGCTTGCCCAAGGACCTCCCTGAGTTCATCGAAGTGGACTTGCTGGCCATGCAGCTCAACGACGTGATCCACCTCTCCAACCTCAACGTCCCAGAAGGCGTGAAGCTGGTGAACTTGGTGCGCGGCGTCGACGACGGCGTGGTGTCCTGCCACTTGCCTAAGAAAGTCGAAGAAACCGAAGGCGAAGCTGCTGCTGCCGCCGACGTCCCGGCAGCTAACCAGAAGGCTCCTGCCGGTAAGGCTGGTGCGGCTCCTGCCAAGGGTGGTGCTGCTGCCCCCGCGAAGGCTGCCCCCGCCAAGAAGAAGTAAGCCACTGCTTGTTTGTGGCGAAAATCCCGTCCTTCACCGGACGGGATTTTTGTTTCTGCCGCCCGACTTAATTCCTCACGCGCCTCCGCTGCTCTGCTATGGCAACCACGCCCGCTCCCGCCAACCCCACTGCCGCTACCAAAGTGGCGGCACCCCAGCGCCCGATTGGCGCTTTGGTGGTGGTCGGCTTAGGCAACCCGGGCCCGGACTACGCGCGCACGCGCCACAACGCGGGCTTTTGGTTTGCGGATGCCCTAGTGGCGCAAGAGCACGCAAGCTTCAAGGTCGAGCCAAAGTTTTTCGGCGAGGTCGCCAGACTCAAGCTGCAGGGCATTGATGTGCATGTGCTCAAGCCCAGCACCTTTATGAATAAGTCTGGCCAAGCGGTGCAGGCACTGTGCAGTTTTTACAAGATTGCTCCAGCAGACGTGCTCGTCGCCCACGACGAACTCGACATCGGCGCTGGGGCCATGCGCTTAAAAATCGGCGGCGGTCACGGCGGCCACAATGGCCTGCGCGACATCCACAAGCATTTGGGCGAGGGCTACCGCCGCTTGCGCGTCGGCATCGGCCACCCGGGCGATAAAAACCTCGTTCTCGGCTACGTCTTGGGCCGCCCCAGTAAGGCGGACGAAGAACTCATCCAGAGCGGGATTCAGCAAGCGCTGGACGCCCTGCCCGTCTGGCTGTCACACAGTTGGGACAAAGCCTTACAACAGCTGCACAGCAAACAACCGTAGGACGTAGGGCGTGGGACGAAGGACGTAAAAACCTTCCTCCCGTGCTTTGCGTCCCACATCCCACGTCCTACCTCCCACGGAGTCTCCCTATGGGCATCAAATGCGGCATCGTTGGCCTGCCCAACGTCGGTAAATCCACCCTGTTCAACGCGCTCACCAATGCGCAGAACGCAGCGGCGGAGAACTACCCCTTCTGCACCATCGACCCCAACGTCGGCATCGTGCCGGTGCCCGACCCACGCATGAACGCGCTGGCCACCATCGTCAAGCCGCAGAAAATGGTCGCTGCGACCGTGGAGTTTGTGGACATCGCCGGCCTCGTCGCCGGTGCCTCCAAGGGTGAAGGCTTGGGCAACCAATTCCTCGCGCACATTCGTGAGACGGACGCCATCGCGCACGTCACGCGCTGCTTCGTCAACGACGACATCATTCACGTCGCCAATAGCGTGGACCCGATCCGCGACATCGAAACCATCAACACTGAATTGGCTCTGGCCGATTTGGACGCCGTCACCAAGGCGATGGAGCGCAATGCCAAGTTGGTGCGCGCAGGCAATAAGGATGCAGCCGCCAAGCAGGAGCTGCTGACCAAGGTGCAGGCCCACCTCAATGAAGCCAAGGCCGTGCGTGCACTCGCACTCAACGCCGATGAAAAACTGCTCATCCGCGACATGATGTTGATCACCGCAAAGCCCGCGCTCTACATCGCCAACGTCGATGAAGCCACGCTCAAGAACGGCAATGCCCTGCTCGATAAAGTACGCGCCTACGCCGCCGCAGAAGGCGCGCAGGTGGTGCCGGTGTGCGCGGCCATCGAAGCGGAGATCGGCCAACTCGACGAAGCTGACAAAGCCAGCTTTTTGGAAGACTTAGGCCTTGAAGAACCCGGCCTAAACCGCGTAATTCGCGCCGCCTACTCGCTGTTAGGCCTGCAAACCTACTTCACCGCCGGTGTGCAAGAAGTCCGCGCTTGGACGGTGAAGGTTGGTGCCACTGCCCCGCAAGCCGCTGGCGTCATCCACACCGACTTCGAGAAGGGCTTCATCCGCGCAGAAGTCATCGCCTACGACGACTTCATCACCGGCAACGGCGAAGCCGGCGCAAAGGAAGCAGGCAAATGGCGGCTAGAAGGCAAGGAGTACATCGTTAAAGAAGGCGATGTCATGCACTTCCGCTTTAACGTCTAATTCCTCTCGACTTCCACCCGCGAAATCCCCTAAACTTCGCGCCCCTCGAAAGAGGCGATGTTTGCTAGACGCGGTGATGTAGCTCAGACGGTTAGAGCGCGGCACTCATAATGCTGAGGTCGCTGGTTCGATTCCAGCTATCACCACCAAATTAGAGCC
>CAZHTI010000051.1:0-15072 GCA_964535755.1 uncultured Salinisphaerales bacterium | reverse complement strand
CTCATAATGCTGAGGTCGCTGGTTCGATTCCAGCTATCACCACCAAATTAGAGCCTTTAACAGGCTAACGAAGCCCTAAAACCCCGCAGAAATGTGGGGTTTTTTGTTGGGCCTCTGCAGGTCGGCGCAGCCAAGGGCGGCAAGGGCGTCGCACGGCGCGCAAGCCCGTTCGGTGAGCGGGAGCCTAGCGCGCTAGTTTCGCTCGTGATGGGCTATCGGGTAACATCGCCGCCCTCGCAAGCACACCAAAACAGGCATTCCCATGGGCAGCGTCAGCACCAACGATATGAAAGCGGGCACCAAGGTGCTCATTGATGGCAACCCCTTCTCCGTCATCGACAACGAATACCGCAAGCCCGGCAAGGGCCAAGCGACCAACTGCTTGAAGGTGCGCAACCTCAAGAATGGCCGCGTGATCGAAATCACCCTGCGCTCGGCAGAAACACTGGAATCCGCCGACGTCGAGGATGTTGAACTCCAGTACCTATACAACGACGGCGAGTTCTGGACCTTCATGAACCCCGAGGACTTCGAGCAGACCATGATTGGTGCGGTGGCCATGGGCGAAGCCTCGCAATGGCTCAAGGGCCAAGAGATCGTCCGCGTGACGATGTGGAACGGTTCTCCCCTGATGGTGACCGCCCCTAACTTTGTTGAACTGGCCGTGGCCGAGACCGAGCCGGGCTTGCGTGGCGATACCGTCAGCGGTGCGACCAAGCCAGCAACGATGGAAACCGGCGCAGTCGTCAAGGTGCCGCTATTCATCAACATTGGCGAAGTCTTAAAGATCGACACCCGCACCGGCGAGTACCTAAACCGCGTGAAGTAAGCCTGCATTGCGGGCCAAAACGCGCCGAGGCCTAAAGCCTCGGCGCGTTTTTTATTGCCAGAGGCTCAAGCTTTGAGACACTAGCGACGCATACTCTGCTCCACCAAGACCCTTATGAAGAACACGAATATGGCAACCCCAGACGAAAACCGCCGCAAAGCCCTAGAAGCTGCTCTGGTGCAGATCGAGCGTCAATTCGGCAAAGGCGCAGTGATGCGCATGAGCGTGGACGAGCGCCCCGATATTGAGGTGATCTCCACCGGCTCGATCACTTTGGATGCCGCCCTCGGCATCGGCGGCGTGCCCAGAGGCCGGGTGGTGGAAATCTACGGGCCAGAGTCCTCCGGTAAGACCACCTTTGCCCTGCACGTCACCGCACAAGCGCAAAAAACCGGCGGCATCTGCGCGTACATCGACGCGGAGCACGCGCTGGACGTCACCTACGCGGAGAAGCTCGGCGTGCAGGTGGGCGATTTGCTGATCAGCCAGCCCGACACCGGCGAGCAAGCGCTGGAGATCGCCGACATGCTGGTGCGCAGCAATTCCATCGACGTCATCGTCATCGACTCAGTGGCGGCGCTCGTCCCCAAGAGCGAAATTGAAGGCGAGATGGGCGACGCCGCCGTGGGCGTGCAAGCCCGCTTGATGAGCCAAGCCTTGCGCAAGCTGACCGGCTCCATCAACCGCAGCAAGACGCTGATCATCTTCATCAACCAGCTGCGCATGAAGATAGGCGTGATGATGCCCGGCCAGAGCCCAGAAACCACCACCGGCGGCAACGCGCTGAAGTTCTACGCCTCGATGCGCTTGGACATCCGCCGCATCGGTGCGATCAAGAAGGGTGACGAAGTCGTCGGCAACGAAACCCGCGTCAAGGTGGTGAAGAACAAGCTCGCCCCGCCCTTCAAGCAAGTCGTGTTTGAAATCATGTACGGCGAGGGCATTTCGCGCGAAGGCGAGCTGATCGACCTAGGCGTTGAGCACAAATTGGTGGAGAAATCCGGCGCTTGGTTTGCCTACAAAGGCGAGAAAATCGGCCAAGGTAAGGACAACGCCAAGACTTATCTGCGCGAGCACCCAGAGGCCGCGCAGGAGATAGAAACCGCCTTGCGCGCCAAGCTGCTGCCGCCCAAGGCCAGTAAGAGCGAGGGCTAAAGCCAGCAGCAAAAATGGGAGCCAAGGGCTCCCATTTTTAATTGGACACTAGCCCTGTTTCGTCCAACATCCCACGTCCCACGATCATCGAATCTTCACGCCCCGTGCCAAGAGTTTGCGGCGCAGCTCAGGTAGTGCGGCTTGAGCAGCGCGCTCGCCCGCCAGGATGGCCTTGTGCTTGCTCTCAAAATCGGTGGAGGCGACGGTGTTCATCGCGGGCACAATCAGCACATCGGCAAAGGGGTATTCCGACTCGCGGATGGTTTTCTGCATGATGTCGATGGAGCTCATCACCACGTCGAGCTTACCCAGCGGGATGTCCCCCTTGGGCGGGCTGCCGACATCGACAGCGATGATGAAATCAGCCCCCATTTTCTTCGCATATTTGACCGGCACCACACTCACCACGCCGCCGTCGATGAACTCCTCGCCGCCGATTTTGGCGGGGCTGAAGATGCCCGGCACGGCGGACGAGGCCTGCACCGCTTGGCCGACATCGCCGCGCTCAAACAGGATCGCTTCGCCGCTCTTGAGCCTTGCAGCGACACAAGCAAAGCGGGTTGGGAGTTTTTCAATGGGCCGGTTTTTGACGGCAGTGTTGACGAAGTTTCTGAGCGCTTCGCCCTTGAGCAGCCCTTTGCCGAACATGCTCCAGTCGGCCAGCATCGCGCGGTCTAGCTCAAAGGCCATTTGCTGCAAATCAAAGCCAACGATGCCCGAGGCATAGAGCGCACCGGCGACCGACCCCGCCGAGGTGCCGACGATCATGTCTGCCTTGATGCCATGGCTTTCCAGCACTTTGATCACGCCGATGTGGGCAAAACCGCGCGCCGCGCCGCCACCCAGTGCGAGGGCGATCTTGGGCGGGAGTAAGGGAGGGGCGACTGCGATGGGTGCTGCCGGCGCAGTGGCCGCCGGTACCACGGGCTCAGGCTTATCACCCGTCAAACTACAGGCGCTCAGCAGCAGCGTAGCGAGCAAGGCAAGGCGGGGCAGCAGGTTTTTGGGGCGCAGCATGGTCACGGCGTGGGCTAACAGCCAAGTCGAAAAAGGCGGCAGATTGTAGTTTTGAACGCCAAATAAGTTTTTGCGTTCCGCTTGCGGCATCATCGCGGACGCCTCTTTGCCCACCTGCCCGCCATGAATCCAGCGCACCAGTTTTGCACCGCCTGTGGCCACGCCGTGGAGTGGAAGGTGCCGGCTGGCGACCACGCGCCGCGCCACGTTTGCCCTGCCTGTGGGCACATTCACTATTTAAATCCGAAGGTGATTGTCGGCGTGATTCCTGAGGCAGAGGATGGCCGAATCTTGCTCTGCCGCCGCAATATTGAGCCACGCCTAGGCTTTTGGACCTACCCAGCTGGCTTTATGGAAATGGGCGAAACCAGCGCGTTTGGGGCTGCGCGGGAGGCCTTGGAGGAGAGCGAAGCGGATATCGAAGTGCTTGACCTTTGCACCTTGATCAACGTTCCGCATGTGAATCAGGTGCACCTCGCGTATCGCGGCCGCCTGCGCGGCGAGCACTTTGCACCGACGCCAGAAAGCTCTGAGGTGCGCTTGTTTTCTGAGGCCGAAATCCCTTGGGGTGAGATTGCCTTTCCCACCATTTACTTGAGCCTAAAACGCCATTTGGAGGACCGCGCGGCTGGCACCAAGCGCTTCCACGAAATCAACCTTGCCAAACCTGAGCGCCGCGAAGGAATGCACTCGATGGACGCCTGGCTCGCCGGCGGTGTTGCTGGCATGCAGCCGCCGAGTCCGAGTACGGCCAAGGTATCCTAGGCGTTTAATCCCCAAGCAGGCCGCACCATGCAGTTGTTCAACACCCTCGCGGGCAAAAAAGAACCCTTTACCCCGCAAGACCCTGAGTGCGTCAGCATGTATGTCTGCGGGCCGACGGTGTACAGCTATGCCCACATCGGCAATGCCCGCCCTGCGGTGGTGTTCGATGTCCTCGCTCGGGTTCTGCGCCGCCGCTACACGGTGCGCTATGTCCGCAACATCACGGACATCGACGACAAAATCAACGCCGCAGCGGCCAAAGAAGGTGTCTCCATTAAGGTGATTGCCGACCGCTACGCTGCCATCTACTTCGATGATCTCGCAGCACTCGGCGTGCTGCCGCCGGACTACTCGCCGCGCGTGACCGAGCACTTGCCTGACATCATCTCGATGATCGAGCGCCTGATTGCCGCAGGCCACGCTTACGAGGTCGCTGGCGAGGAGGCGTTTGCGCAGCAAGGGGAGCGGGAGCCAGCGACGCGCCCAGCTCCCGCCGTTTCGGACACCGTGTCGCGGGGCGCCGGCCACGTTTTGTTCCACACCCTGAGCTACGCCGACTACGGCAAGCTCTCGAAGCGCGACGAGCAAAGCCTGATGGCCGGCGCGCGGGTGGAAGTCGCACCCTATAAAAAGCACGCGGGCGACTTCGTGCTGTGGAAGCCCTCCAGCGACGAGCAACCCGGTTGGGATAGCCCTTGGGGCCGTGGCCGGCCGGGCTGGCACATCGAGTGCTCGGCGATGGCGGAGGCGCTGCTCGGCGACACCATCGACATCCACGGCGGTGGGCATGATTTGATCTTCCCGCACCACGAGAACGAAATCGCCCAGAGCGTCTGCGCCCACGGCGGCAAAACCTTTGCCCGCTACTGGCTGCACAACGGCTTCATCAACATGAACGGCGAGAAGATGAGTAAGTCGCTGGGCAATGTCACGCTCGTGCACGACCTCATCAAACTGCTGCCGGGTGAGGTCATCCGCTTGGTATTGCTCACCGGCCACTACCGCGCGCCGCTGGACTGGAACGAGGCCGTGGTCAGCGATGCCCGCAAGAAGCTCGACCGCCTCTACGGTGCGCTGCGCGAACTGGGCGACGTGCCTGCCGCTGAGGGCGTGAAGGCCCCCGAGGCATTCATCGCCGCGCTAGAAGACGACCTCAACACGCCGGAAGCCCTGGCGGCGATGTTCGAGCTCGCCCGCGCCGCCAACAAAGCGCAGACCGACGCGGAAAAGGCAGAGATCAAAGCGCAATTGCTGGACGCCGCCAGCCTGCTCGGCGTGCTCACCGGCAGCGCTGAGGAATGGTTTGCGCAGAAAGCGACTGGGGGTGCTGATGACGTGCCGAGTGCGGAGGAAATCGAAGCCGTGCTCGCCGAGCGCTTAGCCGCGCGGGCCGCAAAACACTGGGCGGAGTCCGACCGCCTGCGCGACGCCCTTAAAGAGCGTGGCGTGCTGATCGAAGACGGCAAAGACGGCCAGCGCTGGCGTTATCTGTAAGCGCACATCATGGCCAAAGCCCACCGCGAGCCAGCATCGGATTTGCTCAAGCCACCTGCCGCAGCACTGACGCGGCCAGCGGGCGCAAGCCACTTTGGCTTTAACGCGCTCGCAGGGGTGATCGGCATTGCCTTTCTGCTCTGGCGGCAAAGTGTTGCCCCAGAGCAAGCACAGGCCAATGGGCTGATGACCGGCGTGGTCATCGCCCTGCTCATTGCTGCGCATGAGGTGTTGCGCCTCAAAGCCCACCGCCTGCCGAGTACGGGGCTAGATTGGGATGGCCCGTTCACGCCGGACTACGCCCGTATCGCCTTCAAGCTGCTGGGCTTGGCACTCACGCTAGGGCTGATCGCCGCTGTGTATTGGCTGCTGCCCGAGTACCACGGCAACTTCTACCAACCGTTTTGGGACGCGTTGAGAACCTACGGCATCCCGCTATTGGCGATGAGCCCGGCCTACTTTTGGTGGGTGGACGGCCATCAGCGCGAGCCCGAAGACGCCTATTACCACCTAGGCCGCGCCCTACTCCGCCCGCTCGCCCCCGAGGGCAAGGCGCTGATCAAAAACCACTTCGGCGGCTGGGCGGTTAAGGCCTTCTTCCTGCCGCTGATGACGGTGTACGTCGGCAGCGAAGTGCGCGGGTTTTGGAGCGCATGGCAGGCCATCCAAGCCGCCGCCGCGCAGGCTGGAGGTTTTTGGGTCGCCCTCACCAACCAGAAACTCGGCTTCTACCCCTACGAACTGCTCTACCGCTTCACCTTCACCGTGGACTTACTGTTCTGCGTCGTCGGCTATGTGATGACACTAAAAGTCTTCGACTCCCACATCCGCTCGGCTGACCCTACAGCGCTCGGGTGGATGGTCGCGCTCATCTGCTACCAGCCCTTCTTCTCGCTGCTAGAGGCGCAATACCTGCGTTACGAGGACCACATCGTCTGGGGTACCTGGCTCATCGGCGCGCCGGTTATCAAGTTCTTCTGGGCTGTGGCCATCTTGGTGCTGGTCAGCATTTACTGCCTCGCCACCGTCGCCTTCGGCCTGAGGTTCTCCAACCTCACTTACCGCGGCATCATCACCTCAGGCCCTTACCGCTACAGCAAGCACCCCGCCTACTTGAGCAAAAACCTCAGTTGGTGGCTGATCTCCGTGCCCTTCATCGCCACAGCCCCCGCAGCCGCACTCACCAACTGCACGCATCTCTTGGCGATTAACGTCATCTACTACCTGCGCGCCCGCACCGAGGAGCGGCACCTCTCCAAAGACCCGGTGTATGTGCAGTACGCGTTGTGGATGAATGAGCACGGCTTGCTGGCGCGCTTGGGCAAGTGGTGGCCGGCTTTGCGGTATCAGGGGCCGTAAGGGCGGGGCTTGGCTTACAGGGCGAGGCATGCCTCGCCCCTAGCGGATGGACAGACCTGCCTTGCCCCTGCCAATTCGACACACCTACCTCGGCTCTACCGATTCGACGCATCTGCCCTGTAGGGGCAAGGCATGCCTTGCCCGTGGGGGTGCGCCTGCCTCCGCGACGCAGCGCGAACACAGGGCGGACACACCTGCCTCGCCCCTGCCAATTCGACGCACCTGCCTCGTAGCGGCAAGGCATGCCTTGCCCCATCCCAGTGATAGCTCGCCGGT
This sequence comes from uncultured Salinisphaerales bacterium, assembly GCA_964535755.1. Taxonomy (GTDB): domain Bacteria; phylum Pseudomonadota; class Gammaproteobacteria; order Nevskiales; family Nevskiaceae; genus Stagnimonas. Next base: position 8,177 of record CAZHTI010000051.1, on the reverse strand, counting down.
CTGCTGCCTAGCGCCCGTATTTGGACTGAACCCTCGCCGGCAGATATTCCGCCTCGGTCATTGGCTGGCTGTAGTCGAAGGGCAAATCTTCTGAGAACAAGCGGTTGGCAAAGTAGCGGCCGTCTTTGAGGTCGTAGGTGAAGATCGGCACGGCGGTGGTGGCTTTGATGTCGTACTGCTGCGCCAAGTGGCCTTCTTGGAAGCGCCAGAGCTTGCCCTCGCGGTCTTCGTTTTCGACGAGGACGATGTTCCAAGAGTCCTCATCGACATAGTAGGTGCGCTTGCCGAAGGAGTGGCGCTGGCCGCCGCGTTCGGTGGCCTCGATGACCCAGACGCGGTGCATTTCGTAGCGGGTTTGGCTTTGGTCGATGTGGCCGGGCTTGAGCAGCTGGGCGTACTTTTGGCTGCCGTCGGAAAGCCGGTAGCTGTTGTAAGGAATGTAGAGGTTCTTCTTGCCGGCGAGCTTCCAGACGTAACGGTCGAAGGCCCCGTTGTACATGTCCACCATGTCGATGAACTCGATGGCATCGGAGGCTGGGAAGGGCTGGTCGTAGCCCACCGGCGGGATGCGCAACATGCGCTTGAGCTTGACGATCAGCACCCAGATGTTGCGCGGCTGCTTGATGGAATTGGCGGTCTCGTGGAATAAGGCGACGAAGTCCACGCCCGCGCCCTTAGTGGCGATGTAGGTGATGCCGTAGACCAGTTTGTTTTCCTTCTCCAAGTCCACCGGATTTTTGATGTTGCCGTAGCGGAAGAACAGCCGGAACGTTTGCTTGGCGAGTTGAGGCGCGTCCTTGGGCCGGACGACGGCTTGGGTGTAGGTGGCGGCGACGGTATCGCCCCGGTAACGGGTGCGGTGGTTCCAGAGCACCTCCACACCGTTGCGCGGCTCGATAAACGGGAAGCCCAGCCGCGCACTGCCCAAGGCATCGGAGCCCAAGAGTTTGGCCTTGCCGTTGTTGGCGGCACTGGCGTCGTAGATCGCCTGCGGGTAGGCGGCACTGCGGCGGGTGAGGTACACCGGCATGGTGTAGCTGGGGTACTTGGCAAACATGGCTTGGTGGCCACGGCTTAGGTGCTGGCGGTGCTGGCTTAGGTTGCTGGCGGTGATGATGAACTGCGGTTGATCCGCTGGGTATGGGTCCACCAGCCTTTGGCCGGGGACGTAGCCTGCGGGGGCGCTGGTGAGCCCGCCCGTCCACGCCGGGATGCGGCCATCGGCACCGCCTGCGGCCTCGGCACCGACCGGTGTGAGCCTTGCTACGGGTGCTGCGGCCTCGCTAGCAGCCGGTGCGGCAGGGGCTTCAGCGGCGGCAAGCGCGAAGGCATCCGGCAGGGGCCCGCCTTTGATCTCCTTGCCTTGGATGCGCAGCGTGCTGCCGCCCATGCGCTGGCTGAGCGTGGCCACCTCCCTCGGCTGCTGGGCTGCTTTTTGCGCAGCGGCAAGCGCTTGCTCGCGGGCGGCGGAGGACTGCAAATAAGCCAACCACTTGCCCGCGCCGGCCTTGCTGCCCGCGTACTGCTGCGCCTGTTTGAAGGCCTCAGTGGCAGCTTCGATATCGGCACTCTGGTAGTGAGCGAGGCCGAGCGTCATCAACGCGGGGCCAGAGCGCTCACCGGCGGCGATGGCCTTGGCGAGTGCTTCGGCCGCCAGCGCGTATTGGCCGCGGTCCATCTGTAGCTGGCCCATCTGTAGCAGCGCTTTGGTCGATGGGCTGAGGCGGTGCGCCTCTTCCAGTGCGGTAATGGCGAGGCCAGCTTCCTTCGCACGCACCCAGAGTGCTGCCAGCGTCTGCCAGTTTTTGGTGTTCTGCGGGATGGCACCATCCTGCATCCAGCGTTGCAGGGTCGAGCCCGCCTCAAACGGCGCACCTAGCTCGGCCACCAGCGCAATCAGCTGGAGCCGCTCGGGCACGCTCTTCAAATGCCCTTGGCGAGCGGCAAGCTCCAGCAGCGCGGCAGCGCGGGGTTTATCCCCCGCCTTGAGCGCGTAGGCCGCAAGCCGCAGCCAGTGCTCGCGCTTGTGCGGCGCAGTTTTGAGCTGCTCTTGCAGCAGTGGGATGGCCTCGGCCTCGCGGCCGGTGACGAGGTAGGCCTGCAACAGGGCGGCCTTCCAGCTCGGGTCGGGCTTGGGCGATTTGGCGATGCCGTCCTTGAGCAGCGGGATGGCCTCGGCGTAGCGTTTTTTCTTTAGGTACTCGGCCGCCACTGCGACCTTCACCTCAGGCTTCGCAGTGCCGTCTTTGATTTGCTTTTCCAGCTGCTGCATCACCGTTTGCGGCGGTGCCTTGGGCTTATTTGCGGCAGTCAGCAAGTTCAGTTCTTTGCGCAACTGATCGGCGGCAGGGCCGGATAGTCCTCCGGCTTTGAGCGCGTCCTCGACGTACTTTTGCGCTTTTTTATAGTCCTTGCGATTGGCCGCTTCGTAGGCCAGCTCGCGGTAAATCATGGCGCGGGTGTAGGGGTCTTGGGCGGACTGCAACTGCGCTTCTAGCGACTTCTGACTCGCGGCTTCTTGCTGCGGTATGCCGTCTAACTCGCGGGTTTCGCTACGGTATTGCTGGGCCTTGAGCGGGAGTGCGGCAAGCAAAACCAAGCCGCTTGCCGCCGCCAGCAACCACGGCCGCAGGCGCAGACGGTGCTGCTCAGCGGTTGTAGTTGTAGTTGTACTCACAGTCTTCAGGGTTCATTTGCACGCGCTGTTTGACCTCACGCGCGCGCTTGCTGGTGGCGTAAATCCAATTGCTGACGCTCTCGATGGCGGCGGCTTCGTACACGCCGCGCGGCTCGGCGTCGACGATCTTGACGTTCTGCACGCGGCCAGAGGGCAGAACCACAAACACCACCTCCACCCAGCCTTTGATCTTCTGCTTGCAGGCCCACTCCGGCATCTGCGGCCGCGCGGTGGAGAGCGGGATGAGCGTCTTACCGACAAAGCTCGTGCCCTTGGCATAGCTTGCAGCGCTACCGCCGCTGCCTGCACCGGCAAAGCCGCCAAAGCCCGTGCCGCCACCACCGCCTCCTGCCCCACCACCGCCGCCCAAGAGGCCTGACAACTCCCCCAAGCCTTGGATGCTGTCGCCCGCCGTGCCCGCGCCCAAGGCCATCCCCTGGGTATTGACGTTGACGTTCACCACCACTGGGCCCGCGTCGATCTCGATATTGGTGAGTGCGGCGGCAGAGTCTAGGCTCGGCATCGCCGGGCGCTCCAAAGATGGCGGTGCATCGGGTGGCGGGGTCGGCAGGTTCTCCGGCAATTCCGGCTCGGGTTCCGGCAGGGGTTCTGGGGCTTCTTCTTGCGGCTTCACCATCGCCACCCCCTCAATCACCGTCCCTTCCTCCACCAGCGGCACTTCGCGCGGGGTGGCGGCCCAGCTCAAAAAAGCAAACAGCAACAGCACTGCCAGTGCGCCTAAAAACGGCGCAATCACCCAGCGCAGCGAGGGCAGCATCAGCGCACCGGTGTGGCGGCGATCGACACATTCGCCACGCCCGCCAAGCGGGCTTGGTCCATGGCCTCAACCATCAGGCCCGCACGGGCATCGCGGTCGGCTTGGATGACCACCGCGGCCTCCGGGTGCTCGGCGTGGAACTTGGCGATGACGCCGCGCAGCGCACGGATATCGACCCGGCGCTTGTCGATGTAGATGTCGCCCTCTGGCGATATGGCGACGAGGATGTTGTTCTGCGCCTGCTTCTCGGCGGTCTTCGCGGTGGGGCGGTTGACCTTGATACCCGCTTCGCTGACGAAAGCGGTGCTAATCACAAAGAAAATCAGCAGGTTCATGAAGAAGTCGAGCATCGGTGCCAAGTCGATGCCGGTTTCTTCCACCGGTGGGTTATGGCGGCGGAATCTCATAGACGTTTGCCTCTCACGACGTGACCATGTTGATCATCCAAAGCAAGGATGCTGTTAAGCCGCTCGGTTTCTCGCTCGGCGCGGCGGACAAAGCCGTGGCTGAAGTACATGCCGGAGAGCGCCACACCTAGGCCCGAGAGCGTGGCAATCATGGCGTTGGAGACACCTTCGGCCATCGCCCGTGGGTCGCCTTGGCCGGAGATGGCCATGACGTCAAACACCTGCAACATGCCATCGACCGTGCCCAAAAGACCCAGCAAGGGGCAGATCGGGATCAGACTCTTGAGCAAGGGCAAAGGCGCGTTCATCGCTACGGTCAGCTCGCTCATCATCGCGCTGCGGATGCGGGTGGCCGTCCAACTAGAGCGCTCAGAGCGCGCCGACCAACGCTGGGCGATGGCCGCGCGCTGCTTGGGGAAGATGCGCCAGTACCACCAGTAGCGCTCGATGATCAGCGTCCACATGACGAGCCCCGCGAGTGCAATCCACGGCAGGATGTCGCCGCCGCTGATGACGAACTCAGCGAGGTTGCGCTGATGGATGTCCAGATTAAACACGTTGCTGCTCTAGGCGCTCAGCGAGCAAACCAGCGGATTGCTCATCGAGAATCTGAATCAGCGCGCGCGAGCGCGACGACAACCAAGCGTTGATGAACAACAGCGGGATGGCGATGCCTAGGCCCAGCACCGTCGCCACCATCGCCTTGGAGATGCCACCCGCCATCAACTTGGGGTCGCCCGCACCGGCTTCGGTGATGACTTGGAAGGTCTCAATCATGCCCGCCACGGTGCCGAGCAGGCCGAGCAAAGGGCCAGCAGCAATCACCAAGCGAATGATGGGTTGGAAGCGCTCGATGGCGGGGGTCTCGCGCAGCACCGCTTCAGACAGGCGCAGCTCCAGAATCTCAGGGTCGTGCGCTTCGGCGTCGTCTTTGAACACGCGCAGCACGCGGCCCAGCGGGTTATTGGGGCGCGGGTTGCGGGCGTCCTTGAGCTGGCTCTTGACCTTACGGCTGACGACGAGCAGATAGACCAGTTGGAACAGCGCCAAAAGCGCGCCAGCAATGCCGACCGCGATGATGACGTAGCCAATCCAGCCGCCGGAATGGATGCGCTCCTCGATGGTTGGTCGCTCGACTTGCAGAGCCAGAATGCCGCCGCGCGTGGGGTCGATCAGCACCGGCAACATCGCGCCGGTGCCGGTGGCCGCGGCGAAGTCGGAGGCGATTTTTTGCTCGTACTTGGAGGGCTGGCGCGACAGCGCGCGTAACTGCTCCCCGCCCTTGGGGATGGCCAAGTAGTCGCCATCCGCGAAGGCGGTAAACGCCCCGACGCGGGTGACCACGGCGTCCTTGGTCGCACCGAGTGGGTCCACCACCTTGGCGCGAAACTGCGCGGTTTTGCCCTGCTCGGTCATCTCTTGTTGCAGGGTGAACCAGAGCGTTTCTAAGGCATTGATGCTCGGCAGCGCGGGGTTCTTGGCGAGGTCATCGAGTGCCGCCAGCCGCTTGGGGTTTTGCGCATTGATGAAGCTATCCGCCAGCACGGGCCGGACATCTGCTGCGGCCTCACGCGCCGCGCCGTACAGTGCGGTGTAGTCACCCGAGCGCGCTGCGAGCTGGGCTTTCAGCTCGCGGATGCGCGCTTGGTTGACCTCATAACGGCTCTTGACGGCATTGACGCGGCCATCGACCCGCGCAAGCTCGGCTTGGGCTTCTGCCAGTAACTGGCCTTGGCGATTCTTCTCCCGCAAAAAGCGCGCTTCGCGCTCCTTATTGGCTTGGCTGGTTTGCTGAGCGGACTCGCGGACTTGCTTGAGCAGGTCATCGAGGCTCGCGGGCTTTTGCGCTTGGCCTTGCAGCGGCAGCACGAGGAGGGCTGCGCAGACGATGGCCTTGAGCCACTGCGGAACCTGCTGCATCGCAAAGGGCCTCATGGCTTGCCGCCCTTGGCGACGTTCATCGGCAGGATCATCACATCGGGTGCGGAGATTTCTCTGGCCACTTTCAAGCCCTTACGCACGCTGCTGCGGTACTGCTCATCCAGCGGCTCCCACTGCTTGCTGCTGTTGTTCCAGCGGCCTGAGCGCGCGCCATCTAGGCTCAGGTAAAACAAGGCCACACGTCCGACGCGCAGCACATCAACCTCCCGCCCTTCGGCGCCATCGAGCGTGATTTGCGCGCGCTCTACGCCCATGCCACGGCCATAGTCGATCTCGATGCGGTAGGCCTCCAAAATGCGGCGGTATTTCTCGGCGATATTGGCCTCCGGGTCGGCCATCAAGCGGCGCAGGCTCTCGATGCGCTCGCGGCGCTCGGCCTTCAAGAACGGCAGGTCCAGCGTGACGAATTTGCTCAGGCTATCGAGCATGCGCAGCATCAAGGGGGTCAGCTCGCGCTCGGTGCGTTCGATCTCCACCAACTGCTGCTCTAGCGATGCGCGCTCCGCCTCCTGCGAAGCCAGCAGGGTTTGTAATTGCTGGGCATAGACGTTGAGCTGCTGGGCCTGCCAAGTCGCGGTGCGGTAGCGCTCCAACAGGCTGACGTTGGCAGTGGCTAGGCTATCCACCGTGCGCTGGCTGTCGGCACTGGCACGGGTGGCCTCAATGCTCGCAGCAATCGCAGCGGCGACCGGGTCCGATCCACTCGCAACTGGTGCTGCTGGCGCAGGGGCGGTCGCCCCAGTCGGTTTAGCGGGTTTTGCCGCCGTGCCCGAGGTCTGGGCGGCAACCGCAAGTGCGGCCAGCACCCCGACTAGGGCAGCGACGATGCGCAGATGGGAGGTGCGTGGTTTCATGCGAAGGGCAGTTCTGAATGGCATGCAGCGACCACAGAGGGTTGGCGAGATTAGTCAGGGAGTGCGAAGGGGTTCACGCGGATGCACTCAATGGCCGGACATCAGCCGAGTGCTGAGGCGGAACACCGGCCCCGGCAAGTAATTGGCCGCGAGTGCGAGCGCTCGTGTCTGGGCGTTTGGGTAGTGGTGGATGATGAGGCGGCGTGAGGTCGCCGCCCGATATACGGCTTTGGCGATGTCTTCAGCGGAGAGCCGGACCCCGAGCTTATCGACACTAGGCGGTCGGTAATTCACCGCAGTCAGCATGGGCGTGTCGACAAACAAAGGCATGACGTCGCACACGCCTATCCCCTGCCCGCGCCATTCCAGATTGAGTGCTTCGGTCAGCCCGCGCACAAAGAATTTGGTGGCCGAATAGGTGGCGAAGTCGGGCGAGCCGTAAATCGCACTCGCGGACGATAGGTTCACCACCCGCGCACCCGGTGTTTGCTTCAAGTAGGGGTGGGCGGCGCGGCAGCCGTTGACGACGCCCAGCGCATTGACCCGCAGCAGCGCTTCGTGGCGCGCGGCGGGTAGTTCTTCGAATCGGCCACAGGAAAGGATGCCGGCGTTATTGATCAGCACGTCCAAGCGCCCGCCGGCGGCCGTAAAGAAGCTCTGCGCCGCTTGCTCGAACGCGGCGGCATCGCCGACGTCCAGCACGCCATGCGTGGCACGACTCGCACCTAGCTCTGCCGCCAACTGCTTTAAGCCAAGCGCGTTGACGTCATAGAGGCCGACGAACCAGCCCTCGGCCGCAAAGCGCAGCGCCGTCGAGCGGCCAATGCCGGTCGCGGCACCAGTAATCAATACAGATTTTTTTGTTTTGTTCATAGGTCAGTTGGCTCCTCTCTCCGAGAGTATTCGTCGCTACCATCGCGCCGCAATGCGTGATTGTCTTCACCCCTTTGGAGAAAGTTCTTATGGCAGCCCATGCGACCGGTTTTCTGGCTTTGGTGAACGAGGCAAAAGCGCGCATCCGTCAGGTGCCTGCTAAAGCCCTGCCTGAGTTACTGCAACAGGTCAGAGACCTGCGCCTCATCGATACGCGTGAGGAAAGCGAATTTGCGGCTGGGCACGTCATGGGCGCGATGTGGATCGGCAAGGGCGTGATTGAACGCGACATCGAGTCCTTAGTGCCAGATAAATCCACCCCGCTCTACCTTTACTGCGGCGGCGGCTTCCGATCCGCGCTTGCTGCCGATGCCTTGCAGAAGATGGGCTACGAGCAAGTGGTGTCGGTCGACGGCGGCTGGCGCGAGTTGAAAGACCTGCTGCCAACCACCAAACCCTGAGTTGCGCCCCTACAACTGGGCCAAATCTCGCCGCTTCACCGGTCGTTTCTGCACCTTTGGGCGGGCATGGGCTTTGCAAGGGTCAGGGTTGGCCCGACCTAAACGTCATAATTCTGTCTGCTAGCTGAACAAAACCAAGTTCTTCCTGAACGAACTGCCACATTAGTCTCAATATCTCCGTGCCCA
>CAZHTI010000050.1:12403-19968 GCA_964535755.1 uncultured Salinisphaerales bacterium | reverse complement strand
CTCCCATGCTCCCAACCCACCAGCCCGACGCCCCGCTCTCTTGGATAGGCCGTGTGCTCAAGCCGGGCGTGCGTTTGCTGGTGAAGCGCGCTTTGCATCAGCCGGATTTGGCCACCAAGCGGCGTCAGGTGGCGCGCTTGGCCGTCATCACCATGCCCTTGCGCGGCGTGCGCTACGAGCAAGAAGCGCTCGGCGGCGTGCCCTGCGAGTGGGTTCGGGCGAAGAACTCCAGCGCGCAGCAGGTGCTTCTGTACCTACACGGCGGCGGCTATGTGGTGGGCTCGCCGCACAGCCATCGGCCAATCACCTCCCGGCTCGCGGCTTGGTCAGGGATTAGCGTTGCGGCACTCGACTACCGCTTGGCACCTGAGCATCCCTTCCCAGCGGGCTTGGACGACGCCGTTGCGGCCTATCGGGCTTTGCTGGCCGCGGGCCATAACCCGAAGCAAATCGCCGTCGGCGGGGACTCGGCTGGCGGCGGCCTAAGCATTGCGCTCGTGCTCAAGTTGCGGGATTTAGGTTTGCCACAGCCCGCCGCGCTGCTGCTGTTCTCGCCGTGGACGGACGTCAGCATGAGTGGCGACTCGGTGCGCGAACGGGCCGATGTCGAGGTCATGCTCTCGCCAGAGTTTGGGCAGGAGATGCGCGCGTATTACGCGCCGAATGGGGCCTTTGAGCAGCCGCTGCTGTCGCCGCTCTTTGCGGACTTGCAGGGCTTGCCGCCGCAACTGATTCAGGTCGGCGGATTGGAGATTCTGCACTCCGACAGCCTGCGCTACCACGCCAAAGCGGTCGCGGCGGGGGTCGCCAGCCAGCTCGAGGAATGGCGCGCTTGCTGGCATGTCTGGCAGTTGCATGCTGGGGTGATGCCCGAGGCGGACGCCGCACTCAAGCGCTCGGCCGCATTCTTGCAGCAGCGGCTCTTGGCTAGCTAAGAAACCACGGCATTAGCGAAGCCCCCATGCCCTTGACCCGCGAGTGCGGGTTAAGTCGGCCATGGGAGTGCCGATAGCAAGGGATGTCCCTAATCGAGTCACCGCGCGTTCAGCGGCCCGGCCCAAACTTTCGCGCTTCAAATGAATACCAGCCACAACCCCTACGCCGAAACCACGCCGCAAAAAATCGGCAAGTACGAGATTCTCGGCATGCTGGGCCGTGGCTCAAGCGGGCTGGTCTATAAGGGCTTTGACCCCTTCGTCCGCCGCGAAGTCGCGGTAAAGATGGCGCTGCATTTGGTCGAGGAGCCCAAGCATCTCGGCGGCAAGGACGCGCCGGGGAATAGCTTCTTCACGGAAGCGCGGGCGGCGGGCATGCTCAATCATCCGTACATCATCAGCCTCTATGACGCTGGCATGGAGGGCGACCTCTGCTACATCGTCATGGAATACGTGGACGGCGACACACTCGCGCCGTGGACGCGCCGTCACGGCCCACGCATGAAGCTGCCGACTCTGGTGCATTTGATGATCCAGTGCGCGGAGGCGCTGGGGTATTCCCACCTGCGCGGCGTCCTGCATCGGGACATCAAGCCCAGCAACATCATGCTGATGCAAGACGGCACGCCCAAGATCATGGATTTCTCGATCGCCGAGGTGATGCGCGGCGGTGCTGAGAACAACTCCAATGCCGTCGGCAGCCCTCTGTATATGGCACCCGAGCAGGTGATGCGCCAAGCATTGACCCCCGCGGCCGACCTCTACGCACTAGGCGCGGTGGCCTACCAATTACTGACCGGCGAGCCGCCGTTCATGGCCCCGCACTTGCCCGGCCTGTTCAACGCAATTCGCAACCAACCCGCCCCGGACGTGCGTGAGTTGCGCCCGGACGTGCCGGTCCCTTTGGCGGAGATCATCAACCGCTTGCTGGCGAAGAAACCGGGCGAGCGCTACAGCAGTGGCGACGAGCTCGCGGAGGCTTTGCAGAAAGTCCAAGAGCATCTGCGTGTCACCGAGAATTTGCCAAGCGAGGGCGGCAATAAGCGCGACATCCTGCGGCAACTGCCGTTTTTCCAACGGTTCCAAGCCGCTGAGTTTGATGAGATATTCTCCGTCAGCCAGCTCAAGACCTATGCCGTCGGCGCGCCTCTGTTCGAGGACGGCGAGGCTGAGCCCAGCTACTTCCTCATCATTCGCGGCCAAGCCCTGTTGAAGAAGAACGGCAAACCGCTCTATGTGTTGCAGGCGGGCGACTGCGTAGCCGATGAAGGCGAGCTTGGCAGCAAGCGCCGGGTCGCGACACTAACCGCCGCCGCCCCGGTGATCTGCCTCAAGCTCAAGCCCGCAGCCCTGACTCGGCTGGCCGAGGCCAGCCAACTCCGGTTCTACCAAACCTTTATGTTGACGATGACCCAGCGCTTGGGCATCGTCCGCGAACGCGGTTCAGCTTCCGTTCGGGATTGAACCGGTAGGTTCGCGGTTCAATGCATTCCGTCGCTCGGGTAGCGGCGGCAGGCATCCATAAAACGCGGAGTGAGGACATGGGAACTTGGGTCGAGATCGGGCAAATCGTCTTAGCGATTGCTGTGTTTGGTTACATCTTTTATCTATTGGCGTTTTCTGGCCGCGAAGAAGTCCGGCGTGAGCAAGAACAAGCTTCTTACCGTGGCTTTGAGCGCCGCGAGCCCGAGCGCGTTGAGCGCCGTACTGCTGGCGAAGCCACTCCCCCTGCGGGCCAAGAGCGTCGCCAAGGGCCGCGTCGGGGCAAGGATCTCTAAGCCGCGCTGCTTGCTGCAAAACACCGCGCGCCGGGCTTAGCCGCCTCGCAGCGCGGTTTTTTACGCCTCGCCCACGCCCCAAAGCCAAGCCGCGCCGCGCACGCCGCTGGAGTCCCCGTGCTGGGCGATCCGCAATTTGGTGACGCAGTCCGGCGTAAATACCCAAGGTGCCAAGCGCTCTTGCACCTCGTCGCACAGCTTAGGCAACTGCGATAGGCCCCCGCCGAAGACGATGACCTCGGGGTCAAGCACGTTAATGATGGTCGCCAGGGCGCGGGCAAGGCGGTTGTAGTAGCGATTCAGCGTCGCCAGTGCATTGGCCGAACCTGCGGCGGCAGCTTGCACGATTTCCGGCCCGCTCAGCGGCTCGCCGGTGCAGCGAAGATGATCCCGCGCGAGTGCTGGGCCGGAGAGCCATGCCTCAATCGCGCCGTAACGGCCATCCCAATGCAGCGGGCCGGGTACCTCACCCCAATCGGCACGCGGCCAAGGCAAGGGGTTGTGGCCCCATTCACTGGCGATGCCATTGGCACCGCGCAGCAACTGCCCGTTGATGACGGCACCGCCGCCGACCCCCGTGCCGAGAATCACCGCGAATACCGAGCGCGCCCCCGCCGCCGCGCCGTCTGCGGCCTCAGATACCGCGAGGCAGTCGGCGTCGTTCGCCATGCGGATGCGCTGTCCGAGCGCTGCCTGTAAATCCGCCTGTAGAGGCTGGCCGTTGAGGCATTGCGAATTGGCGTTTTTGATGCGGCCGGTGGCGGGGATGGTCGCCCCCGGATGGCCGACACCGACTGAGATGAGTGTCTGCCCAGCGATCTGCCTCAAGCGCCGCACCAGAGCGGCGACCGTGGCGACTTGCCCGGCGTAGTCTTCCTGCGGCGTGGCGAGGCGCTCGCGTGCCAAGATGCGCGAGTCCGCGGCCATCAGTACCGCCTCGGTTTTGGTGCCGCCTAAATCAACGCCGATGCGCAGGCTCATCGAACGCGCCGCCTACAGCGGCAGGTAGTGCACCGTAGCCCCCGGTGCTTGCGCCTTGGCCAGTTGCACCATTGCTGCCGCCACGTCCTCAGCGCGCACCGCGCGGTATTTTGCGAGCTCACCGCGCAGCAAGGGGTTGAGCAGCGGCGCCAGCTTCTGGCCGATCTCCTCCGCCAAGCGGCGCTCCGCGCGCCTCGCAATCAAGAGCGAGGGCCGGATGATGCTGGTGCTGGCAAAGCCCAGCTCGCGCACGGATTCCTCCATCCGCGCCTTCACCCGCGAGTAAAACGCCAGCGAGCGGGCTGAGCTGCCCAAGGCAGACACCACCAGAAACTGCTGGGCACCGTGTTGCTTGCAGGCGCGGGCCAGCTCCAGCACCAAGTGGTAGTCCACGCGCTCGAAGGCCGCTTTGCTGCCCGCTGCAGCAATGGTGGTGCCGAGGCAGCAAAACACCGCGTCGGCCTTGAGCGCAGCCCCGAGTTGGGCGGGGTTCTCGCCCGTAAACAGTAGCTCCTGCACGCGGCTATCGCGCAGGCCCAAAGGCCGCCGCGTCAGCACTTTGACGAGGCCGAACCGCCCTTCTTGCAGCAGTTGGTCGAGCACAGCGCGCCCGACTGCGCCGGTGGCTCCGGCGATGAGGGCAGTGGGCGCTTGGCTAGCTTCAGACATAGGGATGAGCGTGTGGTAATCGAAACGGCGCGCAGTGTACGACTGTACGCCGGTTTCGGCAGGCGGGTAGGGCGCGGCGCTTGCGCGAGGCTAACCGGCTCAAGCCACCTGATTGCGGTTGCCACGGCTGCCCATCAGCCGATAAAGGCCTGGCAGCACCAGCAAAGTGAGCAGGGTGGAGGAGACGATGCCGCCGATCACCACCGTGGCGAGCGGCCTCTGCACCTCGCTACCAATGCCGGTGTTGAAGGCCATGGGGACGAAGCCCAATCCGGCGACTAAGGCTGTCATCAGCACCGGCCTCAGCCGAGTCATCGCCCCTTCGACGATTGCCGCATCGAGCCCCATGCCGCCCTGACGCAACTCGCGGATGAAGCTGACCATCACCAAACCATTGAGCACGGCGATGCCGGAGAGCGCGATGAAGCCGACGCCGGCCGAGATCGACAGTGGAATATCGCGCAGCCAGAGGGCCAACACCCCGCCGGTGAGCGCCAGCGGCACGCCGCTGAAAATCACCAGCGCATCACGGCCACTGCCAAGGGCGAAGTACAACAGCGCAAAAATCAGTGCCAAAGTGATCGGCACCACGAGCGCAAGGCGCTGGCCGGCGGACTGCAATTGCTCAAAAGTGCCGCCGTATTCCAGCCAATAGCCGGGCGGTAGCGCGAGGTCTCTGGCTAATGTGGCCTGCACCTCGGCGACGAAGCTGCCCAAATCGCGGCCTCTGACATTAGCGGTGACCACCACGCGGCGCTTGCCGTTTTCGCGGTTCACTTGGTTGAGGCCAGTGCTGAGCTCGATGTGCACGACCTCGCCCAGCGGGATGTAGCCGCCATCGGGCAACCGCAGCGGCAGCTGCTCTAACGCCTCCGGCTGCTGCCGGAGTTGCTCGGGTAGCCGCAGCACGATGTCGGCGCGCCGATCGCCCTCGTAGTAGCTGCCAGCAGGGGCACCGCCGATGGCTGAGGCGACCAAATCCTGCACTACAGCAACGCTCAAACCCAGCCGCGCTAAGGTCTCGCGCTTGGGCGTGACGGTCAGCAGCGGCAGGCCAGTAGCCTGCTCGACGGCGACATCTGCCGCGCCTTCGACCTCCTCGACCGCCTTGCCGATGGCAGCGCCCAAGGCGACTAACTGCGCGTGGTCATCGCCAAACACTTTGACGGCCAGCTCCGCGCGCACACCCGCGATCAACTCGTTGAAACGCATCTGTATCGGCTGCAAAAACTCATAACGATTGCCGGGGATGGGCGTGACGGCGGCTTCGATATCGGCCACCACCTGTGCCTTGGTTTTATTCGGCTCCGGCCACTGGGCACGGTCTTTGAGGATGATGAAGTTGTCCGCAACACTTGGCGGCGCGGCCTCCGTGGCCACTTCCGCAGTGCCGATTTTGGCGAACACCCGCTCGACCTCCGGCACGCTTTGAATCGCCTGCTCCAATTGGCTCTGCTGGCGCACGGCCTGTGAGAGGGAAGTCCCCGGTATGCGCAGCGCGTGCATGGCGATGTCGCCCTCATCGAGATTCGGCAGAAACTCGCTGCCCAGCCGTGAGGAGACCAAGCCGCTCAACACCACCAAAGCCGCAGCTACCAGCAACAGCCCCCCCCGCGCGCGCAAAGCCCATTGCAACACTGGCCGGTACAGGCTGCTGGCGGCGCGCATGACGAGGTTCTCGCGCTCTTGCACCGGCTTGGTAAAGAGTAGGGCTACCGCAGCTGGCACAAATGTGAGGGAGAGCAGCATGGCGCTCAGCAGTGCAATCACCACCGTGTAGGCCATGGGGTGGAACATCTTCCCCTCGATGCCGGTGAGGCTAAAGATCGGCAGGTACACGGCGGTGATGGTGAACACACCAAACAGCGCCGGCCGCATGACTTCGCGCGTCGCACTGAAGACCAACAGCAGACGCTCGTCCAAAGGCAGGGCATTGCCGCCGTTTTGGCGCGCGGCATGCGAGAGCCGCCGTAGGCAGTTCTCGACAATGATCACCGCGCCATCGACGATCAGGCCAAAGTCGAGCGCGCCAAGGCTCATCAAATTGGCGCTGACCTGATTGCTGACCATGCCGGTCACCGTCATCAGCATCGCAAGCGGAATTACCAAGGCGGTCAGGATCGCCGCGCGCACATTGCCGAGCAGCAAGAACAGCACGACGACCACCAGCAGCGCGCCCTCCAGCAGGTTTTTCTCGACCGTCGCCAAGGTCTTATTGACCAGCACGGTGCGGTCATAGGCGGCGGTGACGACGACGCCGGGCGGCAAGCTGGCTTGGATGCCGTCTAGTTTGTCCGCCACCGCTTGCGCCACGGTGCGGCTGTTAGCACCGATGAGCATGAACACCGTGCTCATCACCACTTCGCGGCCATTTTGCGTCGCAGCACCGCCGCGCAGCTCCTGGCCCAAGCCGACGTTGGCGACATCCCGCACCCGAAGCGGCAGGCCGTTGCTCGCCTTCACCACAATCGCCCCGAGCTGATCTAAGGTCTCCGCCTGCCCCGGTACCCGCACCAGCCACTGCGCGCCGTTGCGCTCGACAAACCCGGCGCCGCGATTGCCGTTATTGGCGCGGATCGCAGCCAGCACATCCTCATGCGTGAGCCCGTAGGCGAGCAGCTTTGCAGGGTCCGGCGCGATCAATATCTCCTTCTTATAGCCGCCGATGGGGTTCACTTCGACGACGCCCGGCACCCGCAGCAATTGCGGGCGAATGATCCAGTCGTGCACGCCGCGCAGGTCGGTGGGCGTAATCGCGCTGCCATCGGCATGGGTCGCGCCCGGCTTGGCGTCGACGATGAACATGAAGATCTCGCCCAAGCCGGTCGCAATCGGCCCCAAACTGGGTTCGACACCCTCCGGCAGCTGCGCGCGGGCGGCACTCAGCCGCTCGGCCACTTGTTGGCGGGCAAAGTAAATGTCGGTGCCGTCTTCAAAAATCACCGTCACCTGCGCCAAGCCATAGCGCGCCAAAGAGCGCGTGTAGCTGAGCTTAGGCATGCCCGACATCGCGGTTTCCACCGGCTGGCTCAGACGCTGCTCGGCCTCCAATGGCGTGTAGCCGGGGGCTGGGACATTGATGATGACCTGCACATTGGTGATGTCCGGCACCGCATCGATGGGCAGGCGGAAGAAGTTGTAGACGCCGAGTGCAGCCACAGCGAGGGCGATCACCATCACCAGCCCACGGCGGGCGATGGCG
>CAZHTI010000050.1:6581-12303 GCA_964535755.1 uncultured Salinisphaerales bacterium | reverse complement strand
AGCACCTCCACCCACTCGCCGTGCTGCGCGCCTAGCTCCAGCATGCGTACCTCATAGGTCTCGTCGACCAAGGCGTAGACGACGGTGAAATCGCGGAAGCTCTGAAGGCCGCTGGCCTTGACCGCCAAGGGCACAGGGCGGCTGGCAACCGCGACCTCGGCAGTGACAAAACTGCCCGCGATAAACGCGGCCTCCGCGTCGTCTAGCGCCACCCGAGCCGTTACCGATTGCCCAGTGCTGCCCAGCAAATCAATGCGCTGGATTCGCCCATAGGCCAGCGCTTCGCCATCGGCCAGTTTGAGCCTGACCTCGGCTCCTGCTTGGACTTTGGCGCGGTCGCGTGGGAACACCGCGAGGGCGGCGATTTTTGCGCTCGGATCGGTGACCGTGAATAAGCTGCGGTCAGCGCTGTCCTCACCGACATTGGCGTCGCGCTGGGTGATGACCCCGGCGATCGGTGCCGTCACCGCATAGGTTTGCAGGCTCTCATTGCTCTCAATCGTCGCCAGCAACTCGCCGGCTACTACGGTATCGCCCACGCGCTTGCGCACGCTGCGGATCAGGCCGGGGTAGCGGCCAGTGACCGCGCGCACCCGCTCAGGATTCGCCTCGATTTGGCCGTAGAGGGTGATGCGCTCGGTCAGAGTGGCTGGCCCAGCGAGTTCGGTCTTGATGCCTGCTTGCTCCGCCAGCTTGCGCGCAATGGTGGTGCGGCCTTCAAAGCTGTCGTAGGCCCACGCATGGCGTTTGCCCGCATGCTCGGCCATCACTTTCACCGCGAAGGAATGCGGCTCGGTCACCACGCCGTCGCCGCGCAGGTAATCGCCTTCCGGCCTAAAGCTAAAGCGATCCACGTGGTTGCCTAGGCGCAGTAATTCCACCGTGAGCGCCACGTCTTTAAGGGCGAGCGGCTGGCCTTTGAGCGTCGGCCACGCTCGGTACTCAGGCGGGACGCCCGACTCAAAAATCGCCAATTCGAGCGCAAAGTCGCCGTCGGTGAGTAGGCGTCCACCGTGTGGGCCTTTGGCCGGTTCCGCCTCGGCCGCCGTAGGGTGGCGATTTGGCTCGTGTGCCGACGGCTGCGACTGGCCGCAGGCGCTGAGCGCCAGCAAAAGGCTGATCGTAAGGAGGGTTTTCATGGTGCTGGCTCGGTGGCGAGGGCGGCGGTGAGGCGCTCGATTTCAATATGGTGGCGATGGGCATTGGCGGCGGCCGCAATCAGCGCGGCCTCAAGGGCTAAGCGCTCGGTCTGTGCCTCCGTCCACTCCAAGGTGCTGTAGCGCCCGCGCTGCCAGGCGTATTCGGTGGCTTTGAGTGCCGCGTCCATCTCCGGCAGCACACGGTCGCGCAGCATTTCTGCCTCGGTGATCGCATGGCGCAGCTCTTGGACCAGCGAGAACAACGCCGCCTCGGCGCGCTGCTGCTCGGCACGGCCCAGGGCCTCGGCTTGTTGGCGTTCGGCGATGGCCACTCGCTCGGCTGGCTGGGCTGCGCGGCTCGCAAACAAGGGCAGCGACACGCTGCCGACGAAGGCAAAGTCTCGGCTCGCCTGCACGCGCCTGAGGCCCGCGCTCACCGTCAGCGGCGCACGCGCCTTGGCCGCCGCCAAGCGCTGCTCCGCGTCTGCCACCCGCGCCCTGCTGGCAAAGCGCTGCGCGTCTGGCCTAGTGCTGAGGCGATCGCTGAGCGCGTCCACGCCGGTCAATTCAGGCAGCGCGAAGAGGTCGGCGTCGGCCTTGCCGAAGTCCGGCGCTTGCGCACCCCAGAGCGCGCTCAATTGCCGGCGCGCGCTGAGTAACTCGTGCTCGGCGTGCTCGGTGGCCACCTCAGCACGGGCGAGGCGGATGCGCGCGCGGTGCAACTCGGCAATCGGCGCGCGCGCTGCCTCAACGCGGCGCTGCACTTCGCGCAGGGTTTTCTGCGCCAACTGCAAGCCGTGTTCGGCGAGCGCTAGGTCGTGTTGATCCTCCAGCACATGCACGAAGCGACGGCGGGTCTCGGCAGCGGTATCAAGCAGGCGGATTTGCTGCTCGATGCGCAAGCCCTCGGCCTCTGCGCTGGCGACCGCAACACGTTGCGCGCGTAACTGCGCGGGCTCCAGCAATTGCGAGACAGCGACGGTGGCCTCAGCACCGGAGAACCCCTGCAAGCGGCCAGTGCCGAGCAGGTTCTCTAGCTGCACCTGTAGCTCTGGGCTAGGCGCTAGTCCTGCGGCAGTGCGCTTGGCGGCCTGCGCCTCTAGGCCGAACGGGAGGGCGGCTAAGTCGGGGTTGCTGGCAAGACTGCGGCTGAGTGCGGCGCGCAGACTCAGCGGCGGAGGACTAGCTTCTGGCTGGCTCGCCCTTGGGTTTGCGGCTTGTGCGGCCAAAGCCACCAAGCAGGCGACGCTAGCTGCCAAATACCGCGCAGGCAGCGCGGAAAAAAAACGCGACATAAAAAACTCCCATCCAACAAGACGGCCACCGCAGAGGGCGCGGCGGCGAAGAAACGTCAGGTCAGCAGGGAGTTCGGCGGGCCACAGGCGGGCGGCGAGTGGTGGGCGATGAGCCTAGGGATTACTGGTGGCCCACGCGCACGCGCCAGCAGCAAAGCGGGCGCGGCCATCGGCTTGAGTGGGCGGAGGCCCGTGCGGGATTCTGCGAGCCACGCCGAGAGGTCCAACAGCGGCTTGCTGGTCAGCGCTTGCGCGGCGTCGAGGTCGCGCTCGTCGCCCTCCCCTAGGGCCTCGGAATGGTGCGCGCCGGTCAACAAGCCGTTGTCGGCGACATGCAGATGGCTGTGGCGCGCTCCAGTCCCGTGGCTGTGACTCTCAACGTGCCAATGCATGCCCGCCAAGCCTGCGAGCGCGAGGCTTAGGCATAACCAGCAGAGGAGAGTATGGGAGCGCATGGGAGTGCTGAGATGCTAGCCGGTTTGCTGCGCTAGCTGCTGGGCCGCCAGCGCGAATCCCGCGCAAATCCGTAGGAATCGCCTAATCTCAAAAAACCCCGCCCGATGAATCGACCCGCACCGCTATGAACCCAGCCGCCGCCCCCGCGATTTGGAAATGGACGCTGACCCCAGAGCAATTCCAGAGCAACGCCCGTGGCACCTTGGGCGGGCATTTGGGCATCCGCTTGTTGGAGGTAGGCCCGGATTACCTCAGAGGCAGCCTGCCGGTGGATGCGCGCACCAAGCAGCCCTATGGCCGCTTGCACGGGGGCGCGAGCGTGGTGCTGGCCGAGGAGCTAGGCAGCATGGCGGCCAATATGTGCCTAGACCTTACTCAAGCCTATGCGGTGGGCTTGGACATCAACGCCAATCATCTGCGCGGGGTTTTTGCGGGCGAAGTCATCGGCACCGCTCGCCCCCTGCACCTAGGCCGCAGCACACAGGTTTGGGAAATCCGGATCGAAACCCCGGACGGCAAACTGGCATGCATCGCCAGACTGACGATGGCCGTAGTCGCCAAGGATGCCCCCGCGACGACGCCCGTTAAAAAGGAGTAAGCCATGAACACGCGGCAAAAAACCCTAGGCCTGACGCTCATCGCCTCCATCGCAGCGCTGGTGGCATGCGGCGGCGGTGGTGGCGGCGCAGTCAACCGCATGATGGAAGCCCTCGGGCTCGCCTCTAAACCGGCGCTCAGCCCCCTCAACTTCCCGGGCGACCCCGCAGTGGCCGGAGATGTCGCGGTGGCTAGGGCCTACCCCAACCTAAGCTTTAGCGCGCCGCTGGTGTTTGCCCAAGCGCCGGGGGATAGCAGCAAGGCTTATGTGGCCACCCAAGGCGGGCAGATTTTCGTCTTCGATAACCGGGCCGACGTCGCCAGCAGCCGAGTGTTTTTGGACCTCACCGACCGCACCCGCAACCAAGGCGAGCAGGGCTTATTGGGGATGGCCTTCGACCCCAACTTCGCCAGCAATCGCTTCGTCTACGCCTACTACTCGAAGAACGCGAACCCGAATGTCGATGCCGGCAATGCGGTGGTGACGCGCTTTCGCGTCGCGGCCGATGGCCTGAGCGCTGACCGCGCCAGCGGCCAGCAATTGCTCAGCGAGCCCGACCGCTTCAACAACCACAACGGTGGCTCTTTGGCCTTCGGGCCGGACGGCATGCTGTATCTGGCGCTGGGCGATGGCGGCAGCGGCGGCGACCCCGACAACAACGCGCAAAATCTCGGCAATGTCCTGGGCAAAATCATCCGCATCCGGCCCGATGGCAGCATCCCCAGCGACAACCCCTTCATCGGCACCAGTGGCGCGCGCGGCGAGATTTGGGCCTACGGCCTGCGCAACCCCTTCCGCATGAGTTTTGACGCCGCCACCGGAGCCCTCTGGACGGGCGACGTCGGCCAAAACCAGTTCGAGGAAATCGACGTCATTAGTAAGGGCGGCAACTACGGCTGGCGGCTGCGCGAAGGCATGCACGACTTCAACACCAGCGACCCGCGCCCCTCAGTGCCGCTCATCGAGCCCATCTTTGAGTACGACCACAGCAAGGGCTGCTCGATTACTGGTGGTGTGGTCTATCGCGGCGCGGCCATCCCCAGCCTCGTCGGCCAGTACCTGTATTCGGACTTCTGCTCCGGCACGCTCTGGAGCCTGCAACATGAGAACGGGCAAAGGGCGATTGCCAATACCGTGCTCGGCAGCGTGCCCAACCCCTCCGGCTTTTGGGAGGACAGCAACCGCGAAGTGGTGGTGACCTCGCTCGATGGCAACCTCTACCGCATCCAGCCCAATCCGGGCACTGGAGTGCCGCTCCCAAAAAAATTGAGTGAGACGGGTTTATTTACCGACACTGCCCGTCTCAACCCTCAAGTCGGCCTCATCGAATACCGCGTCAACTCCGTGTTCTACAGCGACGGCACCGAAAAACGCCGCTGGTTTGGCCTGCCTAGCGGTGCGCGCATCCCCTTTAACGATGGCAACAGCCTGCAATTGCCGCGTGGTGCGGTCACCGTCAAGCACTTTGAAATCACCCTGGCCGATGGCAGCACGCGGCGCTTAGAGACCCGCGTGTTCTTCCACGGCAGCAATGGCTGGAACGGCTACACCTATAAATGGAACGCCGCCGGCACCGACGCCGATCTGCTAGAAGCCAGCGAGCAAGAAGTGATCGCCACCCGTGGCCCGGACGGCAGCCCACGCAGCCAAACCTACGAATACCCCTCGCGCAGCGACTGCCTCAACTGCCACAACCCCGCCGCCGGCATCCCGTTGGGGCTCACCAGCGCGCAGCTCAACCGCAGCCAAACCTTCGCCAGCACCGGTGTTACCGATAACCAGCTGCGCGCCTACAACCACGTCAGCATCTTCGACCGCGACATCGGTGCCCCCGAGCAATACCTCGCCCTGCCGGACCCCTTCGGCTCTGCCCCGCTCAACGCCCGCGCCCGCAGTTATCTCGACGTCAACTGCGGCAACTGCCACCGCCCTGCTGGGCCAACCGGTGTCGACATGGACTTGCGCTATCGCACGGCTATCGCCGATAGCCGCAGCCGCAACGTCCCACCTACCGGGGGCGATCTAGGCATCGCCGGTGCCCAGCGCATCGTCGCTGGCCGCAAAGAGCAGAGCCTAGTCTGGGAGCGCATGCGCCGCACCGATAGCAACCGCATGCCCCCCATTGCCAGCCACGTCGTCGACGACGCCGGCCTAGCTTTGATCGGCCAGTGGATTGATGCGGGGGCGAATGATTAGGGACGGGAAACGTGGGATGTGGGAGGTAGGACATGAAG
>CAZHTI010000050.1:3548-6481 GCA_964535755.1 uncultured Salinisphaerales bacterium | reverse complement strand
CCGTTGGCGACTTCCCGCTGTGCCGCCTGCTGCTGATGAATGACGCCCAATACCCTTGGTGCATCTTGGTGCCGCGCGTTGTCGGGGCGAAGGAATTGCACCGCTTGGACGACGCCGATCAAGTGCAGGTGCTGCGGGAGTCCGTCGCCACCGCAAGGGCGATGGAGGAGGCCTTCCACCCGCACAAGATGAACTTGGCAGCCCTCGGCAACATGGTGCCGCAGCTGCACCTGCACCACATCGCCCGCTACAAGACCGACGCCGCTTGGCCCGCGCCGGTTTGGGGCAAGCACCCCGCAGTGCCCTATGCGCCGGAGCAAGCCGCTGGGCGCATCGCCACTTTGCAGCGCCTGCTGCCCGGGCTGTTGCCGCCGATTACCTAGCGGTTCGGCGGTTTTGTTGCAGTTTGTCGGGGCCTCTCATCATTTTGGATGACCAGCCCCCCAACACGCCCTAAACTGCGCGCCACTAATAACCAGCGCTGGTTTGTTAAAGCGGAGTATCCCTATGCGCAACACCCTTTTGGCCGGATTAGCCTCGGCGGGCTTGGTCGGCCTCGCGGTATTTTCTAGCCCCACCACCGCCGTCAACCCGACGCCGAGTGCGACCGCGGGCGGCAGCTACGCCTACGACGAGAAGAACTATTGGCCGACGCCGGGTGCTTACCCAGTCCCCAGCACGCCGTATCGCCACACGTTGCGGTCGGTGGCTTTAGACGACTTGGCCGAGCGCAACATCCTGCCGCTGGGTATCTACAAGGGCACGCCCGAGCTCAACGCTAAGCGCGATTGGTACGACGCCAACTTCTACGCCACGCTGGCCGCCAAGAAAGTCTGGAACCCCGGCACCAGCCCGGCGAGCCATGAGTTCCAAGGCCCGATCACTTGGAAGATTGAGCCCATCCCGCAAGCGCCTCCGCCGCCCTGTGACCAACCGCAGCCCACCGGCTACGACGCCGAGTCCTGCCGCTATGTGATGAGCCTGTTTAAGGACGTGGAGGCAGTAGACCCCGCCAAGGCCAAGGCCTACCGCGAGCAAGTCCGCCGTGGCCGCGACGTCTGGTTTAAGGGCACCTTCGGCAACCAAGACGAGATCTACCAGCACTTCGCGCGCACCACGCCCGAGGGCATTAAGGACATCTGGTACCCCTGGCTCGACACCCGCGAGCGCGACCAGCGCTTTAGCAAGTACGGCGTGATCAATGACCCCGACTGCGTGCAGGGCGATGCCAGCACCTTCTGGTGGGATAAGTGCCCAGACCCACATTCCTCCGGCGTGCTCGGCTACCGCAAATACTTTGCTGACCCAACCGTGGATAAAAGCGGCAAGGTCGTTTTTGACCCAGCGACGTCGCCCTACCGCGACGATGAGCTGAAGAACAACCTGCGCTTCGTCGTCGGCCACCCCTGCGTGCAGTGCCACGTCGGCTTTGACCCCACCAACCCGCCGGCAAACCCGAACCTGCCGAAGTGGGAGAACCTCTCCGCGACCATCGGCAACCAGCACATCAACCAGCCGACCATGTTCTTCCAAGGTGCGCCGAAGAACTCACTGGCGAATGTGGCACTGCAAGCGGGCCGCGTCGGCACCATCGACACCTCTCTGGTGGCGAATGACTTCCAGAACAACCCGGGCACGCAGAACAACATCATGGACTTCCAGAACCGTATCGTTCGGAAGCACCGCATGAAGGACCCGGTCACCGGCGAAATCCGCGAAGGCCTGACCCAGAACGTGCTCAAGGGTGGTGAGGATTCGGTGGGCGACCACCTCGCGCTGATTCGCGTTTACGTCAACATCGGCATGTGCACGGAAGAATGCTGGGCACCGAACTTCCCCAAACCCGGCAGCTTCTTCGGCGATAAGGTCAAGCAGAAGCCCTTCCGCATCGCCCAATGCGCCAAGGATTGCGAGGCTTGGAACTATGCCGACGCCAAGATGGGCGATCTGGCGGCCTTCCTCATCACCGGCGGCCCAACCTATTTGATGCAAGCAGCAGAAGTGGACGGCACGCCCGGCAGCAAGTTTGTCGATCTGGCCAAAGTGCCCCAAGGCCGCAAGGTGTTTGCGCGTGAATGCGCCGCCTGCCACTCGACCAAAGTCGCACCTGAGAACATCCGCAACGACCGCGAAGCCCTCGCCCGCTACTACGACGGCCACGTCTTCGGCAAAGAGGACTACTGGCAGTACGAATTCGACGAGGCTGAGCGCAGCAGCCCAGAGTTCATCGCCAAGCATCTGATTAAAGATGCCAAGACCGGCGCGCTGCGGCCCAAGCAGTTCGGCCCAGAAGGCGTGAACCGTGGTGAGGTGTTTGGCCAAGACTGGCTAGGCAATGACGAGTTGGTGCCGTTCAACATCATCGGCACCAACTCCTGCCGCGCCCTGCACGACAACCACAACGAAGGCCACATCTTTGAGGAGTTCTCCAGCCTCGACTTCAAAGAGCGCAAGAGCCCCGGCAGCGTGCCCAAGGTCATCAACCGCATGTTCCCGCTCATCGGCGGCAAGCAGTGGGGCGAGCGCCAGATCGAAGGCGGCGCAGGCTATCTGCGCAACATCAGCCTGCTCTCGGTGTGGGCCACCGCGCCTTTCTTGCACAACAATGCGATTGGCGAGCTGACCTATGGGCCCGACGGCAAGACCATTGACGCCACGGTTGCCGGCCGCATCAAGCAGTTCGAGATGGCCTACGACGAGCTGATGCGCAGCGATGACCCCAAGGTGGCCGGCGCGCGGCCGCAGAAGATCACCCGCTTGGGCTTGGACTTCAAGCTGCCGCTGCGTGAGGACGGCCAAGGCTTCATCAAACTGCCGCTGTCGGAGGGCACGCCGCTGGGCTACTTCACCAGCCTCAATCCGCACCGGCCATTCTTCGCCAAGTGCGACGACTTGGTGGAGAACAAAGGCCACCAGTTCGGCGTGTCTTTGAG
>CAZHTI010000050.1:0-3448 GCA_964535755.1 uncultured Salinisphaerales bacterium | reverse complement strand
GGCTTGCTCAGCGCTTGCGGGCAGGGCTCGGGGGTGGAGGTGGCGGAGCTTGCCCAGAAGAAGCCGATCACCGACCCGACCGCACTCTCCAGCCGCGTGCTCTCAGAAGCTGACCTGCCGCCTGAGGGCACGCGCTCGGTGTTCGACCATATCGCCGCGCAAGCCGGCGGCGTGCCCTATCCGTTCGAGAAGTTGGTCGCCTCACTCCAGAAGCTCGATGCCAATGGTGCAAAGCCGCTGGCGCTGCTGATTCCCGATGGCCGCTCGCTGCTCAAAGCGCAAGCCAATGACGCCCACCCGCGCATCGTCGCGGCGGTGGACTTCCAAGCCAGTTCTGACGCCGCCAAGCTCGGTTTTGCACCCAGAGGCCAGCTGTTTTTGGGCTTCACTGAGCTTGCCAACGAGATTGAGGTGATCAGCTACAACGAGGCGGCTGGGCGCTTCGAGTTCCAATTGGTGCAGGACTACCGCGCCAACGGTGCCCGCCGTTTGGTCTATGCCAAGCGCGCGGTCTGCCAGAGCTGCCACCAAGGCGGCGCGCCGATCTTCAGCGTGCGCCCTTGGGGCGAGACCAACGCCCAGCCCGCCGTGCAGGCGCGCATCAAAGCCGCGATTGGCAAGGACGACTACCTCGGCTTCCCGGTCGCCGTGCCCTTGTCCACGCCCGAGCGCTACGACGAGCTCACCGACGTCGGCAATTTCATCGCCACCACCCAGAAGCTCTGGCTCGATGGCTGCGGGCCTAGCCCAGCAGCACTGGCCGATGCCGCAGCCGTCGCGAAGTCCAGCGCCTGCCGTCGCCAGCAACTCTCGCTCGCGCTAGAGGTCGCGCGCGCGCCGGGGGACTTCCAAGCCCAAGGTGCGGGCGCACAAACCCTGCGCAAACTGCAAGCCGATGCGGGCGGCAAGCCCGTCGCCGAGCCGCCGTCGGACTTGGCGAACCGTGACCCCATCGCCGAGCGCCAAGGCCTCAAGGGTTGGTGGCGGCAGCTGTGGACGCGCGAGGTCAAGCTCGGTGACGGTGCCAAAACCAACGAGGAGCTAGAGGCCTTCGACAAGCTGCCCAAGCTGCCCGCGGCGCAAGACCCGCTCTCGCCAAGGCCGCCTAAGCGCAGCCTAGGCCCGCAGGACATCGACGCCGTCTATGGCCTAGCGAGTCTGATCACCGCCAGCGATATCGACTTACTGACCAGCGCCTATGGGACTTGGCCAGCGGTGCAGGCGGCCGTCGCTGCCCTGCCGGATGCCCAGTTCGCGGCCAAGCCCTTCGCCCGTGTGCAGTTGCTGCAAGCCCTGCTGGCAGCAGCACCCAATCCGCAAAGCCCCGCCTATTGCTGCTTGGACGTTGCTGAGCTCTCACCCCCCGTCGCCACTGGCGAGCCACCGGTGCAGCTCGCGGCCAATTCGCCGCTGCTGCCGTTCCGCGACTACTGCTTTGCCTGCCACCGCGATAACCCGAGCAAGCCGCTGAACTTCCTCGCAGGTGCTACAGAAGCCGAGGTGCTCGCCAATCTCAAGGCCAAGGGCGAGGTGCGCGATGTGCTCGACTGGGCCCGCTACCAAGGCACGGACAAGGCCAACAGCTTGATGCCGCCCGCCGATGCCATCCAGAAGCTAGAGTTAGAAGCAGCCCTGAAAAACGACCCCGAGCTGCTGGAAAAGATGCGCGCCGTGGTGCCCGGCCTGTTTGATTTTTAGGCCCCGCACCAAGCGGGTAGCGCCTTGTCCAATTGCGGTGACTGTGCCCTTGGAGATTCCCTTGTATCTGCCGTCCCTGTCTGTAGTTACCCAACGTGCGGTGCTGGCTTTTGCCCTCGCCGCCGTCGCCGGCCCAGCCTTCGCCACCCCCATCAACGCCCGTTACTACAAGCAGCAGTTTGGCTACATGCCCAACTGCAACGCCTGCCACGGCAAGGGCGGCGGCAGCAAGCTCAACGCCTACGGCAATGCCTACAAAACTGCGGGCCAGGGGGTTACGGCATTGACCAACATCGCCAAGCTGGATAGCGACTCCGACGGCTTCGCCAATGCCGCCGAGGCCGCTGCCAAAGCCAACCCGGGCGATAGCAACAGCACCCCGAAAGCCGTCGGCGATTGGCTGTCGACGGTCGCGCTGATTCCTAGGGAAGTCCAAGCCCTGTTCCCCGGCGTGCGCGAATATTTGCCGCGCGATGCCGTGCTCACGCCTAGCGACGTCAGCCGCGCCAAGGCCTTGGGCGCGGTGCTGAAACCTGCCGACGAGAACACCATCTATGTGCCGCTGTCCGCTGATAAGCGCCCGGCCGGCACCGCGCTGATTTTTGCCGCCGACTTCCAAGGCAAACCGTTCTTTTTGCTGATGGCCACCGACCGCAGCTTGAAGGTCACCCATGTCCAGCCGCTCAACACCGACCAAGTCCCCGCCGCCGCAAAATCCGCCGTCTATGCGCGCTTCAAAGGTTTGAGCCTCGACCAACTTCCCGCCGCCAGCGGGCAGGGCATCGACGCTGCCATCACCACCGCAGTGAAGAAGGCCGGCACGCTGGTCTTCGTCCGTCTAAAGAGCGCCTGAGACTAGCCCGATGATTCGCCTGCCCCGCCTCGCTGCACTGGTCTTCGCATTCGGGCTTTTGGGCGCAGCAGGCCCCGCTGCCTACGCCCAAGACTCCGCCGATACCCTAGGCCCAACGCCGGAAGCCAGCGCCGCCGCGGCAGCGCCGCAGGAAGCTCCAGTCACGACGGAGGCCACTGAGCCCGCCGCACCCGCTGCCCCTGCCGAAGACAGCGCGGAGGCGGCCAGCGCCGCCGAGCCGGTCGAAGCCACAACAGAAGCCACAGTAACGCCCGAGGCCAGCGGCGACGGCTTCGACTTCTTCAGCGATGCCCCCGTCACCTCGGCAGAGGTCGTGGAACTGCCGCCGGAGAAAAGCCGCTGGCTGACCGTTGGTGGGCCTATCGCCCTCGTGCTGGCGTTTTTGCTGCTCGATTTGCTGATCTGGAAGCTGGTGCCCTTCACCTCCGGCGGCTACGAGTTCAACCTCAGGCTGCTACCTGCCGCCGTGAAGCGCGGCATGGCGATGGCGGTAGTGATGTTCGGGATTGCCTTCGTGTTCGGCGGCTTGGAGATCATCTACCAGCTCCGCTTGCATGGCTCCACCGAGGCCTACTTCGCGCAAATGACCGACGCCAAAATCGTCGCCTTCACCCACGCACACCTGTTCGGATTCACCACCAGCTTTTTCATTATTGGCATTCCGTTCTCGATGCAGTTCAACCACCTCAAGGTCTACCAGTGGGTGTTCCCAGTGGGGCTGGCCGCCAGCGTCACCGACGTCGCCTCGTGGTGGGGCATCAAGTACATATCGCCAAACTTTGAGTGGGTGAGCATGTTCTGCGGCATCTTGTTCAGCGTCAGCTATATGTGGATGCTGATTGGCCTGCTGCGGGTTTTACTGTTCCCAGAAGTGAT
>CAZHTI010000049.1:17143-20462 GCA_964535755.1 uncultured Salinisphaerales bacterium | reverse complement strand
GGGTCGTCGCTCCAGTTTTCCCGCACTTTGCACCAGAGCTTTAGGAAGATCTTGCGGCCGAGTTGGCGCTCTAAATCGCGGCGGGCGTTCGCACCGATGCTCTTGAGCGTCTCGCCGTCCTTGCCGATGACGATCGCCTTTTGGCCCTCACGCTCCACCCAGATCACTGCGCTGATTTTCAGCAGGCGGTTTTCCTCTGCGTAGCTCTCAATCTCCACCGTGGTGGCGTAGGGCAGCTCTTGGTGCAGGTTGCGGATCAGCTTCTCGCGCACGACTTCGCCGGCGGCGAACGCGGGGCCATGGCCCATCACCATGTCTTCTGGGTAGAGCGGGTCGCCCTCGGGCATGCGGCGCAGTAGTTCGGCCTTGAGGGTTTCGAGGTTGTCCTTCTTGGTGGCGGAGATCGGCATCACGAACTCGAAGGCGCGCAGCCCTGCTCGCTTGGCAAGCTCTGGCAGCAAGGCCTCTTTGTCCGTCACTACATCCACCTTATTGATGAGCAAGGCAACCGGCGCGGGCAGGCCTTGCAGCTTCTCCAGCACGGCTTGGTCTTCATCGGTGAGGCGGCCGGCTTCGATGACGAAGAGGATTAAGTCCACGTCGTGCATGGCACCTAGTGCGGCGTCGTTCATCGCGCGGTTGAGGGCGCGCTCGGCTTTGCGGTGCAGGCCGGGGGTATCGACGAACACGACCTGCGCGCCCTCGCCGTGCAACACACCTTGGATGCGGTGGCGCGTGGTTTGTGGTTTGTGGCTGGTGATGCTGACCTTGCGGCCAACGATGGCATTCAAGATGCTGGATTTACCGACGTTTGGTCTGCCAACAATGGCAACCATTCCGCTACGCATGGGGATGTTCCTTGAGGTGATCGAGCATGGCGCGAGCGGCATCTTGCTCGGCCTGCTTGCGGCTGGGGCCATCGGCCACAGTCTGGTGGGGGTGGTCTGCCAATTGGCAGCTCACTTGGAAATTGCGCCGGTGCGCGGGGCCGTCTTCTTTCAGCACCCGATATTCCGGCAGCGGCAAACCTTTGGCTTGCAGCAGCTCCTGCAGGCGGGTTTTGGAGTCCTTCAGTGCTGCGGCCTGCGGTGGTGTGGCAAGCAAGGGCGCGTAGTGTTTGAGCACCACGGTACGGGCAGCGTCGAACCCTGCGTCCTCAAAAACGGCTCCGAATAAAGCCTCCAGCGTGTCGGCCAGAATGGATTCGCGCCGATAGCCGCCGGACTTCAACTCGCCGGTGCCCATTTTCAGGAACTCGCTGAGCTTGAGGCCCTTGGCCAGCTCGGCGAGGCGGTCCTCACAGACCAAGCTCGCACGCCAACGGGAGAGATCGCCCTCGCTCGCACGCGGCCACGCTCGGTAGGCGGCTTCGGCGATCACAAAGTTGAGCAGGCCATCGCCCAAAAATTCCAAGCGCTCATTGTTGATGCCGGAGGCAGAGCAATGGGTGAGCGCTCGTTGCAGCAACTCAGGCGAACCGAAATCATGCCCGAGTGCGGCTGCCAGCTTGAGGTTACGGTCCAGATGCAGCATTCACCGGCTCGTTACCCTCAAAGCTAAATACCAGCGCCACCCCCTTCGTCAGCGGCACGGAGGCATCGTAGGCATAGGCAAGCACGGCACCACCGCTCGCCGCACGCTTGACCTTCACCGCTTTGAAATTCATGGAGTTGATGTCTTCAATTGCCCATTGGCGGGCAAGATCCACCTCGACGGCGTAGGGGTCTGAGATCCCCGCCGTGGCAGTCTTCTGCACTGCGCGCTTGATTTTGATGTTGTCGGAATAGACCGGAATGCACTTGACCGCCACCATGCCAAAGATGCCCAAGCTGCCCAGTACATAGGCGAGTTGCCACATCGACATACCTTTTTGCTGGTGCGGAAAGTTCATGGATTAAGGTTCCTGAGTCTGGGGCGGAGTGGTCGGCAAATCTTAACGAATGCTTTGGCCGATGCGCTCGGTGACGAAGCGCTGGGCGACGGTTGGCGCTTCGCTGTTGTAGCTCATCCAGATCATGAAGGCGCGGCCCTTGAGCAGGCCCTCCGGCACTGGGCCCCAGAAGCGGCTGTCGGAGGAGCCGTCGCGGTTATCGCCCATCGCAAAGTAGTGCCCGGCCGGCACGGTGTAGGGGAAGTCCATCGCCGGGCGGTCGGGGTTCTGCAGGGTTTGGATGTCCACGCCACCGATGTTCTCGGCGTAGAGGTTCTCCACCCCACCCTCAAACTTGCCGATCAGGGTTTGTGGCACCGGCTTGCCGTTCACAATCAGCTGCTTGTTGCGGTATTCGATGACATCGCCGGGCAGGCCGACGACGCGCTTGATGAAGTCGATCTTGGGGTCTACCGGATAGCGGAACACGACGACGTCGCCGCGCTTGGGCTGCTTGGCACCCCAGAGCACACAGTCGCCCACCGGGCAGCGCAGCCCATAGGCAAAGCGATTGACGAGGATGAAATCGCCGACGCGCAGGGTCGGGATCATCGAGCCAGAAGGGATGCGGAAGGGCTCGACAATAAAGGCGCGCAGGATGAAGACCGCGAAGATGACGGGGAAGAACTGGCGGCCAAAATCGACCAACCAATTCGGCTTGGCAGTGCTGCCATCGCTGGCCTTGCGGCGCTTCTCCAGCACGAGGCGATCGAGCAGATAAATCACGCCGGTGAAGATGCTCAAAATCAGCAGCCAAGAGGCGAAGTCATTGCCCATGCGGCCAAAAAAATCGGGCGCGATGCTGCGGCCCAGCTTGGCAATCGGCTCAGCAATTGCGCCTAAAACGGCGATGATCGGGTCAAACAAATTCATAAGTACCTGAGCTTATTTCTTGCGTTCCATGCCCAGCACGGCCATGAAGGCCTCTTGCGGGATCTCCACCGTGCCGACCTGCTTCATGCGCTTTTTGCCGTCTTTTTGCTTCTCGAGCAGCTTCTTCTTACGGCTGGCGTCGCCGCCGTAGCACTTGGCGGTGACGTCCTTGCGCAGCGCTTTGACGGTCGAGCGGGCGATGATCTTGGAGCCGATGGCGGCTTGGATAGCGATGTCAAACATCTGCCGGTGGATGACCTCCTGCATGCGCTCGCAGAGGTCGCGGCCACGGTTGTAGCTGTTGTCGCGGTGGACGATGGAGGCCAGCGCATCGACCTTATCGCCGTTGACCAGTACGTCCAGCTTCACCACATCGGCGGCTTCGAAGCGGATGAACTCGTACTCGAAGCTGGCAAAGCCACGGCTAACGGACTTGAGGCGGTCGAAGAAATCCACCACCACTTCGGCCATCGGCATTTCGACTTCCATCTGCACTTGGCTGCCGACGTAGCGCAG
>CAZHTI010000049.1:9085-17043 GCA_964535755.1 uncultured Salinisphaerales bacterium | reverse complement strand
AAGCCGGGTAGCGAGTCCTCGGCTGGGTTTTGCGCGGAGGTGATGGTGTCGCCGACCGGAGCACCAAAAATGTCTTTGATGTTGGCGACGACCATGCCGACTTCGCCGCATTCCAGCGCATCCTTGAAGATGCGCTTGGGCGTGTTGACGGCGATCATCGTCACTTCGTAATCGCGGCCCGTGCTCATCACCCGGATCTTCTGACCCTTAGCGATGCGGCCGTGCATGATGCGCACCAGCGACACCACGCCCAAGTACGGGTCAAACCACGAGTCGCTAATCAGCGCTTGCAGCTTGCCTTCTGGGTCGCCCTCGGGGGCAGGTAGGCGCGTGACGACGTTCTCCAGCACATCCAGCACATTCAAGCCTGTCTTGGCGGAGATGCGGATGGCGTCCTCGGCGGGGATGCCGATGATTTCCTCAATCTCCTTGATGACGCGCTCGGGCTCGGCGTTTTGCAGATCAATCTTATTGAGCACCGGCAGCACTTCCAGCTCTTGTTCGATCGCCGTGTAGCAGTTGGCGACACTCTGCGCCTCTACGCCTTGGCTGGCGTCCACTACCAGCAAAGCACCTTCGCAGGAGGCTAAGAAGCGAGAGACCTCATAGGAGAAGTCGACATGCCCTGGGGTGTCGATGAGGTTGAATTGGTAGGTCTCGCCGTCGCGTGCCTTGTAGTGCAACTGCACCGCTTGGCTCTTGATGGTGATGCCGCGCTCGCGCTCGATGGGATTGTTGTCGAGCACCTGCGCTTGCATCTCCCGCGCCTCTAGTCCACCGGTGAGCTGGATGAAGCGATCGGCCAGCGTCGATTTGCCGTGGTCAATGTGGGCGATGATGCAAAAATTGCGTATGCGGGACTGCGGCGTGGGCGGCGACATGGGGCGTGCGGTGGTGACTCCAGGCACGCATGGGGCGGCTCAAGAGCAAGGCAACTAGGGACAAGTGCGGGAGTATAACGGTTCCCGCCCTAGCTCTTAGGGCTGACGCAAAGCGCTGAAAAATCGGAACCATGCGGAGACGCGGAGTGCGCCGAGCACAGCGGCCAACATGACCCCAGATTGCATCCGGGTTACCTCGCTACCCGAATCAACCCAAGAAGTAGCGTGCGCCGTGCGCACGAATGCGGCCGCAGCTGCCGTTTAATCGTGCACACAGTGCACGCTACCCGACTGAATCTACTCGCCGTAAAAATCCCGATACCAAGCCACGAAATGGGCAACACCATCGATAACCTGAGTCGCCGGTTGGTAGCCAACAGCGGAGTTGAGCGCGGCGGTGGTGGCGAAGGTGTCCGGCACATCGCCCGCCTGTAGCGGCAGCAAATCCAAAATGGCGGTCTTGCCGGTGGCGGTCTCGATGGCCTTGATGTAGTCCATCAATTTGACTGGGCTGCTGTTGCCGATATTGAACAAGCGCCACGGGGCGTAGCTGGTCGCTGGGTCTGGCTGCTTCGCGTCCCAGCTCGGATTGCCGGTGGCGATTTGGTCGCTGGAGCGAATCACCCCTTCAGCAATGTCCGTCACAAAGGTGAAGTCACGACTGTGGTTACCGTTATTGAACACCGGAATCGGCTTGCCAGCGAGGATGTTCTTGGTGAACAGGAACAGCGCCATGTCTGGGCGGCCCCAATGTCCGTAAACGGTGAAAAAGCGCAAGCCGGTTGTCGGCAGCCCAAACAAATGGCTATAGCTATGAGCCATCAATTCATTGGCGCGCTTGGTGGCGGCATAGAACTGCAAAGGATGCACCGAGGGCTGTTGCTCAGAGAACGGCATATCGGTGTTAGCGCCATACACGCTGCTGGTGCTGGCGTAGGTCAGATGCGGGGTTTTGGCGTGGCGGCAGGCCTCCAACACATTGACGAACGCGTCTATATTGCTGCGTACATAAGCGCGCGGATTCGTCAGTGAGTAGCGCACGCCGGCTTGCGCCGCAAGATGGATCACGCGGTCGAATTGATGCTCCGCAAAACAGCCGTCCACGGCAGATTGGTCGGCCAAATCGGCTCGCACAAACTCGAAGCGCTCCGCGCCCGAGCCCGTTTGCAGCAACGTGAGGCGGGCTTCTTTAAGGGCGGGGTCGTAGTAGTCATTGACCACGTCGAAGCCAACCACAGTGTCGCCACGCGCAAGCAATTTTTGCGTGGTGTGGAAGCCGATAAATCCGGCAGCGCCGGTGACCAAAATTTTCATTGAATGACTCGTAAGTAAAAAATTTATCGCCAACCCGGCGGGCAGAGCACGGTGGGCTCCGCCGCTTCCGCCAAGTCGGGGTAGTCGAGCGTGTAGTGCAAGCCGCGCGATTCTTTGCGGCTGAGCGCACTTTGCACGATGAGCTCCGCACAGACGACCAAATTGCGCAGCTCGATCAGATGGTCGCTGATGGTGTAGTTGCCGTAGTAATCGGCGATTTCATCCTTGAGCAGCAGCACGCGGTGCAGCGCCCGCTCCAGACGCTTGGTGGTGCGGACGATGCCGACGTAGTCCCACATAAAGGTGCGTAGCTCCAACCAGTTGTGGCTGACGACGACGTCCTCATCCGAGTTGCGGACTCGGCTGGCATCCCATGCCGGCAATGGCGGCGGTAATTCGCGGGCGTCTAAGCAGGCGTGGAGGTCTTCCGCTGCGGCCTCGGCAAATACTAGGCACTCCAGAAGGCTGTTGCTGGCAAGGCGATTAGCCCCGTGCAAGCCGGTGCAGGCGACCTCGCCGATGGCATAGAGGCCATCGACGTCGGTACGCGCTTGCAGGTTGGTCACCACACCGCCGCAAGTGAAGTGCGTCGAGGGCACCACCGGCAGCGGGTCCTTGGTGATGTCCAATCCCAGCTCTAGACAGTAGGCGTAGATGTTCGGGAAGTGGCTCTTGAGGAATCCAGCATCCAGGTGGGTGACGTCGAGCAGGACGTGCTTCAGACCCAGCCGCTTCATTTCGTGGTCGATGGCGCGGGCGACGACATCACGCGGGGCAAGTTCTGCACGCACATCAAAGCGCGGCATGAACCGCTCGCCGGCCTCGCCATTGGCAGTTGGCAAACGCAGATGGCCGCCTTCGCCGCGCAGGGCTTCGGTGAGCAAAAAGTTGCGCGTGCCGGTGTGGTAGAGCGTGGTCGGGTGGAACTGCATGAACTCCATGTTGGCGACCCGCGCCCCAGCCCGCCAAGCCATGGCGATGCCATCGCCCGAGGCACCGAAGGGATTGCTGGAATACAGGTAGACCTGATTCGCGCCACCCGTGCAGAGTGCCACCGCCTTTGCCGCCACGGCTTCGACTTGGCCGTTGGCGCGGTTGAATAGATAAGCACCTTGCGACTTGCGCGCGGCTTTATCGGTGATGAGGTCAATCACCATGCACCGTTCGCGCACGGCAATGCTTGGGTGGTTGAGCACCAAGGACACCAAGGTGGTTTCGACCGCCTTGCCGGTGGCGTCTGCTGCGTGCACTACGCGCCGGTGGCTGTGGCCGCCCTCGCGGGTCAGGTGCAGGCGCTGGGTGGTGGAGGCGTCGGCCAGCGACACGGTGTCTTTGCCCTGCACAGTGGCTGCGGGAGCTGGCTGCGTCGGCACCTCGCGCACCCCCTGCTGCGCAGTCACCGACTCGGTGCCGATATCGTCCTCAGTAAATTGCACGCCCTGCTCCACCAGCCAGCGGATGCAGTGCGGGCCACGGGCGACGGTAAAGCGCACCGCTGCTTCGTCGCACAAGCCTGCACCGGCGATGAGGGTGTCGCGGACGTGGTTCTCCAGCGAGTCTTCCTCATCAAACACCGCCGAAATCCCGCCCTGCGCCCACAGCGTCGAGCCCGACGATAACGCCGACTTACTGACCACCATGACCTTGCGGCCCAGCTTGGCGAGTCTCAACGCCAACGACAGGCCAGAGGCGCCGGAGCCTAGGATGAGGACATCCAGCGACATTGGAGCTGCGTCATAACGAAACGATTCGGGCATTGCAGCAACCTTGTTAGACTTCGTTCGAATCACATTTTGGTGGTGGCAACACCGCAATCTCAAAACACTCACAAAGTTTAACGCGAGGCCCCGTCACGATTGGGCCTTGCAGGGCCCCAATGTCTGACCTCGGTGTCGATGAACAACTGGTAGTGCGCGCGCAAGAGGGCGATGTCCGCGCCTTCGAGTTGCTGGTGCGCAAGTACCAAAACAAAATCATTCAGTTGGTGAGCCGCTTGGTCGGCGATGGCGACGCGCCCGATGTGGCGCAAGAGACGTTCGTCCGTGCATGGCGGGCTTTGAAGGGGTTTCAAGGCAACTCGGCGTTTTACACCTGGCTCTATCGCATCGGCATTAACACGGCGAAGAACCACTTGGTGTCGCGCAACCGTCGGCAGGGCAACAACGACATCGACATCGCCGATGCCGAGCTCTACGGCCACACCGAGCAACTGGCCGACCACGCCACCCCAGAAGCCACACTGCTCTCCGAAGAAATCAAAGAGAAAGTCACCGAGGCCATTGAGGGCCTGCCCCCTGACTTGCGCCGGGCCATCACTTTGCGCGAGTTAGAGGGTTTGTCTTACGAAGAAATTGCCGAGGCGATGAATTGCCCCATCGGCACGGTGCGCTCGCGCATTTTCCGTGCGCGGGAAGTCATCGATGCGGTGCTGAAGCCGTTGTTGAATTGATGGTTGCGTCGTCGGGCGAATACTGCCGAACAGGCAGGCGGATCAGCCCAATGTTTGAACTTTTGCTGAATGTGGTGGTTTATCCCAGTACGGTGTGGCGGCCGCAAGGCGCGCTCAGTAGTCCACAAGGTCTGAATGCTTATGTCGAAAGAACTCCTCAGTAATGCCCTCGATGACGCCGCCAGTCGTGCCGACTGGGACGCGCTGCTGGATGCGATGGATCGCGACGCTGGCCTGAAGCAGGAGTGGAGCCGTAACTGCCAAGCGCGCGATGCGCTGGCGGGCGTCAAGACGCCAGCTCAAGCAGAAGCCTTCACCGCAGGCGTGATGGCCGCGATTTTTGCCGAGGATGCATCGGCCGCTGTTGCCCACCCCAAGGTCGTCGCATTGCCGCGCAAGCGCGCCGTAGCCGAGCCGATCAAACCCAAAATCCAGCCTGCGCCAAGAGCCCGCGCTTGGAAGACGTGGGTGCCCGTGTCCGCCGCTGCCGGTGCCCTCGGCGCGGTGCTGCTGTTTGGGGTCGACCGCCCTGCTCTAGCACCCACCTCCGCAGCCGCCACCACCGCCGCTGCCATCCAAGCCGCACCGATGCAAGTCGCCGCGCTCAGCAGCCAGACTTGGCAGCCTACATCGGCGCAGGACGACAGCAGCACGCCGAGCGGCCCAGATTCCGACACCGCCGCGCTGCTCGACGACTACCTCGTCCAGCACAGCAATAGCACCGCCCAGCAAAACGTCAGTGGTGCGCTGCACAGCGCGCGCTTCGCGGTGCAGTCGGCGTCGTACCAAGCGGGCGAGTAAATGCGGATGCGACGTTTCACGGCATTGGCCGCAGGCCTCCTATTCGCTAACGCGAGCTTCGCTGGCCCTGATCAGGTTTTGCTCAAGGCCGCAGAGGCTGCGCGCAGTGCTAACTATCAGGGCGTGATCATCTACCGCAGCGGCAGCAATATGGAGTCGATGCGGCTGGTACATGGCGTCATCAACGGTGCTGAGCACGAGCGCATCAGCGCGCTCACCGGCGAAATGCGCGAGGTGATCCGCGACAAAGACCGTGTCATTTGCTTGATGCCCAACGACCGCAAGGCCGACTTCCGCCGTCCGCAATTCAAGGGCCTGCTCGCTGGGCTCTCGCCAGAGTTGCTCCAGCGCTTGGCGACGGTGTACGCGCTCAAAGAAATTGGCAATGCCCGCATCGCAGGCCGCAATTGCAAGGGGATTGAGTTCATCCCGCGTGACGGCCACCGTTACCGCTACGAGATCTGGGCGGATGAGGCGACCAACGTGCCTCTGCGCGTGGCGCTCACCACCGTCGACCGGCAAGTGCTGGAGGAGGTGATGTTCACCGAGGTGAGCTTCCCCGCAGTCATCCCCGCGCGGGTGTTTGAGCCGGAGAGCGATATCAAGCGCTACCGCGTGGTCAGCGAGCCTGCGCCCGGCCCCGCGCAGTCGGTGACTTGGGACGGCTACCCGCTGCGGCTGCCCACGCCACCGCAGGGCTACGTGATTAGCGCCCGCGACACTCGCCCCGCGCGCGGCGGCCGTGGGGTGGTCGAGCACATCATGCTGTCCGATGGGCTTTCCGCCATTTCTATCTTTGCCGCCCCAGCAGTGGAGAACAAAAAAGGCTTTGCTGGCCTCACCCAGCGCGGCGGCATCCACGCCTATGGCCGGGCGATGGGCAATTACCACGTCACCGTGGTGGGGGAGACACCCGCAGCCGCCGTGCGTGCGGTGGCAGAAGGCCTCGTGCTCACCGACGCAGCTCCGTAAATCGCCCCACGGAATCCGGGGCGGCGCACACGCGGCACCTCTACAATCTTGGTCTTCACCTTGCGGAGTGCTTTCATGTCTTTGCCTTTTGGGCTGCGCCTGAGCGCGGCGGCTGCCGCCCTATTGCTCGCGAGTGCTTGCTCAAAACCTGCTGCGCCTGATTTGCGGCTGCCGGACTTCGCCAGCCTCGTCGAGGAGGCGAGCCCCTCAGTCGTCAATATTTCCACCGTCCCACAGGACGAGATTTCCACCGTCCCGCAGGACGAAGCCCCAGCAGAGGAACGCGCGGATGCCGCACCTACGCTGCCCCAGACGCCCGAGTCGCGCGAGAACCTGCCGGATTGGATGAAGCGCTTCTTGGAGAAGAACGGCGAGGGCGCGCTGGCACCAGAGGGCGAGGCAGCCCCCGGCGAGGACCCCACAGCACCGCAGGATTCCCAGCCGGGCGACTTAGGCGCCGACGAGCAGGAGTCCCTGGGCTCCGGCTTCGTGCTCTGGGAGGACGGCTACATCATCACCAACGCCCATGTGGTGAAGAACGCCCGCGAGGTGCTCGTGCGCCTATCCGACCGCCGCGAGCTGCCCGCTGAGGTCATCGGCATGGACGAACCCAGCGATTTGGCCTTGCTCAAAATCGACGCCAAGGGCCTTGCTGCCGTGCGGATTGGCGACGTCAGCAAGCTGCGTGCGGGCGAGTGGGTGATGGCGATAGGCTCGCCGTTTGGCTTCGACTACTCAGTCACCAGCGGCATCGTTTCCGCCAAGGGCCGCAACCTGTTCACCGAGCAATACGTCCCCTTCATCCAGACCGATGCTGCCATCAACCCCGGCAATTCCGGCGGGCCTTTGTTCAACCTCAAAGGCGAAGTGATAGGCGTCAACAGCCAAATCTATAGCCAGACCGGCGGCAACTCCGGCATCGCCTTTGCCATTCCGATTGACGTCGCCGTGCGCGTCGCCACCCAGCTCAAAGAAAAGGGCCGCGTCGTGCGCGGCTGGCTGGGCGTGGAGGTGCAAGCACTCACCCGCGAGCTGACCAAGAGCTTCGGCCTTGCCAAAGCGGAAGGCGCGTTGGTCGCCCGCGTCGTGCCGGGCTCACCGGCAGAGCGCTCCGGCTTGAAGGCGGGCGACGTCATCATGGCCTTTAACGACAACCCTCTGCCGTCCTCGCGCGAATTACCGCCGCTGGTGGGTGGGCTAGACCCCGGCAGCACGGTACCCGTGCAAATCCTGCGCGACGGCAAAAAAGTGGTGATCAAAGTCGAAATCGGCGAGCTACCGACTGAGGCCGCGAGCGCCAACGCGGACCCAGACTTGCCGCAGCGTGCGCGCCTGCCGCTGGGGCTGGCAGTGCGCGCCCTCACCGAGGACGAGCGCAAAGCCGCGCGCGTCTCGGAAGGCGGCGTCGTGGTTTTAGGCCTAGAAGCCGGCCCCGCTCAAGACGCCGGCGTACGGCCGGGCGACATCGTGCTCACCATCCAAGGCCAGCAGGTGGATTCCATCGAGCGGCTCAAGGACGTCGCGGCCCGCCTCACCCCCGG
>CAZHTI010000049.1:0-8985 GCA_964535755.1 uncultured Salinisphaerales bacterium | reverse complement strand
AGCAGGTGGATTCCATCGAGCGGCTCAAGGACGTCGCGGCCCGCCTCACCCCCGGTACCAGCGTGCCGATGCTGATTCAGCGCAATGGCGGGCCTTTGTTCTTGGCGATGAAAGTCCCCGGCGGTGAAGTGGTGCCTGAGGAATAGCGCGCCGCATGCGCCGCTATCGCTTCACGCTACTGACCCGCCCCGGCTGCCATCTCTGCTGTGAGATGGAAGCCGAGTTGCTCTCTGCCTATGGCGATGCCATCGAGGTGGAGCCGGTGCACGTCGATGCCCACCCGCACTGGCAGGCGGCCTACGGCTTGCAAATCCCCGTGCTGCTCGATGCCGAGGAGCGTTTCGTCTGCGCCGTGCAGATTGACTACGACGCGGTCGATGCGCTGCTCGCGGTGTGATTTTTTGCTGGGGAGTGGGGAAGCGGGAAACGGGAAACCGGAAACCGGAAACGGTTTTCTCGTAGGTTGGGTAGAAGCGCAGCGGAAACCCAGCACCGCAAACTGCTCAATCGTGCTCCGGCAACTCCAATGGCGCTTGCTGCCAGTACGGCCGGGGCCAGCGGGCGCGGTAGCGCTGCACACCACTCCAGCCCTTGCTGGAGCTATAGCTCAGGCTCAGTGCACCCTCATGGCCGGTCATCGCGATCTCCGTGCCTAGGCGCTGGTAACGCTCCAGCACCACCGCCCTTGGGTGGCGGAAGGCATTGGCGTAGCCGGCCGGCACCAACAACCATTCGGGGTTTACCGCTGCCACAAAGTCTGGGCTCGATGAGGTCTTGCTGCCGTGGTGCGGGGCGATCAGCACATCGGCCTTGAGCGTGGCCTCACCCCAGCGCTGGATCAGTGCGGCCTCACCAGCGCCTTCGATATCGGCAGGCAGCAGCGCGACGCCCGCACCCGACTGCACCCGCAGCACGCAGCTACCGTTGTTGTCCCGCTTGACGAGGCCAGTGGCGTCGTCTGGGCCGTGCAGGATGTGGAAATCCACCCCATCCCATTGCCAGCGCTGACCACGGCGGCAGGCCTCTGCCGCGCCAAAGCCCAGTGCTCGCCGCACCGGGAAGGCAGCCTGCACCGCCGCCGCACCGCCCGCGTGGTCGGCGTCGCCGTGGCTGACGATGAGGGCATCCAAGTGCCGAACCCCCATCGCTCTTAAGGTAGGCACGACGATGCGCGCACCGGCATCGAAGCCGCCGTCAAAGGCGGGGCCTGCGTCCAGCAGCAGCCGGTGCTGCGCGGTCTCAATCAACACGGATAGCCCTTGGCCGACGTCGAGCAGGGTGATGCGGAAGCCGTCCACCGGCGCGCGCGGCACAGGGTTGAGCAAGGGCAGCAGGCAGAGCAGGCCGAGTGCTTTGCCCGGCAGTGCTCTAGGTGCAAGCAACAAGACCATGCCGAGTGCGGCGCAGAGCAGCGCCCAAGGGCTGGCGGCAAGTAGCACTTGGCTGTCCGCGCTGTAGCGGCCCAACCAAGCGAGCGCGGCCTCGGTGTGCTGCAGGGCATCGGCCACCCAGAGCAAAGGGGTAGCAGCCCAAGCGGGGGCAATCAACAGCAGCAAGGCCACCAGCAGGGCGATGGGCGTGAGCAGTGCAAACCAAGGCACGGCGAGCACATTGACCATGCCCGACAGCGCCGGGCTGCTCTGAAACCAGAACAGGGTGAGCGGGGCCAGCAGCAGGCCCAAGCCGATCTGAACATACAGCAGAGCGCGCCACCAGCTCAGAGGTTTGAGGCGGCCCAAGGCGAGGTAAATCATCGCCGCGACGGCCGCGTAGGAGAGCCAAACGCTAGGCGAGAGCACGGCGAGTGGGTCGACCAACAGCAGCAAGCCCCAAGCCAGTGCGAGCGCTTGGAAGGCACCGCTGCCGCGTCGCAAGAGTAGTGCGAGCAGACCGACCCAGAGCATCCACAGTGCGCGCACGACCGGTGCCTCAAAGCCCGCAAGTAGCGCATAGCCAGTGGCGGCGAGGGCGGCCGCAATGGCCGCCGCAGTTTGCGCAGGCAGCCAGAGTGCTAGGCGGGTAGACAAAGGCCATAGCCAGCGCCAGAAGAAGAACACCGCCGCAGCGATGATGGCCAGATTGAAGCCGGAGATGGCGATGAGATGGGTGGTGCCGGTCTGCCGATACACCTCCCAGCTGGCATCGCTTACGCCGCTGTCATCGCCCATCAGCAGTGCCAGCAAAATGCCTAGCGCCGGGTGCTGGGGCAGTGCGGCGTGGACTTGCGCGCGCAGGCCTTCGCGCAGCTTCAGCGTGGCGGGGGCGATTAGGCCGGGCATGGGGCTTTGGCAGCGGCTCGCGTCCTTGCCGTTGCTGCTGGCCGTAGCGGCAATGCCCTGCTGGAACAGCCAGCCTTCGTAGTCGAAGCCGCCCGGGTTCGCCGAGCCATGCGGGGCTTTGAGTTTCAGCGGCAGCGCCCAGCAATCACCGCCCGCAATCGGCAAATGGCTGCGATAGACACTGACGCGCAGCGAGCGCGGCCATTGGGTATCGATAGCTGCAAACCGAAATCGCAGCGTGCGGCTGCCGTCGGCAGCAACACTGACTTCCGGCAGGCTGACGACATGACCGGCGATGAGCTGCTTCTCGCCGCTGCGCTGCATGGGCCAGCGCGCATCCAGCAGGCTCTGCGCCCGCCATTGGCTGTGCGCAAAAGCCAACAGCAGTAGCGATGTGGCCACGGCCCAAGGCCGGTGTCGTAGCGCCAGCAATAACAGCCCCAGCAGAGCAAATCCGACCAAGACTGCGCGCGGCATCAGCCAAGGCGAGGCCACCGCCAGCAGCACCCCAGCCGTCAGCCCGAGGAGCCCCTGCGTGAACCGGTCTGGTGTCATCGCAGCGGCAGTCGCTTGCTCAGCAGTGCGCCCTACAGCACGGGGCACATTTTGAGGTCGGGGTCGGGCTGGTTGGGCGCGCTGGTCTCACGCGGCGTGCAGTCAGAGGCGATGCGCCCCGCAGCGGTCAGGATGCCGCCGAGCAAGTGGTTGCGGAACTCCGGCTGCTGATACAAGGCCACTTCATGACCCAAGGCGGTGTACCAAGCCACGCCGCCCTTACGGGTGTGGCACCAGCTCAGTGGGTGGTCAACCATGCGGCCGTTGTAGCCATTGGGGATGGTGGGGGAATCCGGCAGGCAGGAGGTATTGGGGTTTTGCTGGTAGCTGGCTTCATCAATATTCAGCAGCACCCGCACCTTGCCGCGCGGGTTGCTGGAGAAGCTATAGAACTCGTCGAACAGACTGGTGGAGTCCGCAAGGTGGGCCGTACTGGGGTGGTCGGTGGCTTCGCGGCGAATGGTGCCCAGCTGCTGCACCGGATGGCTGCGGAAATAGGCACCGACCAACTCGCCGTAGTAGGGCCAGTCGTGCTCGGTGTCGGCCGCCGAGTGCACGCCGACGTAGCCGCCACCGGCCTGCATGTAGCCCTCAAGTGCGGCTTGCTGGGCGTCGGTATCCAGCACATTGAGCGTGGTGTTGAGAAACACGATGACGCGGTACTGCGCGAGGTTTGCGGGCGTAAAGACGGTAGGGTCTTCGCTGGCATCCACGCTGAAATTATTGGCCGTGCCTAAGCTCTGGATGGCCTGTATGCCGACTGGAATGGAGGCATGGCGGAAGCCCACCGTGCGCGAGAACACCAAGACTTTGAACGAGGCTGGGGTAGTCCCACCCGAGCTTGAGCCAGCCCCCGAGCTAGCACCCGAACTGGGCGGCACTGAGGCAAGGCCAGAGCCACTCTCGCCGCAGGCTGCGAGCAAGAGCGCGAGTGATACGAGGAGGATGCGCATATCAGCGATTCTGAGCGAGGGCCGTAGCAATGCGCAGGGCATTGGCGAGGACGGTGAGTGTGGGGTTGAAGCCGGGGAAGGTCGGGAAGCTGCTGCCATCGGCAATGACGACGTTGTCGCAGTCGTGCAGGCGGCCATTCGGCGCGCAGACGCTGGTCATGGCGTCATTGCCCATGCGCGCTGAGCCCGCGTGGTGGGCGGTGTATTGCGGGTTGTCGGACAGCAAAGGCCCCGGAGTGACGATGGCCCCGACGGCGTTCGGCACGGCTTTGAGCCATGCGGTAAGGAGGGGCGCGGTGTATTGCGCGCTGGCTTTCTCGTGCGCATGCGGGCTCCAGGTGACCCGCGCTGCGGGCAGGCCGCGCCAGTCTTTAATGTCGGGGTCTAAGTCCACGCGGTTGTTGGCTTGCGGCACGTCCTCGCCGACGAACTGGATGCCGGCAATACGCCTGCGCGCCAGCGATTGCCGCATCGCGGTTTTGTGCGGCGCGCCGTAACCCGTGCCCAGGGCGGCGTAGAAATTAGCCTCGGCCACCAGCGGCAAGCCGGTGCCGACCTGAATCAAGCCGCCCTTTATCCACGGCACGCCCAAGGCGGTGATGGCAGGGCCGGTGAACGGGCCCATCAGGTCATCGACCTGCACCGTGGTGCTCTGCGCGCGCAGGCTCTGCACGTCGTAGTCGAACAGCGCCCCACCTTGGGTGAAGTAGTGGAACATCATGTTGCGGCCGACTTGGTCACTACGGTTACCCAAGCCGCTGGGGTGCGCGGCATTGGCGGAGAGCAGCAACAGGCGCGCCGTGTGCACCGGACTCGCCGCCAAAATCACCAGTGAGGAGGCCAGAAACTGCTCCCTGCCCTCGGCGTCAAAGTAGTGCACGCCGGTAGCGCGCTTGCCATCGGCGGTGGTCGCAATCTTTGAGGCCAGCGCACGCTCGATCACCCGCACTTTGCCGCTGCGTACGGCTGGGTTGAGGTAGCTCACCAGCGCATCGCCACGCGCGTTGATCGGGCAGCCAAAGCTGGAGCAGAGCCCGCAGGAATTGCAGGCAGGGCGACCATCAAAGTTCTTGGAATTGACCACCGCCGGGTAGGGGTAAGGGCTCCAGCCTATGCGCTCCGCAGCACCCGCCAGCAGGCGCGCTGCGTAACCAGTGGGGTTGGGCGGCATCACGAATTGCCCACTACGGGGGGATTGCTCCAGCGTCCGCGCGGGCATCTTTTCGCGGTCA
This sequence comes from uncultured Salinisphaerales bacterium, assembly GCA_964535755.1. Taxonomy (GTDB): domain Bacteria; phylum Pseudomonadota; class Gammaproteobacteria; order Nevskiales; family Nevskiaceae; genus Stagnimonas. Next base: position 3,966 of record CAZHTI010000049.1, on the reverse strand, counting down.
CCCTGCACGCCCATGTGTTGCTCGACCGCATCGTAAAACGGCGCTAGGTCGTCGTAGTTGATCGGCCAGTCCGCGACCTGCGCACCGGGCATCGGGCCCAAGCCGCTCAGCATGGTGAAGTCTTGCTTCCAGAACCTCGGGAACTTGGCGTTGTAGTGCAGGCTGGTGCCGCCGACCGCCGAGCCTAGCTGCACATGTAGCCCGCGTATCGCCCGCGCCATACCCGCTTCAGCTTGGGCCTGCGTGCGGCCAGTGACGGGCTCCAGCAGCGGGTGCGGGTAGCCGAAGAAGCGGCTGGATTTGACCTCGTCGGACGCATACAGAGTGCCCAATTCGCTGCTCGGCACTTGGCCGAAGCCGGGGCGCAGATTGCGGCCGCGCTCTAGCACGGTGACATCCCAACCCGCAGCCGCGAGGTGGTGGGCGGTGATGCTGCCGGCTGGGCCGGAGCCAATAATCAGTGCCTCAGGCATGGTCTGCGCCCTCGCCTAAAAGTGCGCCGCGCAAGGCGCTGAGCCTGCCTTCTGCGGCTTGCTGTGCCGCCGCCATGCCTTCAAACGGCGGTGCGACTGCGAGCATAAGTTCAGCCTCCAGCAGGGGCTGGCGGGCACGGCTGCGGGTGGGGAACAAAGCCTGCCGGATGCGCGCCGCCACACTCTGCTGGCGTTGCGCAGGGTCGTGATAACTCGCGGGCAATTGGCCATCTGTCGGCTGCGGGGTATCGCAATTGACGACTTGGCTATCGCTGTAGCCGCGCGGCTGGACGTCGCCGTCGAAGGCCGTAAAGCCCCAGCCGACCAAATCCTGATTGCCGCCGTACTCCGGCGCGCCGTACATGGCCGTCAAGGTGTGGGGGAAGGCAATGTCCACCAGATCATCCACCACCGCATCGCCGCGCCGGAGGATGGTGTCGCGCTGGGCCGATGTGAGTGCGGCGAAATCAGCGCCGCCCTGCTCTACCGCGAGCTCATCGAGCCGCGCCAAGCCGTTGCGGTAGATCGCCTGCCAGCCGATGTGCGCACCATTAAAGCTGCGCTCAGGGCGCTCGGCGCTGCCTTCGAGCGTCAGCCGCCAAGCCAATTCCTCGTAGGCATCCAGCGGCAAAAACTGGGCGAACTGATTGCTGCTGTTGCCGGCGCGGTCGGAATACGGGCCGCCGGCGTAGATGAACGGTGGCGTGGTGTCGAAGGCGGCCAGCAAGTAGCAGATGGCCTCAGTGCAGCCCGCTTGCACGGCACCGGGGTCGGTATCGGCCGGGATGAATTGATCGACCAAGGCGGTCAGTGCGCGGTGTTCCTTGGTGCTGAGGAAGTGGGCAGGCACCGTTGGGCTGGGCGTAGGATCGCCGCCGGAGCCACTGCCGGAACCGCCGGAGCTGGTTGAGCCGCTGTTGCCAGCCCCTCGCGGCAAGCCACTCTCCCCGCAGGCGGCGAGGGTAGAGACGGCGGCGGCCGTGGCCAATAAGCGGCGGCGGCTTAGTTCTACAGGCATGTTGCTCCTCAGCGTGTGCGCCCACTTGTGCTCAGCGGGTCTGCATTTGGCCGGAGTTTAGGGCGCGAGCCCTGCGGCGCACAGCCGGAAAATCACCCCATGGAGCGCAAGCGGCAGTCTTCTACAATCTCGGCGGTTCACAACCGGATGTGCCGCATGGAAACCCTGGAGTGGCTCACTGCCAACCTCTATTACTTAGGGAACTATATACATAGCTAGCCAAGCGTCTCACGTTGCCATGCGCTATCGTAAAAACGGGTAGGTGCCTCCCATGTCTCTTGCGCAAGCGGGCGGCGTTTAGGAATCGGCATCAGCAACAGGGTCAGCCTCGGCTGGCCCTTTTTCTTGAGCCAGCAACTTTCGCTAAAACTCTTTGATCTGGTTCATCTCGTCAAAGAGGTACGGGGCTATTGAGATCAGCTTCTGCTTAGCGGATGCGTCCTTGAACTTATCAATCGTGGAGTAATCCTCCATTTTTCCTTGGACGCGGCCGATCTGATGTATCAGGATGTTCCGGCCTTCGGTTTTTAGCCACTGGTGGAATTTCGCCTTACGCCGTCCGTCCGGCAGAATGTTCAATTCGTTGAGGCGGCGCTTTAGGTAGCCGTTTTCCATCGGATCGTAAATATACTTATTGATGAATTTTCCGTAGTACTGCGGCCTGTTCTTTGCCGTAGTCCTAGCGTTCCCGTAGAGCCGATCAAGTTCGGCAAAAAATGAGTCTGGGAAAGTCAAAATCCACTGCTGCAATCCTTCTGCGATGTACTTTGACAGCAACATCCGCAGGGCGTCGTGCTTTCGGTCTAGTTGATACCCCGTCGCTTCATCTACAAGGGCATCTATGCCTACCAGTGCTAGAGCAGACGAAATTATTTCTGCCTGAGCAGCAAGTTTTTGCTGTGAGTCGGTTAGATCATTGTTACGCCGGGCTGCCAAATAGACGCCGCACATAACGGGTAGCAGGCCAGCCACATAGCCCGTTTTCAGCCGTCCGCCGTCCAAATACGATACGAGTCTGGTCCGCTGGATAACAGACTGATTTATATGATCTTTTAGGTTTTTTGCAGCTATAAATGGCGGCAAGGCGGTCCCCTCGATTTCTAGTCGAGAGTTCATGCCTTTTCTGGCGCGACCAAACGCTTCAAAGATCGACTTTGCAGTCAGGATGCGTTCGCCGTTGTCCAGCACAACACAGTCAAGCTCCACCTCGCCGATTGGCAGTTTCCCCCAGTACATGGCTTGCGGCGCTCCGCTAGGAGCAGTTATCTCAGCGACTGCGCGTGAGTATGGTTTTGTCGCTAAGGGCCGTTTCGGCGAGGTGGGCATCACCAGCGCCTTTGCAACCTCGCCGAACTCTGCCTGGATTGGCTGGATAACCTGCTCAGATTTCTTCTTAGGCATTGATGAGTCCTTTGTAGGTGAGGCGGCGCTGGCCCATGTTCACGATGGTCTCGTCGATGAAGTTCATAGTGCCGAGCTTGGCAGTGTTGTGGCGGAACGAAAACTCGTTCACATAGCGGTGCAGGTGCTTCACACTCATGTAGTGGTAGATGCCGTAATGGCCACGCTTGAGGAGCGCCCAGAAGCTCTCAATGCCGTTGGTGTGGGCCATGCCGTTGACGAACTCTTTGGCGCTATGGCGCACGGTGTGGTGCGTATAGCGAGTCATGCCCAAATATGAGCTGTGCTCGTCGGTATAAACAGTCGAGCCAGCCACCACATTGTCAGCAATGAAGGCTTGCAGAGTCTTGGCGCTGGTGTTGGGGACGACGGTAGCGACCACACGGCCATCGCGTTGCTTGATGCCTGCCACGGTGGTCTTTCCAACAGTGCCGCGCCCCGCGTGGAGTTTCTTGCTGGCGTGCTTGTTGGATTCTTTGCCACCTATGTAGGTTTCGTCGGCCTCTACTTCACCCTCAAGCGAACCGCCGCCATTGCCGTTGCCGCCTGCGGTTTTAGCCATGAAGCCTTGGCGGATGCGCTGAGCAAGAAACCATGCAGACTTCTGAGTGATGCCCAGCTCTTTCGCCATCTGGGTAGAGGGGATGCCCTTGCGGGCCGTCGTCATCATGTACATCGCCATCAGCCACTTTTGCAGCGGCAGGCGGGATTCTTCAAGTGCGGTATCGGTGCGCACGCTGAAGTGCTTCCGGCAGTCCTTGCAGCGGTATGGCATCGGCTTATGGTTCTTCACTTCGGCGACGCTAACGCTGGCGCAGTGCGGGCAGTATTTGCCGTCCGCCCAGCGCAGGTTCTCAAAGTAAACGCGCGCCGCTTCTTCATCAGGGAACATCTTGAAGAAATTGAACAGGCTGATGATTTCCGGCTTTTCCATGCTGCATCCTTGGCTAGTTAGGTGCAGCTTACTCGCTTCGAGTGGCTAGTCAAGTTATTTATGGCTAGCTATGTATATAGTTCCCATTACTTAGCCATCCCATACTTCGTGGTGTTTATCGCCTATGAGTTTTGGGTGCT
>CAZHTI010000048.1:8540-20814 GCA_964535755.1 uncultured Salinisphaerales bacterium | reverse complement strand
CGAAACCAGCGTGAAGTCGCTCAGGCCGCTCAAGCCCGAGGAATCGGCGCTGGCCAAATCCATTGTGCTGCGCGTGCTGCCGCCCGAGCCGACCAAGGGCTACACCTACGCGGCTCTGGCGCAGCAAAACTCGCTAGGCCCGCACACGCTGCCGACGCTGCGCCTAATTAATGGCCAGTACGCCAGCAAGGCCGAGCCCACCAAAAGCCAAAGGGTTAAAGTGCTGCGGTGATCGCAGCCCCTCATATCCTCCTGCTCGGCGCCGGCGACATCGCCCAGCGTATTGCCCTGCGCCACCTCGCCTCAGGTGCGCGCGTGACGGCTGTGGCGCGCAGCGCGGCGACCTTGGCCGACGTCGCTGCGATTGGCTGCCAAACGCTGCAAGCCGACTTGGCCAGCCCCAATCTGGCACTGCCAGCGGCTGACGCGATTTATTACTGCGCCGCACCTGCCGCTGAGGGCGCGGGCGATGCCACGCTGATCAATGCCCTGGGTGCGATCACGGCGCCGCCCCAGCTCGGGCTGTTGTATCTCTCCACCACCGGCGTCTATGGCGATTGCCAAGGGCGCTGGATTAGCGAGGCCGAGCCGCTCAAGCCGCAGACCGCGCGCGGCCGGCGGCGCATGGCGGCGGAACGCAGTGTGGTGGCTTGGGCCGCAGCCCATGGCGCGCGCGCGCTGCGCCTGCGCATCCCCGGCATCTACGGGCCGGGCCGCCTGCCCAGCGCCCGCCTGCAGGCGGGCACAGCCATCCTCGCGGTGGCCGACGCCCCCTACAGCAACCGCATCCATGCCGATGACCTCGCCGACGCCGCCGCTTTGCTGATGGCCAAGGGCATGGCCGGTGCCGCCTATCACCTCAGCGATGGCAACCCCAGCAGCATGAGCGCCTACTTTGTGCAGGTTGCTGAGCACTTAGGCCTGCCTGCGCCGCCGCAACTGCCGCTGGCAGAAGCCAAGCATCAGCTTAGCCCGCAGCTCTGGAGCTTTTACGAGGAGAGCAAGCGCCTGCGCACGGATGCCTTGCGTGGCTTGGGCTGGGCACCGCGCTACGCAACACTGGCCGAGGGCTTGCGGGGTTGTTAGGACGTGGGACGTGGGACGTGGGACGTGGGACGTGGGCTAAACCTCATCGTCATTCCCGCGAAGGCGGGAATCTAGATATTTTTTGTTTTTCTTTGACAATTCAACGCAGTGCGCTTCGCGCATCCTGGATTCCCGCCTGCGCGGGAATGACGGAACTCCTTAAGTATTTGTGTATGGCCGCGCAGCTTCTGTGGTTAACGTCCCACGCCCTACCTCCCACGCCCCACGTTGTATGCCTCCCACGTCCCACGGCCTTTGAGGTTTATCATGCGCGGCGCTTGTCCTCCCCCCATATTCACCTGCCGCCATGTCTTCAGCGTCCGAAACCGTCACTTTGAGCCGCGATGTCATCGGCACCCTCATCCCGCAGGGCACCAAGGTGGAACTCCCTGAAGCCGCCGTCGCGGTCATCACCCAAGCCTTAGGCGGCAGCTACACCGTGCAGGTGCAGGGGCATCTGTTCCGCATCGAAGGTGCCGACGCTGACGCCTTGGGCAAGCCTAAGCCTGCGCAAATCGAGCTACCCGAGAACCCTACCGACAAAGAAATCGAGAAAGCCGTGTGGGCGCAGTTGGGCACGGTGTATGACCCTGAAATCCCCATCGACATCGTCAACCTAGGCTTGGTGTACGACTGCCACATTCTGGACATTGCTGGAGCCCCAGAGCAGCGCAAAGCCAGTATCCGCATGACGCTGACCGCGCCGGGCTGCGGCATGGGCGATGTGCTGGTAAGCGACGTCAAGACCAAGGCGCTGTCGGTGCCGAAGATTGCCGAGTGCGATGTCGAGCTGACCTTTGACCCGCCGTGGACGCGGGAAATGATGAGCGAAGAAGCGCAGCTCAACGCAGGGTTCATTTAGTGCAGCCGCATCAGGTCATTGTGAAGGTGAAGGCGGAGTACTTGGCCGAGCAGTCGCAGCCGCAAGCTGAGCGCTGGCTGTTCGCCTACCACGTCGAAATCCACAACCTTGGCCCCGCGCCGGTGCAGCTACTCACCCGCCACTGGATCATCACCAATGGCAATGGCGAGGTGGACGAAGTGCGCGGCCCCGGCGTGGTGGGCTTGCAACCGGTGATCGAGCCGGGCGAGCGTTTTAGCTATAGCTCGGGCTGCCCGCTGGATACCCCAGTGGGCACCATGCACGGCAGTTACGAGATGCAGGCGGTGCCGACCGGCGAGCGCTTTGCCGCTGCCATCGCGCCCTTCCGCCTCGCGGTCCCCGGCGCTTTGAACTAAGCAGAGAGGCCGTCCTGCGGGCCTGAGCGCGGCCTGAACGATTTTGCGAGTTAAGCACTAATCGCAGCAGGTATCGCGCAGTTCAGCGCAACTTCAGAGCAGATGAGGATAGTAGTCGCGTCGCCACTGCTCATCAGCGGCGCATCTGGCACGAAGCCAGATCACCTACTCAACATGGAGTTGACTCATGAATCTGTCCAAATCCCGCTTTGCTCTGGTACTCGCCGCCGGCCTCGCAGCCGCTGCCCCGCTCAGCACCTCCGCCGGCCATGACCATGGCAACAAGAAAGATGGCGGCGTGCAATCCGGCTTCCTCACTTGCAACGTTGCCAGCGGTTGGGGCTTCGTGATTGGCTCCTCGCGCGATTTGCGCTGCGTTTGGGAACCGACCAAGGGTGTCGCCTATAACTACGAAGGCACCATCGGCCAGTTCGGCGTCGACATCGGTTACCACCGCTCCTCAGTGATGCTGTGGACGGTCGTAGCAGCAACCTCTGACAAGGGCCCCAAGACACTGGAAGGCACTTTTGGCGGCGTGACCGCTCAGGCTTCTGCCGGTGTCGGCGCGGGCGTGAGCGTGCTGGTGGGCGGCTTTGATAAGTCCATCACCCTGCAACCCCTCGCCATCTCCGGCGAAAAGGGCCTGAACGCCGCCGCCGGTGTGCAGACCTTCACCCTCAAGCACGTTCCGGGCTAATCGCCCCAGACGTGGCGCAAGACTGCCGGCGCAGGCAGCGCGGAGTGGTGCCGCAATGCCCGCGTCGTTGGTGGCCTGTCAAGCTCTAGGGCTTGGCAGGTTTTTTGCGTTTTGGGGGATACGCCGCGCGGACGCTACAGCAACACCACTTGGCGCACACCTTCGCCGCGTGCGAGGCGATCAAAACCCTCATTGATGTCGTCCAGCGCCAGCGTGCGGCTCAACAATTGGTCCACCGGCAGGCGGCCCGCCTGATACAGGGCGATGTAGCGGGGGATGTCCCTGCTCGGCACTGCCGAGCCCATGTAACTGCCGCGCAAGCTTCGCTCCTCGGCCACCAGACTGACGGCGGGGATGCTGAGCATCTTGCTCGGGTGCGGCAGGCCTGCGGTGATGGTGGTGCCGCCGCGCCGGGTCGCGGCATAGGCATCGGCGAGCACTAACTCGCTGCCCACGGTTTCAAGGCAAAACTGGGCTCCGCCTTGAGTGGCCTCGCGCACCAAAGCCACCGTGCCCTCCCCTCGGGCCAGCACCGTGTGGGTGGCCCCCAAGCGCTTGGCAAGTGCGAGCTTCTCGGTACTCACGTCCACCGCGACGATGGGATGCGCACCGGCCGCCACTGCGCCCAAGAGTGCCGCCAAGCCGACGCCGCCCAAGCCAAATATGGCGATGCTCTGCCCCATGCGGAGATTGGCGGTGTTGACGACCGCGCCGACACCGGTCATCACCGCGCAGCCAAACAGAGCGGCAATCTGCGGTGGCAAATCCTTAGGCACTTTGACGGCCGAGCGCGCCGATACCACCGCAGCCTCGGCGAAGCCAGACACCCCCAAGTGGTGGTGGATGGCCGCACCGGCCTGATAAATCCGCCGCCCGCCGCCAAGCAAAGTCCCCGCGCCATTGGCCGCTGCACCCGGCGCGCAGAGTGCGGCGCGGCCCTCGGCACAGGGCTCGCAATGGCCGCAGACCGGCACGAAGGAAAACACCACGGCATCGCCGACGGCGAAGTCCGTCACCCCCGCACCGAGTGACTCAACCACGCCCATCGCCTCGTGGCCGATGGCCATCGGCATGGGCCTGGGCCGCTTGCCTTGGATGACGGCTAGGTCGGAGTGGCAAAGGCCGGCGGCTTGGATGCGCACCAGCAATTCGCCGCGCTCTGGGGCTTGCAGGTCCACGGTTTCAATCGTGAGCGGTCGGCTTTCGGCATAGGGCGCAGGCGCGCCCATGTGATGCAGGATGGCGGCGCGGACTTTCATGCTTGGGCTCCGTCGGGCTTGAGCGCACTCAAGGCGGCGCGCAGGGCAGCGGGCATCGCCACTGGCTTGCGCGAGTCGCGGGCAACAAAGACGTGCACGAAGTAGCCCGTGGCAGCGGGCGCGCTGCTGCCGTCTTTGAACAAGCCGATCTCGTAACGCACGCTGCTATTGCCTAATTTGCCGACCCGCAAACCCGCCGTCACCGTCTCAGGGAAGGCGAGCGAGTCCTTGAACTGGCACTGCGACTCCACGCACAGGCCAATCACCGCACCTTGATGGATGTCCAAAACTCCGGCCCTGATGAGGTAGCTGTTAATGACGGTATCGAAGTAGCTGTAGTACTCGACGTTATTGACATGGCCGTAGACGTCGTTGTCCTTCCAGCGCGTAGGGATGGCGAGATGGTGCGGGTAGTCGGCGCGGATCATGGCGGGTGGTGGTTGGCCTTGGGCGGGCGCAGCATAACCAAGCCTTGGCCCGCGCCGTCGGCCACGCAAGCGCTTCGCCATCGGCCAAAATTTCTGCCGTGTGTGTCGCTTAGGCGACAGTCAAACGCGCAGACTGGCCGCATCATCGGTGGCACGCCGCTAAGAACCCGAGGAGCACCCCATGCGTACCCAGACCGAATTCATCAACGAATACGCCAAGAGCCATCAAAACCCCACCAACCAGATCATTCATTTGATCTGCGTGCCCGCCATCTTCATCGCCAGCATCGCCCTGCTCTGGTATGTGCCGATTGGCAAGTTCATCCCCGGCGTACCCGCCGACTGGGCGCCGTACATCAACGCTGCCAGCCTTGGTCTGCCGGTGGTGCTCGGTTTTTACGCCAAGTTGTCGAAGTGGGCGGTCGGCGTCGGCGTCGCTTGGTTGCTGGTGAGCTTTGCACTCACCATCGCCGGCTTTGCGGCAGGCCTACCGGTTTGGGCGATTGCCGCTGCGGTGTGGATCATCGCTTGGGCCGTGCAGTTCTACGGCCACCACGTCGAAGGCGCTAAGCCCTCCTTCGCCGATGACCTCCTGTTCTTGCTGATTGGCCCGCTCTACGTCCAGCAGAAGTTCAAGCGCCTGCTGACGACTGGGTCGCTGCGCCCGCAAGCGCACTAAGCGCCTAGCCGCTATTTGCGATGCGGGCAGCGGCAGCGGCCAGCCCAGAGGCACTCCTATGGAGCCGCCTCTGGCCTGAGGACGCCCCCGCCGCCGTGCTCAGCGCGCTGATCGCCAGAGCCCAAGTCCGCAGCCTGCCCGCAGGCGCGGCGCTCTACGCGGCGGGCGATGCCGCTACCGGCCTTTACGGCGTGCTGCGGGGATTAGTCCGCAATGTCCACGTCGCGGCTGACGGCAAGGAGCTGCTGTTCGGCCTATTCGGCCCCGGCACTTGGTTCGGCGAGGTCTCGCTATTCGACGACGCCCCGCGCCCTTTGCACGCCTACGCCCAAGGGCCGACGGAGCTGCTGCACATCCCAACCGCAGACTTCCACACCGTGCTCGCCGAGCACCCCGAGGGCTATCGCCACTTTGCCAAGGTGATCTGCCACAAGCTGCGGCTGGCCTTGGATGCGCTGGAAGACCAGCAGCGGCCACTCACCCAGCGGCTCGCCAAACGCTTGCTCGACTTAGCCAGCGTCTATGGCCGGCCCGAGCCTAAAGGGCTGGTGCTGAGCCTGAAGCTGCCGCAGGAGGAGCTCGCCCGCATGCTCGCTGCCAGCCGCCAGAGCGTGAACAAAACCCTGCAAGCGCTGCAACGGCAGGGCTTGGTCGCCCAGCACAAAGGCCACCTCTGCATTACCGATGCAACCGGCCTGCGCGCCGTCGCCGCGCTGGTGGCGCATACGGCTGGCACACTGCCCGCCCACGGATAAAACTTTTAACCCCGATGAGCCCAGCCCAGCCCCCCAAGCACAGCAGCCGCCGCTGGTGGATTGCCGCCGCCTGCCTGCCGCTCGTGGCATTCGCGGCCCTCTGGGCTGCCTTCCAAATCCGCCCCAGCCTGCCGCCCTACCCCGCACCGCCCGCAGCTAAGGGCGAGCTACGGGTGACTTGGCTGGGTGTCTCCACACTCTTGTTCGATGACGGCAAGACTGCATGGATGACCGACGGCTTCTTCAGCCGCCCGGGTGTGCTGCGCACCGGCTTGGGCCAAGTGGCACCGGATTGGCCCGCCATCCGCGCAGCACTCGCCCAAAGTGGCGTGGAGCGGCTCGCGGGGGTGGTTGTGCTGCACTCCCACTACGACCACGCCATGGACGCCCCGGTCGTCGCCAAAGTCAGCAATGCCACGCTGATTGGCTCCGAGAGCACCGCCAACGTCGGCCGTGGCCAAGGCCTCCCCGAGGAGCGCATCCACGTCGTACCGGATGCCGGCGGCATCGTCCAGCTCGGGGCCTTCCAGCTACAGCTCATCGCCAGCGTCCACGCGCCGGAGGACCACTTCCCCGGCCAAATCCGCCAGCCACTTGCGCCGCCCAGCCGTGCCAGCGCCTACAAGACCGGCGCGGCTTACTCGCTGCTGGTGACGCACCACGGCAAGCGCGTGTTGGTGCAGGCCAGCGCCGGGTATGTCGCAGGGGCCTTGCGCGGCGTGCAAGCGGACGCGGTGCTGCTCGGCATAGGCCTCATGGGCAAGCAGGACGCCGGCTTCCGCCAGCGCTATTGGCAAGAGGTAGTCCGCAGCACGGGGGGCAAGCGGGTGCTGCCGATTCATTGGGATGACTTCTTCGTCCCGCTCGGTCAGGGCCAACTGGCCCCCTTGCCCCTGATTGCCGACCGCATCCCCAAAAGCCTCGCGTTCGTCGCACAACAATGTGCGAAGGACGCCTGCCGCATGGAGCTGCCTCAAGCCTTCGTGCCCTTCAATCCCTTCGATTAGATGGCCAAAGCGTTCGCGGCGAGTGCTTGTGCCAGACTCAAGCCCACGGGTTTCAGGGAGGAACCACGATGCCGGATTCCATACAGATAGGGCTCTTGGTCTTAGGTGCGGTGCTGCTGGTGGTGGCACTGACCCAAGGCGGCGTGAAGATCTTTAATGCGGAAGTCAGCGCCAGCACCGGCAAAAGCGCGCGCATGCTCTCTGGCGCTTTGGGCCTGCTCTTCGTGCTGCTGGCCGTGGTGCTGCCCTTGCTGCCCGGCAAACAGGCCGCGCCCAACCCGCAGCCTGAGCCCGTCAACCCAGAGCCTGCACCTAGCCCAGCACCAACCCCACAGCCTGCCCCGACGCCGGTACCAGCCCCAAGCCCGACGCCCACGCCAGAGCAATCTGGCCCAAGGCTCAACCTGACGTGGCGCGTGCTCAATGCCTTTGAGGGCGCGGCGGTGTTTGGCGAATTGGACGCCAGCGCGCAGCAAAAGGCGCAGATGGTTGCCTACGCCGTGCTGCAGAGCGGCCAGGACATCTACGCCGTCGATCTCCAAGTGCACAACGACGGCAGCGGCAGCGCCCACTTTGACCCTAATCAAGTGCAACTCGGATTAGAGGGCGTGTTCACCCAGCCCTTGGTGGTCGAGCACCCGCGCCGGCTCAAAGCCCAGCGCTTGGCGGCTAATCAGCACATTCAGGGCTTGGTGTTCGTGCGCTGCAACGCGCTGCTCGGTGCAGCCCTGCAACTGGGCCAAGGCGAATTGCGCTATCAGGACGGCAGCGTCAGCGTCAGCAGCAATCACCGCTGAGCCGCATCAGCCGTCGAGGTAGGGCATGGTCGGCGCGCGCAGCTCGGACTCATCGACGACGTAGGTCCAGACCTTAAAGCTGCCGAGCTGATTGAGCCCGAAGCTGGTGGTGAGTGCGACGTCGGCAGCATCGCGGCCAGTCGCCATCAGCACGCGGCCGATGCGCGGGATGTTGTTGCGGGCGTCAAACGCCCACCACTGGCCGCCCAGATACACCTCAAACCAAGCGCTGAAGTCCATCGGCGGTTTGTGCGGCACGCCGATGTCGCCCAAATAACCCGTGCAGTAGCGCGCCGGGATGTTCAGCACGCGGCACAGGGCAATCGCTAAGTGCATGTAGTCACGGCAAACGCCAACGCGCTCGCGGTAGGCGTCGAGCGCGGTACGGGTGGCGCGGGCACTGTTGTAGTCAAAGCGGATGTGCTGGTTGACCCAATCGCACACCGCCTGCACCCGCGCCCAGCCGCTACCACTTTGGCCAAATTGCTTGCTGGCCAGCGCTTGCAGTTCGGGGCTATCGACCTCGCAATAACGACTGGCGAGCAAGTACACCAAGACCTGATCCGGCAACTCCTGCACCGGGTGGGCGACGGCCAGAGGCGCGATCGGATCCGGCAGGCCGGAGTCCTCCACCACCGCATCGTTGTAAAAGCAGACCTCACCCGCTGGGGCCAGCAAGCGTGTGCAACGGTTGCCGTAGAGATCGCTGTAGCGCGTCAGCGGCAGGCCCGGCAGGGTGTTGAGCGACTCGGCGCGCCTCAGGCTGGCATCGCGGCTGGGGTGCAGGCTGAGCAGCAAAACCAGCGGCGTGGGCTGCGTGAACCGCAGCGAGAACTGGTGACCAACGCGAATCAACATGGGGCATCTGCCGTGTGGCCACCCCGAGTTTGGGGACCTGACTCTAACCGCAAAGACCGTGCCGCCCGCTGAAGCAAAAACGCTCCGCCATCGGCACCTCAAGCAAGTTCACGGGGACAAGCGTAGAATCCGCCACCATTTTTGGCTGCTGCAATGCAGCATTGAGCACTCCATGAGCATTCAGAACCTTCGCAACATCGCCATCATCGCCCACGTTGACCACGGCAAGACCACGCTGGTGGATAAGCTGCTGCGCCAGTCCCAGACGCTTGACGCCCGCGAGAGCTTGGGCGAGCGCATCATGGACAGCAACGACCTTGAGCGCGAGCGCGGCATCACCATTTTGGCGAAGAACACCGCCATCAAATGGCTGGATAAGCGCACCAATACCGAATACCGCATCAACATCGTCGACACCCCCGGGCACGCCGACTTTGGTGGCGAAGTGGAGCGCGTGCTGAGCATGGTGGACTGCGTCTGCTTGCTCGTCGATGCCGCGGACGGCCCGATGCCGCAGACCCGCTTCGTGACGCAAAAGGCCTTCAACATGGGCCTGAACCCGATCGTCGTCATCAACAAGATCGACCGCCCGGGCGCGCGCGCGCACTGGGTGATGGACGCCGTGTTTGATTTGTTCGATCGCCTCGGTGCGACCGACCAGCAGCTCGACTTCCCTGTCGTCTACGCCTCGGCACTCAACGGCTACGCGGGCGATAACCCCGACATCCGTGAAGGCAACATGGACTACCTGTTCGAGACCATCGTCGACAAGGTTCCGGTGCCTAAGGTGGACGTCGAAGGCCCCTTGCAGATGCAGGTCATCTCGCTGGCTTACTCCAGCTACGTCGGCGTCATCGGCACTGGCCGCATCACCCGCGGTAAGGTCAAGCCCATGCAGCAGGTCAGCGTGGTGGGCCGCGACGGCTCCGTGCGCCAAGGCCGCGTGTTGCAGGTGCTCGGCTTCATGGGCCTTGATAAGCACGAAGTGCAGGAAGCCCAAGCCGGCGACATCATCGCCATCACCGGCATCGAAGAACTGGGTATTTCTGAAACCATCTGCGACGCCAAGGTGCCGGAAGGCCTCGCCAGCTTGGTCGTCGATGAGCCGACCATGACCATGGTGTTTGAGGTCAACAAGTCGCCGTTCGCGGGTAAAGAAGGCAAGTTCGTCACCAGCCGCCAGATTGGCGACCGCCTGACCAAAGAGCTGAAGACCAACGTCGCTCTGCGCGTCGCCCCCGGCGAAGCGCCCGACCAATTCCTCGTCTCTGGCCGTGGCTTGTTGCACCTCTCGGTGCTGCTCGAAAACATGCGCCGCGAAGGCTACGAGATTGGCGTGGCGCGCCCGCAAGTCATCACCAAGATCGTCGATGGCGTCGAACACGAGCCCTACGAAACCTTGGTCGCTGACGTCGAAGAAACCCACCAGGGCACGGTCATCACCGGCTTGGCGGAGCGCGGCGGCAAGATGAACAACATGGTGCCCGACGGCAAAGGTCGCGTGCGTTTGGAATACACCATCAGCTCACGCGGCTTGATCGGCTTCCGCTCGGACTTCGTCAATAACACCGGCGGCACCGGCTTGTTGTTCCATAACTTTGACCACTTCGGCCCGGCCGGCGAAGACAAGCACGTCGGCCAGCGCTACAACGGCGTGATGATCTCCAACGAGCAAGGCAAGGTGCTGGGCTACGCCCTGTTCAACCTGCAAGAGCGTGGGCAGATGTGCTGCGCCCCGGGTGATGAAGTCTATGAAGGCCAAATCGTCGGCATTCACAGCCGCGATAATGACCTCGTGGTCAACGCGCTGAAGGGCAAGAAGCTCACCAACATGCGCGCTTCCGGCTCGGACGAGAACATCATCCTCACCCCGCCCAAGAAGTTCTCGCTAGAGCAGGCGCTGGAGTTCATCAACGACGACGAATTGGTGGAATTGACCCCCAACTCGATTCGCCTGCGTAAGAAGTTTTTGAAGGAGCACGAGCGCAAGCGCAGCGGCAACAACTAAGCGCTTTGTTGTGCCACAAGGCCGCCTTTTGGGCGGCCTTTTTTATGCCCGCGCTGGGTACCAGTGGGCGACGGCCTCAGCCCGCAGAGATTCGCGCTGCGACGCTTCTGGTAGCCATTGGCCGGCGCTGACGGTGGCGCGGATGAGGAAGTCGAGCAGCGAGAGGTGCCGGCGCATGACCCGCTGTTGGCGATGGGCGAGAAGCGGGTTGAACAGGCCTTGGGCAGAGAACAACTGGCGGGGGTTTTTGCGCACCCAGAGCCAAGAGCCCATCTCTAGCGTCAGTGGCAGAAAGATGTTGCTGCCGCCGGCGGTGAGGCGTTGGTAGAGGTAGTCCCAAAGGTCGCCGTGGGTGAGGTATTGCAGGCTCTGAGGCTCAAAGACGTAGGGATGGTGGATGTGGCTTTGCGCGTAGATTTGATGCAGGGCGTAGAGCTCTGGCAGCTGCTCAATGGGCCGCGTGGTGTGGGCGTAGGGGAACCAGATGCGGTCCTGCAGGCCAAAGCCCGAGTGGCAATCCACCACCATGCTGAAGCGGCGGCTGCTGAACTGCTCCTCAATCAATTCGCACAGCGCGGTGCTCTCGGCCTCCATGCCTTGCTGTGCGAGCCCGCGAAACCACGGCAGATTGGCGGAGATGCGCTGGCCGCCGATGAGATAGGGGACTGGCTCGATAGCCTCAACCGGCGCGTTGCGCATGAGGTCGACGCCCTGCGGATTAGCCCGGGTGCCGAGCAGCAGGCCGCCGGGGTTGACCACCGGCACGAACCACAGGCTGATCTGCCGCAGGCTGTCTTGCAGGCTTCTGTCCCAGCGCATGCGGCTGAGCAGGCTGTGCAGAAAATTGAGCACGACCTCCGCCCCGATGCGCTCCAGTCCGTGGACGCCGCCAATGAAGGCGATGGCGGGTGCTGTTGGGTCTTGGCTGCCGAGTTGGAAGGCCTCAACGCCCAGCTTTTGGCCGCGCACAGAGACTTCGCACAGTGTTTTGCAGGCTAGCCCTGCGTGCCCTGCTGCGCGCAGCGCCTGCACCTGCTGGAGTTCAGAGGGCAACTGCGTCGGGGTCGGTGGTTTGGGCATCCACGCAGTGTAGGGGGCGGGCGATGTCATGGGGCTGACATGGCAATGTCACAGTGGCTGGCTAGGGTGCTCTGATTAACCAAGAGGAGCCCCCCATGACCCCTGCCCGTATGTGGTTGCGCAATGCCGTCGGCCTCAGTGCTGCGGCGATCTACGGCCTGCACGAGCTATATGCGCTGCAACGCAGCCGGTTTCAGAAGGCTTAAGTCGTCGCAGCGCCTTAGGCTCGCCCTCTCTCTAACTCTCTCCCGCAAGCGGGGGCCTCTCTCTAACTCTCTCCCGCAAGCGGGGCCCTCTCTCTAACTCTCTCCCGCAAGCGGGAGAGCGGACTAAAGCGTGGGCTTAGACAGCCGCTGGTGCGGGCGCAGGGGCGTTCGCGCG
>CAZHTI010000048.1:0-8440 GCA_964535755.1 uncultured Salinisphaerales bacterium | reverse complement strand
GGACTAAAGCGTGGGCTTAGACAGCCGCTGGTGCGGGCGCAGGGGCGTTCGCGCGCGGGGTGGTTGGCGCGGTGAGCGCGGCCCCCAAGCGATTGGCGCCGTTGGCGACCGGAAATGCGGTGGCGAAGGCCTCCGTGCCGCCTTGGGTGGCGATGGTGCTGACGTACCACCACTCGCCCACCGTGCGCGCCGGCGTCACGTCGAACACCATGTAGCCCTTACGCTCCAGATCAACGTACTTAATGTGCGGGTTGCTGCCGCTGATGGCGTCTTGCGCGGTGGCGAGTTGGTCCAAACCCGGCGAGGTGACGCTGGTGCAGACGTACTCCACCGCCAGCGAGCCGACCCCAGTGGTGGGGTTATAGCCGCCCATCGCTTCTACTGGGTTGTTCGGGTCTGGGGTTAAGTCCATCGCCCAGCTGGTGTGGATGTCCCCCGTCAGCACCACCGCGTTATTGATGGGGCCAGCGCGCAGGTGGTTGAAGATCTCGGTGCGCTCAACTTGGTAGGCGTCCCACTGGTCGCCGTTGAGGTACTGGCCGCCATTGTTGACGCTGTTGGGTGTGCCTACCACTTTGAGCTGGCCGAACATCACCTGCTGGCCGATGAACTTCCAGGTCGCGGGGGACTGCGTCAAAGAGTCCTTCAAGAACTGCATTTGATCGGGGCCGATGAGGGTGCGATCGGCGGCGGCGGGGTTCTCGTTCGGCTGGATCGGCAGGCCGAGTTGCTCGTCACGGTCGAACAAGCGGGTGTCGAGCATCACCAAGTCAATCAGGCGGCCAAAGCTGAACTTGCGCCAGATGCGCGCTGGGTTGCCGGGCTCCGGCAGGCGGATCGGCATCCACTCGTCGTAAGCCTGCTGAGCAAAGCCCTTGCGCATCGGCCACTGGCCTTCTGGGCCTTCCGTGTGGTTGTTGGCACCGTCGCGCCAACTGTTGTCGGTGGACTCGTGGTCGTCCCAAATGGTGATGAAGGGGTGCTGGCGGTGCACTTCTTGGAGGTCGGTATCGACGCGCTTGTATTGCGCATGGCGCGTGCGGTAGTCGGCCAGCGAGGTCATCTCCGTGGCCGGTTCGTAGGCGCGGACATTGCCGTACTCGCCGCTGCCGTATTCGTAGATGTAGTCACCCAAGTGCAGCACGACGTCGATGTCCGCCCGCGCCGCCAAGAAGCGGTAGGCATTGAAGAAGCCGTGCGCGAGGCTGGAGCAGCTCACTACGCCGAAGCGCATACGGCTGACATCGCCTACGGGTGCTGTGCGGGTGCGGCCCACCGGACTGCTAAAGCCGAGCGCCATGAAGCGGTAGTAGTAGGTGGTGCCGGGGGCTAGGCCCGCGAAGTCGATTTTGATCGTCCAGTCGCGCGCCGCAGTCGCCATGGCCGTGGTGTTGCCGACGGCTTGCGTCAGCGCCGCGTCGGTAAACACCTGTAGGGTGACGACGATGTCTTCCGTGGCGACTGGGGTCGCGCGCGTCCAGAAGATCACACGGTCGCTCAAGGGGTCACCGGTCGCGACGCCATGCACGAAGGGGTTGATGGCATTGGGCGGCGGTGGCTCAACGCCACCACCGCCACTGCTGGCGGGGATGGCTCGGCCACCGCTATCGCCACAACCGGGCAGTGCTGCCATCGCAAACCCAGCGCCCGCCATCTTCAAAATGTGCCGACGGCTGAATTGCGGCGGCAGCAGGCGGTTGAGACGGCCAAGCTTGGAGCGGGGGCGGCGCGGAGCAGACATAAGCAAATACCGGCAATAGGAAGCTAGAACGGGCAAAACGCCCAGATTGCGGAAAGCTTAAGCAGTTTAGATGACAGTGTGACTACCAATTCATGACGAAGCGCGGGGAAGCTGGCCCCCGCCCTATCGCCATTGACGCGACGCGCTATTGCGCGGTGAGCTCAACCTCCACGCGGCGGTTTTCGGCGCGGCCGGCTTCGGTGTCGTTGCTGGCGATGGGGTCGAACTCGCCTTCGCCATTGCTCAAGATGCGGGCCTTATTGACCCCTTGCTCCGCTAACAGCTTGGCGACTGCCGCGGCACGCTTTTGCGACAAGTTCAGGTTGAAGCTCTGCGGGCCGAGTGCGTCGGTGTGGCCGGTGACCTTCACCAGCAGCGTTTGTTGCGCCAAGTCCTTGCCCAGGGCGACAACTTCCGCCGTGGCGGCTTCGGTCAGCACCGCACTGCCGGACTCAAATTGCAGGCCAGGTACGACGAGCTTTTGCGGGACGACACAGCCGCGCGCATCGACCTTAAACCCCTTGGGCGTGCCCAGGCAGGCGTCGCTCGCGTCATCAACACCATCGGCGTCGGCATCGACAATCACCGCTGGCAGCGCGCAGCCCGCCGCATCGACCGGCGTGCCTGTCGGAGTGCCCGGGCATTGATCGAGCACATCGAGCACGCCGTCGCCGTCAGCGTCCGCCGCGTTGGCTGGGCAGCCATTGGCATCGACTGCCGTGCCGCTCGGAGTGTTGGGGCAGAGGTCAGCGGCGTCGGTCACGCCATCGCCATCAGCATCCGTGGGTGCAGCCTCTACCACAGCGGGAGCGCGGGTGTTCCATTGCAGGCCTAAGCCCAAGCTGCCATCACCATAGGCGTGGTCGCGGTCGATTTCGTCGCGGCCAAAAGTCAGCCAATAGCGGGCTTCCGAGCGGATTTTGAGCTGTGACCAAGGGCTGGGTAGTAGCAGGCCGACGCCGGCGTTGAGCGCGGGGTAGAGGTTTTCAAAACCGGCTTCATCCTCGTAGGCGGCAGCCAGACCGCCGATCAGGAATACGCCGTGGCGCTCTGGCCCTGAGTTGGCGTTCCAGACCACGTCCACGCCGCTGCGGTAGTAGTAGTTCTGCTCGTTGTTGGATTGGCGGTCGAGGTAGTGGGCATTGAGGCCTAGTTCCAAGCCGAGTTGTGGCGTCAGCTGGCGGCCCGCAAAAGCGCTGAAGCCAGCACCGCCGCTGCCATCGCGGTTCTCACTGCCGTGCACACCTGTGGCGAGCCCGCCGAAGTAGTTAAACGCCTGATGCGCCGTGTCGGCATGCGCGACTGGGGCAAAGAGCAGCAGGAGAGTCAGTGCAGCAGCAGGCTTACGCATGGGGGCGACCAAAGCATTCAGGGGGTGGGAACCGATAAGTTTATGCGGCATGCGTTACACGCTGCTTACACGGCGAAGGGTTTAGCATTTGGCCTCTGACGGGCGCGCTACCGCCAGACACCACAAACACGGATCAAGGGATTTTTTATGTCGGCATTTTTTATTGTTCTTGTCGCAGTCGTCGTCCTCATTCTTTACAAGGCGGTCGTGACCGTGCCGCAGGGCATGGCCTATACCTTGGAGCGCTTTGGTAAGTACCAGCGCACGCTGGAGCCCGGTCTAACCGGCATCGTGCCGTTTCTTGACCGCATCGGCCGTAAGTTATCGATGCAAGAACAGGTGCTGGATGTGCCCAGCCAGGAGGTCATCACCAAGGACAACGCCATGGTGGGCGTTGATGGCGTGGTGTTCTTCCAAGTGCTGGACGCGGCCAAGGCCGCCTACGAGGTGCAGAACCTCGAATACGCCACGCTGAATCTCACCATGACCAATCTGCGCACGGTGATGGGCAGCATGGATTTGGACGAGTTGCTCAGCCAGCGCGACCACATCAACGCCCGCTTGCTGAATGTGGTGGACGAAGCCACCAGCCCTTGGGGTATCAAGGTCACGCGCATCGAAATTAAGGACATTCGCCCACCGGCGGACTTGGTGGACTCCATGGCGCGGCAGATGAAAGCCGAGCGCGACAAGCGCGCCAATATTTTGGAGGCTGAGGGCTTCCGCGCTGCGGCCATCTTGAAGGCTGAGGGCGAGCGGCAGAGCCAGATTTTGCGCGCCGAAGGTGAGAAGCAACAGGCGATTTTGGACGCGGAAGGCCGCAAAGAAGCCGCCTTCCGCGACGCAGAAGCGCGTGAACGTGAGGCCGAGGCTGAGGCCCGCGCCACCACCATGGTCAGCAATGCCGTGGCCGCCGGCAATGTGCAGGCGCTGAACTACTTCGTCGCGCAGAAATACGTCGAAGCACTGAAACAAATGGCGCTCTCGCCCAACCAGAAGACCATCTATATGCCGCTGGAAGCCAGCAGCGTCATCAGCGCCATCGGCGGGATTACTGACCTCACCAAGGCCGCAAGCGAAGTCACCGCTGCGGTGCGCGCCGTCAACCCTGCCCCACGCGGCGGGGCTTAAGGCCGGAGCCATCGCCATGACTGAACTCATCCCTAAGTTGTTGTTTTGGCACTGGTGGATTTTGGCCGCGCTGCTGTTCGCGCTGGAGGTGATGCTGCCCGGCACTTTTTGCATGTGGATAGGCTTTGCGGCGGTGGCCACCGGCTTGGCCGTGTTTGTGCTGCCGGACCTGAGTTGGCAGATGCAACTGCTGAGCTTTGCGCTCTTGAGTGTGGCCGTCATCGCCCTGTGGTTGCGCTACAAGCCGATGGCGCGCGGCGCGGACACCGGCACGCTCAACCATCGTGGCGCGAGCCAAGTCGGGCAGGTGTATGTGCTGGTGACAGCGATTGAGAACGGCGTCGGCCGCGCGCGGGTCGGGGATAGCGAGTGGCGCGTGCAGGGGCCGGATTTGCCCGTCGGCAGCCGCGTCCGGGTGCTGTCGGTCAATGGCAACACCTTGGTGGTCGAAGCCGCCTAGTTGGTCGAACCCACCTAGCGCGGCCCAATATTTCCGCAGCGTTTTGAAGGGCTAACGATGAGCAAACTATTTAAAGCACCTGAGCACCCCTGCTTGGTGGGCTTAGACGGCGACTTGCGCTGGCACAAGCTGCGCACGACGCCGCCCAAATCGGCCCCGGCAAAAGCTGAGCGGCAGGCGCAGCTGCTCGCGCTGCAAGAGGAGATGTCCGAGTTGCAGCAAAAGCTCTATGCCGATAATCGCCACAGCCTGCTCTTGGTGTTTCAGGCCATGGATGCGGCGGGCAAGGACTCCACCATCCGCGCCGTGCTCTCCGGCCTAGACCCGGCGGGCTGCCATGTGACCAGCTTTAAAGCACCCAGTAGCACCGAGCTCGACCACGACTTCCTTTGGCGCACGAACATGGCGCTGCCCGAGCGCGGGCGCATCGGCGTGTTTAACCGCAGCTATTACGAAGAGGTGCTGGTGGTGCGCGTGCACCCGGAATACCTCGAAGGCCAGCACCTGCCGCGCCTGCCCAAGAAACTCAACCACCTTTGGGAAGAGCGCTTGGAGTCGATCGCCGACCACGAAAAACACCTCGCCCGCAATGGCACGGTGGTGGTGAAATTCTTCCTCAACGTCAGCCGTGAGGAGCAAAGACAACGCTTTTTAGCGCGCATCAACGAGCCGGAGAAGAACTGGAAGTTCAACGCCGCCGATGTCGCCGAGCGCCAGCACTGGGACGACTACCAAGAGGCTTATCAAGCCGCCATCGCCGCGACGTCTAAACCACATGCGCCTTGGTACGCCATCCCGGCCGATTCCAAAAGTTGGATGCAGTTACAAGTCGCCGAGATCATCGTCGCCACCCTTCGGGCGATGGATCTCCAATACCCCGTGGCGGATGAGTCAGACACCGCGCGCTTTGACGAGCTTCGGCAGCAGTTGCTCTCCGAAGACGCATGAGCCCACGCGCCAAGTGGCTGCTGCTGGCGAGTCTCTACTTCAGCCAAGGTTTGCCGTTCGGCTTCTTCACCCAAGCGCTGCCGGTATTGCTGCGCGAAGACGGTGCGTCGCTCTCGAAAATTGGGGTTTCCTCGCTGCTGTTTTTGCCTTGGGCCTTTAAATGGCTTTGGGCACCGTGGGTCGATGCCCACGGCACGCGCCGCGCGTGGATCTTGCCTTTGCAGGCTGCGGCCATCGTCACCGCGCTGGGCTTGGCGGCAATGGGGCAGTCCTTGTATTGGCTCAAACTGGCGATCGTACTGATGGCCTTGTTGGCGGCCACTCAGGACGTGCCCACCGATGCGCTCGCCGTCAACCTCCTGCGCCCCAAAGAGCGGGGGCTGGGCAATGCCGTGCAGGTTGGGGCCTATCGGCTCGGCATGGTGTTAGGCGGCGGCGCACTGATGATCGTACTCGACCGCTACGGCTGGGCCGCGAGCTTCATCGCCATGGCAGCGTTTTTGGCTTTTGCCCTGCTGCCGGTCGTGCGGCTCAATGAAGCACGCGATCTGCCGCGTGAACGCCTGCCTGCCCTCGGCCTCAGCAACCCTTTACGCGGCATCGGTAAGCGTCTAGCGCGGCCCGGCATGCTCGCCCTCTTGGGCCTGCTCTGCGCCTATAAGTTCGGCGACGCCATGGCCTCCGCCATGGTCAAGCCGCTGCTGGTGGACTTGGGCTGGAGCAAGTCCGAAATCGGCATTTGGGTCGGCAGCTTGGGCTCGGTCTGTGGCCTCTTGGGTGCGGTGGCGGGTGGTTTTTTGGCCGACCGCTACGGCCGCTACCGTGCGCTGCTGCTCTGCGGCCTAGGCCAAAGTGCAGCGGTGCTGATGTACGCCGCCGCCGTCGCCGCACCGCATTGGTCAGGGCTGATGCAGGCGGCCATCGGCCTAGAGCACCTCTTGGGCGGGATGGCGACGGTCGCCCTGTTCACGCTGATGATGGACGCCAGCCACGACGCCCACGCCGGCACTGACTACAGCTTGCAAGCCTCCGCCGTGGTCGTCGCCACCGGCTTGGCCTCGGTAGCAGGCGGGGTCTTGGGCGATGCACTCGGATACTTCGCGCTGTTTGTGGTGGCGGCGGGCTTGTCACTGCTCGGCTGCTTTGCGCTGCTCTGGGGCATTGCACGCGGCCCGGTCGGGTACGCCCTGACATCTACAACTGAGGGTTTTCCGTACCTGCCTTCCCGCAATTGATTAGGCTATACACACTCCAACCCTGTGTGGCGCCGCTTTTTAGACCTCACGCTCATTAAAGGATTTAGGGACGATGTTTACTTCCATGATTGCGATCATTGTGCTCGGTGGTGCTGGCCTTGCCGCACTGCTGACCGCATTGTCCGGCCGCACTGCTGAGCAAGCGCCGGCGCTGACCAGCGGCAAACGCCTAAGCCTGTTGATCCTCGGCATCTTCGCTTGGGTCGGCGCGGTGTTGATCTACGCCCGCTCCAACCAAGACCCAGCCGTGGGCAATCGCCTAGCCAAGGCTTGGTCTGGCAGCAGCAGCCAAGCCCCAGCCGCAGTGAGCCTGCAAGACCAAGACTTAGGCCGCCGGATTGCGGAGACGCCCATCGCCACCTTGGGTGCCAAGCCCGCCGATACCGACCTGCCCGACGACACTCTGAGCCCCAGCGCTGCGGCCTTAGAGCAACAGGCGGAAGTCGAAGCTGAGATCGAGCCCGCCCTACCCGAGCAATTGGTGCAGGTGGGCGGCACTGAGAAACCCTTATCTGCGCCCGTCACGGCCGCAGCCGTCGCTGAGCCGGTGCGATCCGAGCCGGCACGGTTGATTGCCGCGCCCTTGCCCCGCTACTCAGCGACTTACGCCGCACCCGTAGCACCGGTGGTTCGGCCTGCCAGCGAGCCAGTCCCCGTGCGTAGCAGCGCGCCACAGGCGGTGGCGAGCGCGCCACGCAAGCCGCGCCCCGCAGCGCCGAAAAAGTCAAAACCAACGACCGAGCAGATCGCCAATAGCAAGGGCACCACCGTCCACATCCTCAACACTTTGGGCGCGGACGAAACCCAAGAGAAGCTGACGCTGAGCATCGAAGGCCGCCCGTTGGCTAATTTTGAGGTCAACACCACCAAGCCCAGCGTGCACGTGCCCTTGGTGCTGCCACGCCCAGGTGTGCTCAATTACACCCTGAGTGGCACCTCCCTGCGTGACGGCTACACCCGCGTCGCTGGCAAGGGCTGCATCGAGATGACCCATCAGTCCAGCTTTGAAGTGCGCCGCGTCAACGGCAGCGACGAGCTTTACTTGCACCGCGTCGCCACCCGCCACTACTAAGCCTCATGAGTAACTCGGCACTGGCCGCCCGCGCTGCGGCAGAAAGCGCTGCGCGTGAGCAGGCGTACATGGTCTTCCCCAACGACCTCAACGCCAATGACACGGTCTTTGGTGGTTTGATCATGGCGCAAATGGACAGGCTCGCGGCGGTGGTCGCTAACCGCCACGCCTGCGGTGTCTGCGTGACGGTGAGTGTCGATGCCGTGCACTTCCAAGCACCGGCGAAGAAGGGCGATACCTTGTTCTTCCATGCCAGCGTCAATCGCGCTTGGAACACCAGCATGGAGATTGGCGTGCGCGTCGAGGCCGAGGGCGTCGGCAGCATGGAGCGCCGACACATCCTCTCCGCCTACTTAACCTTCGTCGCCGTCAATGCCGACGGCCGACCGGTGCCGGTGCCGCCGCTCATCGTGAGTACCGAAATCGAGCAGCGCCGCTACCAAGAAGCGCAGCTAAGGCGCGAGTCAAGGCTCGCCCATGC
>CAZHTI010000047.1:0-20913 GCA_964535755.1 uncultured Salinisphaerales bacterium | reverse complement strand
GTGCGAACCCTGACGCCTACTACAACGAGCCGCGCAAGATGTACCAAGCCTTGGTCAAAGCGGGCGTGCCGCCAGCGGTCATTACGATGGACTTCGCGGGGTATCGCACCTTCGATTCGGTAGCGCGTGGCAAATTGGTCTTTGGGCTCAAACGCGTCACCCTCATCACCCAGCAGTACAACGCCTACCGTGCCGTGTTTATTGGCAAAAAGCTGGGTCTGAGCACCGTCGCCTACGCTCCCGCCGGCGAGCAAAGCGGCCCAGCGTTTCTGCCGTACTCGCGTGAGGTCGCGGCTAGGGTTTGGGCGATCTTCGACCTCTTCGTCTTCGACAGCGCGCCCCGCTTTACCGGTGAGCCGGAAAAACTGCCCGTTGAGGGTCTTGACCCCCCGCCTGCCGAGCCGAAGTTCGAATAGTCTGTCAAGGTTTTGACGACTGCTGCCGTACTTCAGAGTCTGGCCGAGCATTTTGCGAATAACTTTTAAAGCAGCGGGGAGCGCATGGAGGCAACTTTCAACATCGGCTTAGTCGCCATTGCCTATGGCGTTGCCGTTGCCCTTGCCTTTGCCACCCTCTGTCACGCGCCGCGCTTTAAGGGCCTAAGGTTGCCGCTGGCACTGCGGCGTAAGGCTGCCTCGGCAATGGTCATGGGCATGGGCTTGGCGGGCCTCTACTTCAGTGGCACCGCCGCTGCGGGCTGCATCGTCGACACCCGCTGCACCGGTCTGCCGCAAGGCTCACCCTCCGCCGTCTGGGGTAGTTTGATGTGGGTGGCGATTTCGCTCATTTTTGTGCTGGCCACCCTCGTGGTGCTCTGGTTTGACGGCCAACTCGATGACCACGCGGAGCGGCTCATCAGCACCATAGAGCACAGCCAAGACCTCGACCGCAGCGTGCAGGAGCGCACCGCAAGCCTGATGGAGGCAAACCTCAATCTGGTGCGGGAAGTCAGCGACCGTAAGGCCATCCAAGAGCAGCTTGCCCGCAATACCGAGGAACTGGTGCGCAGCAATCAGGACCTTGAGCATTTTGCCTACGTCGCCAGCCATGACTTGCAAGCCCCACTGCGCGGGGTGATGGGCTTCACCCAGATGCTGGAGCGCAAGTACCAGCAGCAACTTGGGGACGATGGCCGCGAATACTTGGGCTTTATCCGTACCAGTGCCGAGCAGATGCAGCAGCTCATCAGTGGCTTGCTGGCGTTCTCGCGGCTTGGCCAGCAGAACCAACCCAAAGAGCTGTGCGCGCTCCACGAGATTTGGCAGGAGGCGATCCAGCGGCTGTATTCCGTCATCCAAGAACGCAAGGCGGTCATCCATCTGCCCAGCGAGCGGCCAATGGTCTTCGGCGTGCGCATTGAGTTGGTGCAGCTGCTGCAAAACCTGATCGGCAACGCGCTCAAGTTCCAGCCGGGCGATTCCCCACGCGTGGATGTACGCGTGCGCAGTCTCGCAGACGGCAAAGTGCTGGAGCTTGCCGTGCAGGACTACGGCATCGGTATTGCGCCCGAGCACCAAGACCGCATCTTCAAAATCTTCCAGCGCCTGCATACCTCGGATGAGTTTGAGGGCACGGGCATCGGGCTGGCGCTCTGCCAGAAGATCGTCCACCACCACGGCGGCAAAATCTGGGTGGATTCCGTCCCTGACACCGGCTCCACGTTTTACTGCACGCTGCCGAGCGTCAGCGGGCAATAAAAAACCGCCGCATCCAGTGCGGCGGTTTGCGCAAACTACGCGCTGCTTAGCCCTTGGCGCGGGCCTCCAGCATGGCCACCGCGGGCAGCGTCTTGCCCTCAAGGAACTCCAAGAAAGCACCACCGCCGGTGGAGACGTAGCTGAGCTGCTCGTAGACCTTGAACTTGTCCATCGCCGCCAAGGTATCGCCGCCGCCGGCGAGGCTGAAGGCGGGGGACGCCGCAATCGCTTCCGCCAGCACCTTGGTGCCATTGGCAAAGCTATCGAACTCGAACACGCCGACTGGGCCGTTCCAGACGATGGTGCCTGCCTGCTTGAGGCGCTCGGCGAGCATCGCCGCCGTCTTGGGGCCGATGTCCAAGATCATCTCGTCGTCCTGCACGGCATCGACACTGCGGGTCTCGGCGTGGGCTTCGGCGGAGAACTCAGGGGCCACCACCACGTCAATCGGCAGCGGAATGTCGCCGCCACGGGCGCGAATTTTTTCGAGAATCTGGCGGCAGGTATCGAGCATGTCCTTCTCATACAGGCTCTTGCCGACGGGCTTGCCGATAGCCGCCAAGAAGGTGTTGGCTATGCCGCCGCCGACGATGAGTTGGTCGGCCACGTCCGCCAAGCTGTTGAGCAGGTCGAGCTTGGTGGAGACCTTGCTGCCGCCGACGATGACCGCGAGCGGCTTCTTCGGCGTTGCCAGGGCTTTGCCCAAAGCGTCGAGCTCAGCCGCAAGCAGGGGCCCAGCGCAGGCCACCGGCGCGAACTGGCCTGCGCCGTGGGTGCTGGCCTCCGCACGGTGGGCGGTGCCAAAGGCGTCCATCACATAGATGTCGCAGAGGGCGGCCATCTTTTTTGCGAGTGCTTCGTCGTTCTTTTTCTCGCCCTTCAAAAAGCGGGTGTTCTCGCCGAGGGCGATTTGGCCGGGCTGTAGGCTCAGGCCATCAATCCAATTGCTGACCAAAGGCACGGTGCGGCCCAAGTGCTCGGAGAGCCAAGCGGCGACGAGCGTCAAGGAGTGCTCCGGCTCAAAGCCTTTGCCTTCTGGGCGGCCCAAGTGGCTGATCACCAGTACGGAAGCACCGCGCTCCAGCGCCAGCTTGAGGGTAGGCAGACTCGCGCGCAGGCGCGCGTCAGAGCTGATCTTGCCAGCAGAAATAGGGACGTTGAGGTCTTGGCGGATCAGCAGGCGCTTGCCAGCGAGATCCAGGTCGGTCATGCGGAGGACGGGCATTGGGGGATCCGTGGGATGTGGGAGGTAGGACGTGGGACGGAAAAGCAACGGGGAATGGGGCGCTGACACCGTCCTGCGCCCCACGCCCCACTTCCCACGGTTTTTAGCCCGCCACCACGCGCACCATTTCAAGGCACTTGTTGGAGTAGCCCCACTCGTTGTCGTACCAGCTGACGATCTTGACGAAGGTTTTGTCGAGTGCGATGCCGGCGTCGGCGTCGAAGATGCTGGTGCGGGCATCACCACGGAAGTCGGTGGCGACCACTTTGTCTTCGGTGTAGCCGAGGATGCCCTTGAGTGCGCCTTGGCTCTGTGCCTTCATTTCTGCCTTGATTTCCTCGTAGCTGGCTTCTTTTTCAAGCTCGCAGGTGAGGTCAACGACGGAGACGTCGGAGGTCGGCACGCGGAAGGACATGCCGGTGAGTTTTTTATTCAGCTCCGGAATCACCACGCCCACGGCCTTAGCGGCACCAGTGCTGCTGGGGATGATGTTTTCCAAGATGCCACGGCCGCCGCGCCAGTCTTTGGCGGAAGGGCCGTCGACGGTTTTTTGCGTTGCGGTCGCAGCGTGCACCGTGGTCATCAGGCCGCGCTTGATGCCCCACTTGTCGTGCAACACCTTGGCGATCGGTGCCAAGCAGTTGGTGGTGCAGGAGGCGTTAGAAATGATCGCTTGGCCGGCGTAGGTCTTGTGGTTGACGCCGTAGACGAACATCGGCGTGTCGTCCTTGGACGGGGCCGACAAGATCACCTTCTTAGCGCCGGCGTCCAAGTGCTTTTGCGCGGTGGCGGCGTCGAGGAACAAGCCGGTGGATTCGATCACCACCTCGGCACAGACGTCAGCCCACTTGAGGTTGGCGGGGTCGCGCTCTTGCGTCAGGCGGATCTTTTTGCCGTTGATGAACAGCGCGCCGGCTTCGACCTTGATCTCGCCCTTGAAGTGCCCGTGCACGGAGTCGTATTGCAGCATGTATGCGAGGTAGTCGGGCTCCAGTAGGTCATTGATGGCGACGATCTCGATGTCGGAGCCAAAGTTCTGCACAGCTGCGCGCAGTACGTTGCGGCCGATGCGGCCGAAGCCATTGATACCTACTTTAACGGTCATTCACTTGCTCCTGATGCTTGGGTGTTGTGGGCGAGCCCGCCCGTAAATAATCTCGCAATTTTAACTTATGGTGCAGGTTTCGGCATGCTTGGTGCTAGCATCGATCCAAACCTGATTTCCCCTTCATTTGCACACGCAACCCTCTAGTTGCGTTGGAGATTTCCTATGTCTGTATCGGCAGCAAAAAGCAATCAGATGCCATCGAGCATCCCGTATATCGTCGTAAACGAGTTTGCCGAGCGATTCTGTTTTTACGGAATCAACGCGATTCTCGTCGCCTACATGATCGACTTCTTAAAGTTCGGTGATGCCCAAGCGGCCACTTGGCAGGCCCTGTTCAAGAGCGGTGCTTACTTCTTCCCGCTGTTGGGCGCGATGGTGTCGGACATCTTCCTAGCGAAGTTCCGCACCATCATTAGCTTCTCGATGGTCTACGTTGCTGGCTGCTTCGTCATCGCCTTTGGCGGCACCAACGAGACGATGCTGATTTTGGGCATGTTTTTGGTGGCCTTCGGCACCGGCGGGATCAAGCCCTGTGTCTCTACCAACGTTGGTGACCAATTCACCAGTGCCAATGCGCATCTCATCGAGCGCGCCTTTAGCTACTTCTACATCTCGATCAACTTGGGCTCGTCGATCTCGATCTACTTCTGCCCCGAGTGGTTGGCGGACCCAGAGATGGGCCCTAAGGTCGCCTTCGGCGTGCCGGGCGCGATGATGGCGCTGGCCACTTTGGTGTTCTGGCTCGGCCGCAAGAAGTTCGCGATTGTCCCTGCTGCGATGAAGAATCCTGGCCTCGCCTTGGTCGCATTCTTTGCGGTTTTCTTCGCCGTGCTCGCATTTACCGGCGTGATCTTCATGGCCTGCCGCGAATCCGCGCTGCTGAAGCCTTATGCGATTTTGGTCGCGACGTTCACGCTGCTTGGTAGCTTGGCAGGTGTCGCAGCGCTGTTCCTCGGCACGGGTCTTCGGAACGTGCTGCCGCCGGAGCTGCGCACTTGGTTGGAGCGCTCGCTCACCGGCGACGGCTTGAAAATCGTTGGCAAGCTGCTCGGCCTCTACCTCTTCATCGCCTTCTTCTGGAGCCTGTGGGACCAATCGAACGGAAATAGCTGGACGATCCAAGCCCAGTCGGCCTTGATGGATAAGCGCCTGTTCGGCTTCTTGGAAGGCATCCCCATGTTTGCTGGGCTTGCCGCCTACGAGATGCTGCCTGCGCAGGTGCAGGTGGTGAACGGCATCTTCATCATCATCCTGGTGCCCATCTTTACCTTCGGCATCTACCCCTTGCTCGGCAAGTTCTTTGAAGTCACCCCGCTGCGCAAGATTGGTATCGGCTTCTTCGTCGTCGCCAGCTCCTTCCTCATCGTCGCTTGGGTGGAGCAGCGGATTCAGGACGGCCACACCGTCAGCATGTGGTGGCAGATTGCTGCCTATGCGGTGCTCACGGCCGCTGAGGTCTTGGTCAGCATCACCGCGCTGGAATACAGCTACAAGCAAGCGCCGCTGTACATGAAGAGCTTCATCATGGCCTTGTTCCTGCTCTCCACCAGCGTCGGTAATGCCTTCACGGCTGCGGTCAATGTCATCATGGTCAAGCCCTTGGTGGCGACCAGCGTGCAGACCGGTGCGGAGACTTGGGTAAGCCTGCCGGGTGCGGCAGACTTCGTCACCGGCCAGAAGATCGACTTGGGTGGGGAGAACGGCGTGACCGTCACGCTGCCGGATGGCAAGTCCGAGGCTCTGGCGGGCACCTATTTGGTGAGCGAAGTCGATGCTGCCCAAGGCCGTGTGCGCCTGATGGATAAGGTCTATCGCAAGCCGATCAGCTCGGGCGGCAGCTTTGACGCGGCGAAGGCTGAAGTCAGCACCTACACCTTGGTGGGGCCGATGTACTTCCTGTTCTTCGCAGCACTTATGGCCTTTGTCTCCTTGCTCTTTATCTTCTATGCGATGTGGTTCAAAGAGACCACCTTCGTGCGTGACGATGAGGAATCTGAGAAGGCTCTCGCATAACGGCTAAGGCTTAAGCGCCTCCATGCTGGTAGTCGGGCCCCGCGGTTACTCAGGCAGCGGGGCCTTTTTGTTGCTGGCGCTGCTGCTCGTTGCGCCCCACGCAGAGGCGGCAGCAACTGCGAAGGCAGAGATGCGCAAGCTGCCGCAAGGGCAGGTGCTGATCGGCGATGACCGTGGCTTCCCCGACGAGCGCCCAGCCCATCGTCGCAGCATCGCTGCGTTCTGGCTCGACAGCCATGAAGTTCGGGTGATGGACTTTGCCCGCTTTGTCGCCAAAACCGGCTACCGCAGCGAGGCAGAACGTTTGGGCTCCGCGGCAGTCATGCGCATAGGCACTGGCGCTTGGCAGCTGGTTGCTGGGGCCGATTGGCGTAAGCCCTTGGGGCCGAAGCAGCCACCTGCTCATGCCGAGCATCCCGTCACTCAAGTGAGCTGGAACGACGCCCAAGCCTATTGCCGAGCGCAGGGTAAGCGACTACCGACAGAAGGCGAGTTTGAATACGCCGTGCGCTTGGCCGCCGAGCGCGGCAATGCAGCACGCAAATCATCGGCCAGTAGCTATCCCGCCAATCTATGGACGGGAGCCTTCCCCGCGTTCAACGACGGCAAAGACGGCCACGTCCTGACCGCGCCGGTCGGCAGTTTTGGCGTGGATGCGCTGGGCTTTGCCGACCTCACCGGCAATGTCTGGGAGTGGACTGCCGACTGGTACCGCCCCTATGCCGAGCGTGATCAGCCTTGGCCTAAGGGCCGGCAGGGTGAGAAAGTCCAGCGCGGCGGCAGCTTTTTGTGTGACGCCGAGATGTGCGCGGGCTTCCGGCCTTCAGCGCGCGGCCACGCCACACCGGACTCCGCGCTCATGCATGTAGGCTTCCGCTGTGCGCGGACTGAGCCGCCCAAATCCTAGAGGAGTGTCGCTATGCCCAGAGTCAGCTGTGTGGCGTATCTGCTAGGTCTTCTGGTGGCACTGGCTGGCCAGTCGGCTAGGGCCGCAGAGCCGTTAACCGTCGCCCCGAACGCCGACGCCGAGACGCCTGCGAAGGGTTTGGCGTCCGCAGAGCGCCCCAACTTCGTCGTCATCGTGCTCGATGACGTCGCCCTCACCGACTTAGCACCCTATGGCGGCGAGGCGCACACGCCGAATATCCAAGCCTTGGCGGCACGCGGGGCCTTGCTCACCCAGTACCGCAGCTCGCCGCTGTGCTCGCCGTCGCGCGCTATGCTGCTCACGGGCGTCAACAACCACCGCGCTGGCGTAGGGACCATCCCCGAGACCCTGCCGGATGCGCTCCGAGGCAGCCCGCAATACCAAGGTCGGCTCGCCCCCGGCGTGCAAACGCTGGCCACCCGCTTGCGGGCTGAAGGCTACCGCAGCTACCTCACCGGCAAATGGCACCTAGGCCACGAGGACGGCGAATTGCCTGTCGCCCACGGTTTTGACCGCTCCTACACCTTGGACGCCTCGGGTGCGGATAACTGGGAGCAGAAGCCCTACATGCCCTACTACCAGCAGGCGGACTGGTTTGAGGGCGCTGAGCGGGCCACGCTGCCCAAGGACTTCTACTCCTCGCGCTTTTTAGTCGAGCAAATGATTCGCTACCTAGAGGCCGACCGCCGCGAAGGCCAGCCCTTTTTTGCCTACATCGGGTTTTTGGCGAATCACATCCCGCTGCAAGCGCCTGCCGACCTGGTTGAGAAGTACCGCGATACCTATCAAGACGGTTGGGATGCGCTGCGCCTACGCCGCTGGCAGCAGGCGCAACAGCTAGGCCTGATTACGCCTGCAACCGTGCCGCCTGCGGTGCACCCAGATCTGCGCGCTTGGCAGCAGGTGCCAGCAGAGGAGCGCGCCCTGCTGACCAAGGGCATGGCGGTGCATGCGGCGATGCTGGAAGCAGTCGATCAGGAGCTGGGCAAGTTAGTCGCCTACCTAAAGCAGCGCGGCGACTACGAGCGCACCGTGTTCGTGCTGACCAGCGACAACGGCCCTGAGCCCTCAGACCCACTCGCCCGTCGCGGCTACGGCCTGTGGATGCGCCAGCACGGCTACACGCGGCAGCTAGACACCCTAGGCGGGCCGCGCAGCATTGCCTACATCGGCCCGGAGTGGGCCAACGCCACGGCCTCGCCCAGCCGCTTGTTCAAGTTCCACACCAGCGAGGGCGGGCTGCGGGTGCCGATGATTGTTGCTGGGCCGGGCATCGCGGCTGGGCAAACGCTCGACGCTGCCGCCTTCGTCACCGACGTCACCCCGACGCTGCTGGACTTTGCCGGCAGCGCGCCGCTGCCCGCCGCGCTGGATGGCATTAGCCTGCGGCCAGCCCTCGGTGGGGCGGCAGCGACGGCGGAGCGCAGCATCATGGTGGAGGTCGCAGGCAACGTCGCCTACTACCAAGGGCCCTACAAGCTGGTGAAGATCACCCGCCCATGGGACGACGCGCGCTGGCGGCTGTTCGACATCCTGCAAGACCCCAGCGAGGCGCATGACCTCAGCCAGCAAGAGCCTGAGCGCCTGCAAACCATGATTGCGGCCTATCAAAAATACGCAGCGGAGCAAGGCGTATTGGCGCTGCCGACGGACTTCGACCCGCACCAGCAAACGGCATGGAACGCGCGGCGGGCGTATCTGCTGCGGCAGTGGCCGATTGCATTAGCGATTGCCGCAGCGCTCCTTGGCTTGGTATGGTGGAGGCGGCGCAGCCGTTAGGCGCGAGTCATGCGGTAGCGGCGAGGCATGCCTCGCCCCTACTAGGCACGCGGCATGCAGGTTGCGCGCACTTTCCCCGCCAGCTTGCACTGGCACTCATTGCTCTGGGAGCACCGCATGGAATCTCTTTCGCCCATTGTTTTGAACTTGGTGTATTGCGCCATCGGCGGCTTGATGTTGATGCTCTTCAGCTATCTCGGCACCAAGCTGTTTAGCCACTTGGTGAAGTTCAAGATCGGTGAGCAACTCGCCAAAGGCAATGTGGCCGTGGGCTTGGCTTTGATGGGCATCTTCATCGGCATGGGCATTGGCCTAGGTCTGGTCATCGGTATGGCGCTCAACTAATGCGCGCAGGCCGTTGGCTGTGCTTGCTGCTGGCGCTGCTGGTGCTGCCAGCGGCCTCTGCCGAGGACTACCCGCCAGTGGACTCCAGCGCTTGGGGCAAGCAGTACGACGAATACTTCAAGAAGTACAGCAAGCGTTACTTTGGGCCGGGCTTTGATTGGCGCTGGTTCAAAGCGCAAGCGATTGCTGAGTCGCGCTTAAACCACAATGCCAAGAGCCATGTCGGGGCCATCGGTGTCATGCAGTTGATGCCGGCGACCTACGCCGAGATCCGCGACAAAAACCCGCACTTCAAGGACATCAGCACGCCTCGTTGGAACATTGCCGCCGGCATTTATTACAACCGCTACTTGTTTACCCACCAAGTTTGGGACGGCATGCCGGATGAGGAAAAACTGCTCGTTGCCTTCGCCGCTTACAACGCCGGCCTGGGTGGTGTGCTCAAAGCCCACCGCAAATTGCAGCCCAAACGTGCCAAGGCTTGGCAAGAGATAGCGCCGCATTCGCCGCGTGAGACGCGCGGTTACGTCAAGCGCATCAAGCACATCAAAGGCGTGGCGGCGATGGCCCACAAAAACCGTGACCCACGCGCCAAGGGTGCGAGCGGCATCAGCGGCTAGGTGCTTGCAGGGCTTAGGAGTTATCCGGCTCGGTGGGTTGCGGCGCGGGGGCCAACTCACGCGCAAGCACCCAGCCGCTGTCACCACTGGCGGTGGCGCCCACTTCTAACCAATCGCCCTTGCGGCGTAGCACCACGACCTGTGCGGCGGGAGGTAGCAGACGCGCGGCGTCTTTACCGCGTGCGCCTGCGGGCGCGTGGCGTAGCTCTACCGCAGTAGGGCCGACTACCCTCAGCTTGCCCAGTGCGCGCGGGGCAATGCGGATGATCTTGGGCATCGCCGCCGTGACCGCTTTGCCGCCTTTTTGGTAGTAGGCACGGAACAGGGATAGCGCGTCCTCATCCTCCAATGACGCAGCCGCCAAATGCGGCAGGGCGAGTGCCAAGTCGGGCTTGAGGTCGCGGCCACCGGCGCGGTAGAGGTTGGCCAAAGCTAAATGCGCTTCGATGTGCCCTTGGTCGGCCGCCTGCTGCCACCAGCTGATCGCCTGCTGCTCGCTAATCGCTAGGCCGTAGCCGTTGCGAAACATCCAGCCCATTTGGTACTGCGCCTCCGCATCGCCTGCGGCAGCGCGGGTGCGCCAGATGTCCTGCGCCTCGGCATAGCGGCCTTCTTGCATCGCTAATTCGCCGAGCTCGGCGCTGGGCAGCTCGACCGCTGCGGCGACCACAGCCGGCTTTTCTGTGCGATCGCTACAGGCGGCGAGCGCTATCGCAGCGGCGAGCGCTAAGCACGGCGGGAGCAGGCGCGGAGTGGAGCGACTCTGATCGGTGCGTTGTTGGCGAAAGCGGGCGGGCAGCATTTCTGAGGTACCTGCAAAAAGTGCGGACTACAGGCCGGCTAAGGCGCGGGCTTTGATGCCCGCGATCGCCGCCGCGCCCACCAGCCGCCGACGATCGCCGCCACCGCCGCAAGGGCAGCGAGCGTGCCCTGTAGCGCCGTGAGGGCGGCAGAGGACTCCGTGAACCAAAGTGTGAGCCGTTGCAGCCAGCCGACCACGGGGTCATCGACACTGATCGGCACCGCAAGCGCGGGCACCGTCGCAAGCCGCGTGTAGGGGCCCTCGCGCACCGCTGCGCCTTCAAACGCCACGCCCACGGTCGCGCGTGCCGTTTGCTCCACGGCGGCGCGGATGCTCCAGGTCCAGTCGAACACCCGCTGGGTAATGGGGAAGACGGCGTCGTCCTCGGTGCAGAGCAGCAGCGCGGCATCGCACTGAATGCGCGCGCGGATAAAGGCCACCTCGCGGGTATCGACACCGAGGATGCGCGTCTCGCTGCCTACGGCGGCAACGCTGGCCGCTTGCGGATTGGCTCCGGGTGCCATGTAGGCGCGCAGCGCCGCGTGGTCGAGTGCGAACGAGGCGACGACCCTCAGGCTCACCGCTTGATGCTTGCTCACCGGGCCGTCGGACAGCGCATAGGCGACGGCGGCATCCCGCAGCACCGCGCTGCCGGCTGCAGGCTCAAGCTCGGCGAGTGACCCTTCCGCCGTTTCCACGATGGCCTCGGCCGGCAGGCTGGCGTCGTCATCGGGTACTTCGCTGGGCTGCGGCGCTGGGGCGGTGCTGGCCGCAGTCTGGTAGCGCCTCGGTGGCCGTGCGGAATTGGTCGGGTGTGGTGCGGTTGCGCCGCTGCTGGGCTGGGGGCTGCCGCCCGTTGGCGGAGGCTCCGGCGAGGGATTAGCGGGCGCGGCCGCCGTCGGCATAGGTGCTGGCGGCGCAACCGGCACGGGCTTTGGAGCCGGTAAAGGCGCTGGCAGGGCAGGGGCCACCCCCTCGGACGGCTGATGGCCCACTGCGCTACAGCCGCCCAACAGCAGCACGGCCGCCAGCATCGGGCCAAGGTACTGCGCGGTGCTTCGCTTGCTGTGCTCGGACATGGTGCCGCCCTCTCGATCCGTTCCGGCTTGTTATTTGCCCGAGTCTGCGCTGGTGCAACAGCCTGAGCAAGGCCGATGGCAGCGCGCCCGCTTTAGCCGCCGTAGGTGTAGCTGGCACCTAGGCCCAACGGCAGGCCCAGCGTCCAATACAGCATGAGGAACACAGTCCAAATCACCAGGAAGCAGACCGAATACGGCAGCATCAGTGCCACCAGCGTGCCGATCCCCGTGCCTTTGACATAGCGCTGGCAGAACACCACGACCAGCGGGAAGTAGGGCATCAGCGGGGTGATGATGTTGGCGCTGGAGTCGCCAATGCGGTAGGCGGCCTGGGCTAAGTCCGGCGAGACATTGAGCTGCATCAGCATGGGTACAAAAATCGGCGCGAGCAGTGCCCACTTGGCCGAGGCCGAGCCGATGAAGAGATTGATGAAGGCGGTGAGCAAGATGATGCCGGTGATGGTGACGCCGGATGGCAGCGCCGCGGCCTTGAGCGCGGCCGCGCCCTTCAAGGCCAGCAGCACGCCCAAGTTGGAAGCGCCAAAAGCAGCGATGAATTGGGCGATGAAGAACATGATCACCAAGTAGTAGCCCATGCCGCTCATGGCCTTGCTCATGCCGGCGATGAGGTCGCGCGAGGACTTCATGGTGCCGGCCATGAGCCCGTAGACGATGCCGGGCAGCAGGAACAGCAGGAAAATGAGGGCGACGATGGAGCGCATCATCGGTGCGGTGCTATCGGTCAAAGCGCCATTGGGTGCGCGCCAAGCAGAGGACTCGGGCAGTGCGGTGAGCACGAGCACGACAATCCCCGCCAGCATCGCCAAGCCAGCACCACGCAGCGCACGGCGCTCGTAGGGCTCCAAGGGCTGCATGGTGGGCAGGTCTTTGAGGTCGCCATCGAGTGCGGTGGCACGCAGGCGCGGCTCGACGATGCGGTCGGTCAAAAACCAGCCGACGCCGATAATCAGCAGGGCCGATGCAGCAGTGAAGTAGTAGTTGTTGAGCGGGTTGACGGTGACGCTGGGGTCGAGGATTTGCGCGCCCGCCTGTGAAATGCCTGCGAGCATTGGGTCTAGCGAGGAGGGGACGAAGGCCGCTGAAAACCCACCGGAGACACCGGCAAAAGCTGCGGCAATCCCCGCCAAAGGATGGCGGCCAGCGGCGTAGAAAATCACCCCGCCCAAGGGGATGACCAAGACGTACCCGGCGTCCACCGCCGTGTGGCTGAAGATGCCTACTGCAATCAGCACGGGGGTGAGCAGCGCGCGCGCGGTGACGGCCAGCATCGCCCGCAGCGCGGCGTTGATAAAGCCGGTGTGCTCGGCGACACCGATGCCCAGAAGTGCCACCAAGACCACACCGACCGGATGGAAGCTGGTGAAGGTGGTGACAAGGTTGCTCAAGAAGCTGGTCATCGCCGCGCCCGAGAGCTGGTTGTTGATCACCAACTCCTTGCCGCTGCGCGGGTCAATCACGCCGAAATCAATGCCTGAGAGCGCCCAAGACAGCAGCCAGACGATGAACAACAGGCCAATAAAGAGCACGGCAGGGTCCGGCAATTTATTGCCGATGCGTTCGATATGGCCCAGCACGCGCTCAATGCGGGTGCTGGCGATGGGTTCTAGTTTCGGAGTGGCGGGCATGGAGGGTCTTTGGGCTTTGCGCGATGGTCGAGCTTCACTGATTTTGTCGCTCTTGCAAACACGGCTTGGCAGAGCAGGCGCGGCCGTGCTGCGCAGTGGGCATAAAGCGGGCAGACCCCTTGGCCCCTTAAACTAGGCAATCCCCACGCTTTTGATGACTGCTATGTCTGTGCACGAAACCCTAGTTGCCTTCCCAACGCGCCCGCGTGCAGAAAAACACCGGCTAGAGGGTGCCAAGCTCGCCAAGCGGCTGCGGCGTAATGTCGGCCAAGCCATCATGGATTACGGAATGATCGGCGAAGGCGACCGCGTGATGGTCTGCCTCTCCGGCGGCAAAGACAGCTACACCATGCTGGAGATGCTGCTGCAATTGCAGGCCAAAGCCCCCGTGCGCTTTGAGCTGCACGCGGTGAATCTGGACCAAAAGCAGCCCAACTTCCCCGAGCATGTTTTACCGGACTACCTCAAGGCCAAGGGCGTGCCCTTCACGATTCTGGAGCAAGACACCTACTCGGTCGTCAAGCGCAACATCCCAGAAGGCAAGACCATGTGCAGCCTGTGCTCGCGCCTTAGGCGCGGTGCCTTGTACACGCATGCGAAGAAGGAAGGCTTCACCCGCATTGCCCTCGGCCACCACCGCGATGACATCGTCAGCACCTTCTTCCTGAACCTGTTCTTCGGCGGTAAAGCGGCAGCGATGCCGCCCAAGCTGCTCAGTGATGACGGTGCCAATGTCGTCATCCGCCCCTTGGCCTATTGCCGAGAGGAAGACCTCGCTGCCTATGCCGAGCAGATGGCCTTCCCGATCATCCCGTGCACGCTCTGCGGCAGCCAAGAGAACCTGCAACGCAAGCAAGTGCGGAAGATGATGGACGCGTGGGAGCGTGAGCATCCGGGCCGTATCGAGACGATCTTCCGTGGCCTCTGCAACGTCGCCCCCAGCCAACTCGCCGACCCCAAGTTGTTCGACTTTGCCAGCCTAGGCGGCGCAAACCTCGCGCCCAGCAACTGGCTGATCAGCGACCCCGACGCCGACCCGCAGGCGGCCTGATGCGCTCGGGCGGCCCAGCCCTGAGTGGCGCGCGGCTAGCCATGTTTGGGGGATTGCTGCGTTTTTGGGCAGGTCGTGGTCTGCTTGCCGCAATCGTCGCTGTGGCCGCCGTGAACAGCGTGCAAGCGCAAACCTTGCCGCAGGAAGCACCCGCCAAGGCGGTCACTCAGGTCAAGGTTGATGTCGTGGTCAACGGCATTGACGACGAAGAAATCCGCAGCAATGTCATCGCCTTTTTAGGCTTTGCCCAAGCCGCCGAAGACCGCACGCTGACCGATGAGCGCGCCCTGAGCTTGCAGAAGACGGCGGAGAAATCCGCGCTGCAAGCGCTGGAGCCGTTCGGCTACTACCGCGCCCAAGTCAGCAGCAACTGGCAAGGCGGGGCGGGGGCTTATCGGCTAGGGCTTAGTGTCACCCTCGGCGCGCCGGTGCGCTGGGTGGAGTCCGCCGATGTGGTGATTGAAGGGGCAGGCGAGGACTTGGCCTTTGTCGAGGACTTGCGCGCTGACCCGCGCTGGCGGGAGGGCCGCCGCTTGCGCCACGCCGATTACGAGGCGATCAAATCGGCGCTAGTGACCAGCGCGCGCAATGACGGCTACCTCGATGCCAGCCTGACCCGCAATGTGCTGAAGGTCGACCCCGAAGCACTGAGTGCCCAAGCGCAGTTCACCCTGCGCGCTGGGCCGCGTTACTACTTCGGGCCGACGCGCTTCACCGGCGAATTTGACCTCCGTGAGGAGCTACTGCGCCGCTATCTGCGCTACCGCGAAGGCCAGCCCTTTGCGCCCAACCTGCTGCTGGAGAGCCAGTTCGCGCTTGCCGACATGGACTACTTCGAAACCGTGCAGGCCGACGGCGACCGCAGCGCGCTTGCCGGCGGCGAAAAAGGCGGAGCGGTGCCGGTGGTGGTGGATCTCAAAGCGCGCAAGAACCGGCGCGACTCCGTAGGGCTTGGCTACGGCACCGACACGGGCTTTCGCGGCAGCATCGGTAGCGATGTCCGCAGGCTCAATCGGGCTGGTCATAAGCTGAGTGCTGAGCTGCGCGCCTCGGAGGAAATCAGCAGCCTGCGCGGTACTTGGCGCATACCCGTCGGCACGGTGCCAGGCGAGTTTTGGAGCTTTACCGGCGAAGCGAGGCAGGAGCAGTTCGACGAGGACGTCGGTACCGAGGACTACAAGCTGGGTGCGAGCCTTGAGCGCAGCCTAGGCCGCTGGAAGCGCCGCTATTACCTAGAGTTCACGCGCTCGATTACCGACATTGGCTTCTCCGCCGCCGCCAATGCCGCAGGCCAGAGGCTGGAGGGCGAAACCAACGTGCTGGTGCCGGGGATTAGCCTCTCCACCCGCGTCAGCGACAACCCCATCCACACCCAGCGCGGGCTGAGCTTTTTTGTCGATGTCCACGGCGCGCAGGAGGGCTTGTTGTCGGATGTGAGCTTCCTACAGGCACGCACCGTAGTGCAGTGGGCCTACCCGCTGCCGCTGCGCCTGCAACTGCTCTCGCGCGGCGAGTACGGGGCGACTTTCGTGAAGGGATTGGCGTCGTTGCCCTTGGAGCAGCGCTTCTATGCAGGTGGTGATGACTCGGTGCGCGGTTACGGCTACCGCGAGTTTGGCGAGCGCGATGTTGCGGGCCGCAACCTCGGCGGCAAGTTCGTCGCCACCGGCAGCGTCGAATTAGAGCGGCGTATCACTGGCCCCTATGGCGCTGCCGTGTTTTTGGACGCGGGGGGCGCTGCCGATAACGCCTTGCCGGAGCCTTCCTACGGAGTCGGCTTGGGCTTCCGCTATCGCGCGCCGTTTGGTTTTGTGCGCGTGGATTTAGCGCATCCGCTCTCGGGCGACGGCACGCCCGTGCGCTTGCACCTCGGCGTGCGGGTCGGGCTATGAAGCAGCATCTCAAGGCCTTCAGCCGCCGAGTGGCTCTGCTCACGGTACTGAGCTTATCGGGCCTATTGCTGCTGCTGATGCTGGCCTTAAGCCTGCTGTTGTTCACCCAGCACGGCGGGCCTTGGGCCTTCCAAGCCGCAGAGCGCCTCACCAATGGCCAAGTCAAGGCGGAGGGCGTCACCGGCGGCTTTTGGGGCGAGATCATCATCCAAGACCTCTACTTCAAGACCGACACCAGCGACCTGCACCTGCGCGCGGTCAAACTGCAATGGCGGCCGCAGGCCTTGCTGCTCAAGCGCCTGCACGTCACCAATCTCGCAGCCGCCAGCGTGGCGCTGCAGACCAAGCCCAGCCCGCCGACGCCCTTCGAGCCACTGCCCGCGCGCCTGCCCTTGGACTTGGTCGTGGATGCGGCGAAGGTCGGGGAGTTCAGCTTCCTGCAGCAGGGCATGGAGCAGCCGCTGCGCTTGCGAGCACTCTCTGCCGCCGCAGTTTGGGACGGCCAAGGCTTGCAAGTGCGCCACGCGGCGTTCGTCCACCCGGATTACGGCGCGCTCGGCGCTGCTGGCTTGGTGCTGCTAGAGGGCGACGCTATCGCTTTTGCGCCACTCGCCATCGCCGGCCCCGCCAAGCTGCTGGCCAATGGCCGCTTGGGCCTCAATGGCCGCGCAACGGATTTATTAGTGCAGGGCGATGAACTCCGCTGGCCGCTTCAAGGTGCTGCGCAAATCACTGGCGGCAAGCTCCGCCTGACTCTCAAAGGCCTGCCGGAAGACCTCGCAATTGGTGCGCAAGCAAGGCTAGTCGCCGCCAGCAGCGTGCTGCCCGCCGTGCCCGCGCAGCCTGCGGCCAAACCCAGCACCGCAGCGCGCAAGAAGGCCCTGCCTACTGCCGCCAGCAAACCGGCGGCGCCGCTGGGTTTTGCGCTGTCGCTGCAAGCGCGGCTCAAAGAATCCAGCGTCCAAATAGCCAAGCTGGAACTGATGGCGGACAACCCCAAAGACGGTCGTATGAGCGGGGCAGGGACGATCCAATGGCAGCCGACGCTCGCCGCCGATGCCAAGCTGACTTGGGCCGACCTCAATCCGGGCTTGTTGTTCCCAGACTTCCCCGGCGCGCTCAATGGCGAGGCCAGCATCCAAGGCGAGCAGTCCAGCGGCGGCCAGAGCTTGATCTTTAAAGCCGCGCTGGGGCCATCAACCCTGCGCGGCCAGCGCTTAAGCCTTAAAGCCCAAGGCCGCGCTGAGCAGAGCAAGGGTGTGACCCGTGTCGATCTCAGCAGCTTCAATCTACAGAGCGGCTCGGCCGTGCTGACCGGCAGCGGGCGCTTGCTGCCGGACCTCGACGCCAGCGCCCAATTCAAGGCCGGCAACTTGGGCGATTTCATCCCCAAGACCAAGGGCCGCGTCACGGCAAGCGTGGTCGCGACCGGCCCCTTGCAACAGCCCAGCCTGCAACTCAAGGCAGACGCGACAGCACTTGCCCATGCCGACTACGGCAGCGTGAAGGCGCTCAAACTCGTGGCCCAAGGCAGCGCCAGCAGCCGCAGCAGCGCCAATCTGCAAGCCACGGGCATCACCGCTGCGGGCCGCAGGGTCGATAGCCTCAAGCTCGACCTCGCTGGCCTGTTGCACAAGCACCAATTAACGCTGGATAGCAGTGCGCCCGAGGGCAAGATTGCACTCGCACTGAGCGGCGGCTACACGCCCAAAACCGGGCAGTGGCGAGGCAGTTTGGAGCGCTTGGAGCTAGACGCCGCACGCGCGCCGCCGCTGCGCCTCACCGCACCCGCCGCGCTGCTGCTCTCTGCCCGCGCTCAGAAAATTGAGCGCGCCTGCTTGGCGGCAGATGCCGCAAGGCTCTGCCTCGATGCGGCAGTCGCAGGCGGCAACGCCAATCTGCAATTTAGCCTTGAGCAGTTCGCACTCGCGATGCTGCAACCGCTGCTGCCCAAGGACGTGCTGCTACAGGCCGACGCTCAAGGCGAAGGCCGCTTGGCCTTCGTCGGCAGCAGTCTGCGCACCGCGAACGTGCAGCTGCGCATCGGCCCCGGCCGTTTGAGCCTGCCGCAGCAGCAGTCGCTGCAACTGCAATCGGCGCGCTTGACCCTCGCCCCCGACGGCCAAGCTTGGGCGGCAGCGGCAGAAATCAACGCGGACTTGGGTCAAGCCAAGGCCAGCCTGCGCGTACCGCAAGCCGGTGCCGATTGGCGCACCCGCAGCCTCGCCGGAGCGGTGCAATTGGCCATCCCCAGCATTAGCTTTTTGCAGAGCTTTGCACCGCAGTTGGAAGGCTTGGTCGGTGCCGTCAACGGCGAGCTGCAACTCAGCGGCACCATCGCCGCGCCCCGCTTTGCCGGTGAGCTCAGCTTAAGCAAGGCCGCCGCCAACGTGCCGGTAGCGGGCCTCAAGCTGGAGGCCGTGAGCGCCCGCGTCACCGGTGACGACTCCGGCGCGCTGAAACTCATCGGCAGCCTGCGCTCCGGCGGCGGCACCCTCAATTTGGAGGGCAGCGCGCGCATCGACCCAGCCGCAGGTGGCGCTGCCCTCAGCGCGCAAATCCGCGCCGTCGGCAAGGACGTGCAGGCGGTGAATCTCGCCGATTACCGCGTCTGGGTCAGCCCGGATTTGCTGCTCGACTATCGGCCAGAAGGGGCCAAGCTCACCGGCAGCGTCACCGTGCCCAAGGCCGAGATCACCCCGCGTCGCTTGGCCGCAGGTGCGCAAGCGCCGAGCCGCGATGTGGTCGTCGTGGGCCGCCCCGCACCCCTAGAACCCTCACTGCCGATTGAGGCGGAAGTGCGCGTGGTGCTGGGCGATGCCGTGCGCTTTGAAGGATTTGGCCTTAAGGCGCGGATTGAGGGTGAAATCACCGCCCGCGACGCCCCCGGCCTCGCCGCCACCCGCGCGCGCGGCGAGCTGCGCATCGTCGAAGGCCGCTACAAGGCCTACGGCCAAGACCTTCGGCTAGAAACCGGCCGCCTGCTGTTCGCCGGCGGGCCGATCACCGACCCCACGGTGGACTTCCGTGCCGTGCGCGACTTTGGCGATGAGTTCTTCGTCGCCGTGCTGGTGCGCGGCAGCTTGGAGGCGCCGCTGTTCGACGTCATCTCCAGCGACGCCAGCCTGAGTCGTGAGGACAAAATCGC
Source organism: uncultured Salinisphaerales bacterium (assembly GCA_964535755.1). GTDB lineage: Bacteria > Pseudomonadota > Gammaproteobacteria > Nevskiales > Nevskiaceae > Stagnimonas. The sequence goes on along the minus strand of CAZHTI010000047.1, from coordinate 1,580 downwards.
CTGGCTGGTGCTCGGCCGCCCGCTCTCCAGCACCAGTAGCTCAGAGCGCACCGCCGTCAATTCCGCTGCCCTGTCGCTGGGTGTATCCGGCGGTGACTTCCTGCTCGGCAGGCTAGGCCGCTTGGTGGGCCTCGATGAGGTCAGCGTCGGTGCTGCGGCGGGCGAGGACGTCAGCCAAGCGCGCGTCACCCTCGGCAAATACCTCTCGCCCAAGCTCTACGTCAGCTACGGCGTCGGCGTATTCGACGCCGCCAACGTCTTCCGCCTGCTCTATGACCTAGGCCGCGGCTTTAAGCTGCGCACCGAAGCTGGCCTCAATGCCGGCGGCGACATTCTCTACACCGTTGAAAAATAGGGGTTTTTACGATGCTCAAGATTGTTCTCAAATCCTTCCTCGGCGTGCTCCTGCTCGCCACTGCCGCACTCGTTGCCATGCTGTATCTAGCCCCTGAGCGCGTCGCCGCGAGTGCGGTGACCGCCGAGCGCGAGCGCGCTGGCCTAGTCCGCAAAGAAATCACGCTGGCAGACGGCCTGCGCTATGTGTATCTGGAAGGCGGCAGTGGCACGCCGCTGCTGTTGCTGCACGGCTTTGGCGCCGATAAGGACAACTTTCTGCGCGTAGCGCGCGGCCTCACGCCCAAGTACCGCGTCGTCATCCCCGACCACATCGGCTTCGGCGAGTCCGACCGCCCCGCTGACATCCGCTACACCCCACGCGAACAGGCGCGCCGCCTGCAAGGCCTGATGACCGCACTCGGCATCAGCAAACTGCACGTCGGCGGCAACTCCATGGGCGGGCACATCTCGCTGGAATACGCCGCCCTGTTCCCCGAGCTGGTGCAGAGCCTGTGGATCCTCAACGCCGGCGGCTTCTGGAACAGCGCACCGCAAAGCGAGCTGAACCAAGTCATCGCCCGCACCGGCAAAAACCCGCTGCTGGCACAAAGCCGCGAAGACTTCCGCCGCACGGTCGATTTCGTGATGGCGAAGCCCCCGTATATCCCCGGCCCGGTGCTCAACGTGATGGCCGACCGCCGCATCGCCAATGCCGAGCTGGAGCAAAGCATCTTCAAACAACTGCGCAGCGAATCAGTGGAAGAGCGCATCCGTGGCCTGAACACCCCCACGCTCGTCGTCTGGGGCGATAAAGACCGCGCCATCCACCCCGGCACCGCAGCGGTGATCGACCAACTCATGCCGAATGCCGAAGTGATCATGCTGCCCGGCATTGGCCATCTGCCGATGCTCGAAGACCCCAAGCAGGTCACGGCGGATTATTTGGCGTTTAGAGGGAGGTTGGGGTACAGATAACTTTAGTTTCTCCATATCTACTCAGCTTGAGTAGTACGTTCGGCAACTCTGCGTCGGACTATTGCCCTTCTAAGCGGTTTGCCGACGATAGGAGTCGACGTCTCACAGTGCGCTGCGTGGCGACAAAACAACATATGCAAACCATTGGCGACGATGTAGAGTCTGAAGTGAGGTGCGAGAAACGCGGCTGCCTAGATGTCTGCCGGACAATAGATCTTGACTTCAACTTTGAAGTGCAACGGTAGTTACTGGTCATAGAAGCATTGCCA
>CAZHTI010000046.1:13040-21382 GCA_964535755.1 uncultured Salinisphaerales bacterium | reverse complement strand
GCGGAGGGGTGGCAGGCGCAGCCTGACGGGGTGGTTCTGCCCTCCCGCGGAGGGGTGGCAAGCGTAGGCCGGCCGGGTGGGCCCGTTGAGTGGCAATCCCCGATAAGCGCTGCCTAATCCTCCACAAACCAAGGCTTGCCGCCCTTATCCATAAACAAGCGCTCCATCTCGCTGCGTGAGAATGGCCGCGAGCCGATGCGGCCGAAGACGGCGATTTGGTGGCCGGTTTCGTCGACGGCGCGGTCACGGTCTAGGCCCTTGCTCAGTGCCAGCAGTGGGGTTTTGCTCGGCCAATGGGCGATCCACACCGGCTTCGGGTCGGGTGAGAAGCCGTAGAACTTGGGTTGGGTGTCGGGGTCGGTCAACTGCACGACGTGTAGGCCGGAGTCGTCCGCGACATAGGCGAACAGGCTGGCGTTGGTGGAGCCGACTACCACGTCGTTAGCACCTTGCAGGCGGTTGTCCGGATTAAAGCTCTGGTACACGAAGGGCTTGGTCGGGTTTTGCACATCCACAATCTGCAAGCCGGATTTGCCCGCAGCGACGTAGGCATAGGTGCGCGCGACGTAAACGCGCCGCGCGTCGCTCATCGGCAGCAAAGCCACCGGCTTCGGCGCGCCCATCTGGGTGAGGTCTAGCACTTCTAGCCCGCGCGGCGTGGTCGCGAAGGCGTAGCGGAACTGCACGGCGATGCTGGTGGCAGCGGGCAGAGGCAGCACGCTCTCGACCTGCGGCTTCAGCGGCTCGTTGAGGTTCAGCGTCACCAAGCCGGCATCCGCCAGCACATAGACGTAGGTGCCGGCGATGGTCAGGTAGCGCGCACCCTTGAGCAGCTGCGGCTGCTGGGCGTCGCCCATCCAAGTCAGCGCACGCTGGAAGCCGTTATTCCGCGGGTCGCCGTCGGCCAGGGTGTTGACGTTGACCAAGATCAGGCCTTCTTCGGCATCGCTCACCAAGGCGTAGGAGTAGAGCGGGTGCATCAACTGCTCTTGGTTGATGGCGCGCATGCCGGCGTCGGCATTCTTCGCTGGGTTGATCGGCTGATTAGTGGGTAGGGCCACACAGGTGGCGTTCTTGCTCTTGATGCGGGGTGCGTTCGCAAGGAAGGGCGCGGTGATCAGCTTCTGGCTAAAGCCCTTGTTGCCGACGCTGGCGGCATCAAACGCCTGCATGCCGTCCGGGCCTTGGGCGGCGTAGAGGTATTCACCGCGCAGCGCAACACAGCGCACCGCCTCGCCGATGCGATTGGGGAAGCCATCCGGCAGCTGCCGTTTGCGCTGCTCGAAGCGGGCGTAGCGCTCGGGGTAGGCGTAGCGGTGCAGGTAAGAGCCAATCACCGCTTGCGGCTCGTCCCACTCAGTCACGCGCACCGCGGCAACGCCTTGCTCACTGCCGACATAGGCGTGGTAGCCGACGAAGTTCACAAAGTTGGTGCCCAAGCCTAGGAGCGAGGCCATCCAAGCGTTGTTGTCGTTGGCTTTAGACAGATGGCAATCGGAGCAGGTTTTGGTCTCGGTCGTGCGTTCGGTGTGCGGGTAGTGCGGGGCAAAGGCTTGGCTGGAGTAGCCACCGGCAGATACCGGTGCCTGCTGCACATAAATCTGCTCGCGATTGGAGTTGGTGGACGACAAAATCAAGGCCGAGGAACTGCGCACTGGGGCGATGCGATTGCCTTTGACCTCGCCGTGCTTGCCCAGCATGTAGAAGTCATCGCGGGCAACCTGCGGGTTATAGGTCGCGTAGTTGCGGGTCTCGCCACCTTCAAAGTGCTGGCGCTCGGTCTTCCAGTTGGCTTGGATCGGCAAATGGCAGCCGAAGCAGCTGGTGGTCCATGAGCTATGGCAGGTGACGCATAGGATTTCGTCGTCTTTGTGCGCGCGGGCTTCGGCCGCCACGTTGCCGCCCCATTTCTGGGTCTCGGTGTCCTTGGTCATCAGCTTGGCTCTAGCCGCCTTGGCGTTATAGAACTTATGGCCGGGCGTGACCGAGTCCTTCACCGTGTGGACTTCCCACTCCAAGCCGGGCGTGACACTGCTGCGCTGGAACAGCTTGGTGCTAAAGCCGTCGGTGCAGCCATCCATGGCTGCATCCTCGCCGGCCCGGCCTTGCTTGGCCGAGCGTTCGGAACCCTTGCGAGCGGTGCTCGCAGAGCAGGGCTGCTTCACCCACTCAAAGCGTAGTCGCCCATCCTGCACACGGGTTTGGGAGAGGTCAGTGCCCGACAGCATTGGCCCAGTCTGGCCATTGGCGTAGCGGCAGACGTCAGCGGTTACGCCATTGCCCGGCTCTGGTCGGCTGCCGCTGGGGCAGGAGGCGGGCGGGGCGGCAGGGCCGGAGGTACGCAGAGTGGGCAGCTTATCCACCGTGCCATGGCAGTCCTGGCATTCGATTTCTATGGCTTGGGCGACCTCACCTTGGAGGTGGCCATTGCCGTGCATGTCCTGCGAGAAATGGCAGTCCGTGCAGTGCATGCCTTTTTCGACATGGATGGAATAAAGCTGCTGGGCTTTGTTGAATTTGTGCGGGTCTTTGTCATCGACCATGCCGCCCTTGGCGTCGAGCAGATTGCCTTTTTTGTCGCGCTTATAAATGGCGCGGAAGTTCCAGCCGTGGCCGTGGTAGTCGGCGAAGGTGGTGTCTTTTTGCTCGTCGTTGTGCTCCCAGACTTTCTTCAAAAAGTCCAAGTCGCCCCACTTGCCACGGATGGCGGCTTCTTCCGGGTTGCGCTTATTGATCTCGAAGATCTCGCTGTGACTAGGCTTTTTCTCCTGCTCTGGCCACATGAAGGGCGCGTTGCTCTCGTAGTCCCACATGGTGTAGCCGAGCATCGAGTTCAAGAAGATATTCGGCTGGTGCATGTGGCAGACCATGCACTGTGCGGTCGGGATGGCGCGGGTGAATTCGTGTTTGAGCGGATGGCCCTGCGCGGTTTTGCTGATGGTCGGGTCTTTGCTCTGGCTGGTGCCGCCGTGGCCGAACTTGGCGTAAGGGCCAGAGTGCCTTGGCTCGCGGTCATTGGCGTAGACGACGTGGCAGGCGGCGCAGCCGGAGCTGCGGTAGTCGCCGGGTTGCTCGTTGGTGCCCAAGAACCACAGGTAGGGGTCGTTCAAGCGGGTCTTATGCAGATTCAGCACCGGCACGGCGATGCGCGCGCCGGTGGCTGGGCCGCGATTACTGGCTTTGAGGTCGGGTCGGCCGGGTTCCTCCAAGCGTTGCAGTAGGCCGGTGGAGTTGGGCAGGCCAGTCTCAGCAAAGGCCGAGATGATGTTGCGGCCGCCGCGTTCAAAGACGCGGAAGATGTCCGCAGGCGGCATGGTCTCGAAGGTCGGCAGCGGGTAGAGCACCGGCACCACGCCACGGCGCTCCATCTCAGGCGTCACCGGCACGGGGTTCTTGACGGCCGCCGCGAGGAAGGTCTGGTGCTTGGCGGGGCTAGGGCCGCCGGTGAAGTCGTCGAGCTGCTCCAAAAACTCAGGCTTCAAGGGGCCGATGGGCGCGATGGCTGGGCGATCGGCAAAGGCGGGCTTGGCGTCTGCGGGGGCGTAGAACTCGCCAGTCACATAGCGCTTGAACGGCAGGATGCCGTTGTTGTACGCAGCTCCACCCCAGAGCATCGCGCCGGTGCTCATCAGGCTGCGGCGGCTGGCTTCGATAATCGGCTGGTGGCAGGCACCGCAGGCGTAATCGGCGACGCGGTAGTCGCTGGGGTTCACAAAGCGGATGAACTCCGGGCTCTCGCGGTTGAGCAGGGTGTAGGTGTGCGGCGGATTAGCGGCGGTCTTCCAAGACGCTGGCCACAGCGGCAACACGTGGGCTAAGTCCTCGGCCTTGCTATAGGCCAGTTCTGGGCGCTCGCTGCCCTCTGGTTTGTAGATCGCCGCATTGCCGCCGTGGCAGTCCGTGCAACCCAGCACCACTGCGGGGTTGGCGTGCATGCTGGCGTGGTCGGTGGCGGTATGGCAGCTATTGCATCCTGAGGATTTATTAGCCGCTTCGGTGGCCGATTGGCTCAGCGGTGCAGGCTCGGCCATCTCGTAGTCGCGCGGCGTTGGCGCGCCGTAAGTGCCTGCCGCAAAGGCACTCTGCCCAGCGAGGAGGGCTATGAGTAAAAACGCCCACACTCCGAAGCGGTTCGGTGCGGCTTCCTGCCGATCAGACCTAATCGTCTGCTTGCGAGTCCCTTTCTGCATTGTGGTCACCATGGCTAGCGATTCGGCTGCTCTTCGGGCATTGTGCCCCGAGTGTTGCGGCTTGCAAGGAGCCCTGCAAAAAAACTGCGACTCACTGCCCGTGCGGGCCGCAATCGCAAGGGGATTGTGGGCTAATCGGCCCGCAGCAGCAGGTAGATGGCCCCCGTGCCGCCGTCGCAGGGACGGGCGGAGCAGAAGCCGAGCACATCCTTGCGCCGCCGCAGCCAGCCGTCCATGACCCGCTTAATCACCGGGCCTGAGTTGGGCGAGCCGTTGCCCTTGCCGTGAATGAGCCGCACGCAGCGCCAGCCACGATCTTTGCAATTGCTGATGAACTGAATCACCGCCAGCCGTGCGGCGTCGCGGTTGTAGCCGTGCAGGTCTAGCTCGGCTTGGATTTGAAACTGCCCGCGCTTGAGCTTGCGCCAGACGGCATCCGTTAGCGCGAGTCCGCGATAGCTCAAGGTCTCGCCACTCTCGAAGTCCTCCAAGTGCAGCGGGTCGAGCAATAGCTCGCTCATCACCGCAGCGTCGTCCAAGGCCTGCTGTTTGGGGGTGGCTGTTGGGGCGGGCAGCGTCAACGAAGGCGGCAGGCGGTCCGATGGTTTCATCCGCTTCACCCCGAGCACTTCAGCGGCGAAGCTGCCTTCAGCGCTGGGCGCTGGCGCGCGGTGGGGGGTAGGGCGGTGCTTCACGAGCTTTAAGGCCAGTTCAGTGCGGAAGAGCGCTGCGGCGCGGGCCATCGTCGGCTTGCCGAAAAGGGCCACGCATGCGCGCAACAGACCCTAAAATAGCGTATCCAATCTTCCTATTTTGAGGTGGCGTTGTCGCCCACTCGGGCGTCAATGCAGGTTAAGTTCATGCGCATCTTGGTTTCTAACGACGACGGCTGCACCGCCCCTGGCATTCGGGCTTTAGCGCTGGCTTTGCAGGGCGCACACTCGGTGCAAATCGTCGCTCCAGACCGCAACCGCAGCGGTGCCTCTAACTCCCTCACCTTGTTGCGGCCCTTGCGGCCGTATTTGCACGAGCAATTGGGCGGCGAGATTCCCGTCTGGTCGGTCGACGGCACGCCCACCGACTCCGTGCATTTGGCGCTGACTGGCCTGCTGGAGGAGCTGCCAGAGATGGTGGTGAGCGGCATCAATGCCGGTGCGAACTTGGGCGATGACACCCTCTACTCCGGCACCGTCGCCGCAGCGATGGAAGGCCGCCGCTTGGCGATCCCCGCCATTGCGATTTCTTGCGTCGCCCACCAGCCCAAGCATTTCTCGACGGCCGCACAGGTGGCCTTGGAATTGGTCGCCCGTCTGCAAAGCAGGCCCATGGCGGCGGACACCGTCCTCAACGTCAATGTGCCGGACTTACCCTACGAGCAGTTACAGGGCTTTGAAGTCACCCGCTTAGGCCATCGCTATACCGCTGAGCGCGCCGTCAAAAGCCAAGACCCACGTGGCCGGCCGATTTGGTGGGTGGGTGCCGCAGGCGCGGAGGAAGACGCCGGGCCGGGCACGGATTTCCACGCCGTCAATCATGGCCGCGTCAGCGTGACGCCTCTGCTGTTCGACCTCACCAAGCACTCTGCGCTGGCGAACCTCCAGACATGGCTCAACCCATAAAGCCGCCGCTGACACAACTGCCTCGGCGGGCAGCCGCACACTCGCACCAAGAGGGCAGAGGGCTGACCTCTGCCGTCAGCCGTGGCAGTTTCATCGAGCAGTTGCGTAATTACGGCGTGACGCACGAGGCAGTGCTCGTGGTGATGGCCAAAGTGCCGCGCCACGAGTTTTTAGAGCCCGCCTTCCAAACCAACGCCTACCGCATCGACCAAGCCCTACCCATCGGCCACGGGCAGACCATCAGCCAAGCCTTGGTCGTCGCTGCCATGACCCAAGCCCTGCTGCAAGCCAAGCCCAAGCCCATGCGGGTGCTGGAAGTGGGCACCGGCTCGGGCTACCAGACCGCGATACTGGCTGGCCTCTGCGACACGGTATTCACCGTCGAGCGTATCCGCGCGCTGAGCGAATCCGCCCGGCAAAAGCTCGCGGCCATGCGCTTCAAGAACGTGCACTTTGGCTACGCCGACGGCTCGCAAGGTTGGGCGGCGTTTGCACCCTATGACGCCATCTTGGTGACCTGCGCGGCTGAAGGCTGCCCCACTGCGATGATCAAGCAATTGACCGAGGGTGGTGCGCTGGTGATTCCGGTCGGGCCGTCTGAGAAGCAAAAACTCATGCTCTACACCCGCCACGGCGACGGCTACACCGAGCGCCATGTCGCCGACGTCGCCTTCGTACCCCTGTTAGGAGGCCGCGTTTAATGTTCACCGAGTTCAAGCTGTGGATTGCAGAGGTCGTGCAGCAATTGGGCTACACAGAAATCTTCTTCCTGATGGCGATGGAGAGCAGCTTGTTCCCAGTGCCCTCTGAGCTGGTGATGCTGCCTGCCGGTTACTTGGCCGCGCAGGGGCAACTCAATCCTTGGCTGGCGACACTCGCCGGTGGCTTCGGCAGCTTGTTTGGTGCCTCAGCGAACTACCTCTTGGGCCGCACCGTGGGCCGCGCATTTTTGCTGCGCTACGGCAAATACGTCCTCATCAATCAAGCGAAGTACGAGGAGGCCGAAGAGCTATTCACCAAGAATGCCAATCGGGCGACGTTCATTGGCCGGTTTATCCCCGTGATTCGCCACCTCATCTCCTTGCCGCCCGGCGTCTTCGGCATGCCGCTGCTGCCGTTTGCAGTGCTCACGACCTTGGGAGCGACCATCTGGTGCGGCGTTTTGGTTGCGGTGGGCTATTTCTTTGGTGAGACGGTGGTGACCACGGTGGTCGCCTACTCGCACCAAGCGGCTTACGTCGCAATCGCCCTGTTCTTGGCCTTTGTCCTGTGGTTTTTATTCCACAAATCCAAGCCCAAGCGTGCGGCGTAATTACTTATTTTTGTTGGCTTATTTGGGATGCTGGGTATGAAGCAGCGGCAGATGCAAACGGTGGTGCTTAGTTTGGTGGCGGCCAGTGGCTTGTCAGCCTGCGGCTATGGCTGGCAGCGGGAATCCAACCAATATCCGCCGTCGTCCGCCAACGCCCAAACCGTGCAGGGCACTGCGATCAGCAGCCCGCTATTGCCGGACGAATACGTGGTGCAGCCGGGTGATAGCGTCTACGGCATCGCTGCCCGCAAGGGCTTGCAGCCGCAAGACTTGGCCGGGGGGAACAATCTGGGCCAGGACTACCTCATCGTGCCCGGCCAGTTGCTGCGGCTCGCGCCGCCGGCCTATCGCAACCCAGTGTCAGCTGCCTCCGGCAGCGTGCCGTACCCGGCGAACGAATCTAGCGCCAGCATGCAGGCTGTACCCTTGCCCAGCCGCCGCCCGGTGGGTGCACCGGTACCGCTGCCGCCCAGCAGCGCGCCGGCTCAGTCCGCATCGACGGGCGAGGCCACCGCCCGCCCGCCGCGCCTGACCAGTGTGATCGAAGCGCCCGCTTCCCAGCCAATCCCTCCGCCAGTTGCCAGCCTGCCTGCGCCCGCCTCTGTGCCGGTGATTGCCCCCGCGCTGCCGGGCAATGTGATCGTTCCTGCCCGCCCGGCTAGCAATCCCGTCGTCGCCCTGCCTGCGGGCGCTGGCGCGCAAGCGCGGCCGCTGAACAGCAAACCCGCTGCCGATGGCCCGATGGTGGTGATGCCGCAAGCCGCACCCGTTGTGGCTGGTGGTGCCACGTTGCCGCCCGTCCCACAAATCGGCAGCAAGCCGGCCGCATCTGCTGCGGCCAACGCCGTGTCCGCCAAGGGCTGGCGCTGGCCGGTGATCGGCACGGTGGTCAAGAGCTTCGCACCCGCCAATGGCTCCAAGGGCGTCGATGTCTCGGTGGACTTAGGCACGCCGGTGCGCGCTGCTGCCGCAGGCCGCGTGGCCTACTCCGGCTCAGCACTCAAGGGCTACGGCGAGCTGATCGTCATCAAGCACGACGAGGTCTATCTCACCGCCTATGGCTACAACCGCAAGCGCTTGGTGAAAGAGGGCGAGCAAGTCAAAGCCGGGCAGGTGATTGCCGAGAGCGGCATCGGCCCTGACCAAAACACCGTGCTGCACTTCGAGATTCGCGAGAAGGGCAATCCGGTTGACCCCATCCCCTTCTTGCCACCGCTCTAA
>CAZHTI010000046.1:10569-12940 GCA_964535755.1 uncultured Salinisphaerales bacterium | reverse complement strand
GACGTAAACGCCATTGAAGTCCTCGATGGCCTCGACCCAGTGCGCAAGCGCCCGGGCATGTACACCGACACCTCGCGCCCCAACCATTTGGCGCAGGAAGTCATCGATAACGCGGTGGACGAAGCGCTCGCTGGCCACGCCAATACCGTGCGGGTGACGCTCCATGCCGATGGCAGCTGCGAAGTCAGCGACAACGGCCGTGGCATCCCCACCGACATCCACCCTGTTCACAAGATCAGCGGCGTCGAATTGGTGCTGACCAAGCTGCATGCCGGCGGCAAGTTCTCCAATAACAACTACCAGTTCTCTGGCGGTTTGCACGGTGTCGGTGTCAGCGTCGTCAATGCGCTCTCGACGCGCTTGGAGGTGTACGTCAAGCGCAACGGCTTAGAGCACCACATGCACTTCGAGAACGGCAATACCGGCTCGCCGCTGCGCGAGGTGGGCACGGCAGGCAAGAAGGAATCCGGCACCCGCGTGCGCTTTTGGGCGGACCCGAAATACTTTGATACGCCCAAGTTTGCCGTGCCCAAGCTCAAGCAAAACCTGCGCGCTAAAGCGGTACTTTGCCCAGGCTTGCGCATCATCCTGCGCGATGAGGTCGCTGCTGAGACCACCGAGTGGCACTACGAGAACGGCCTGACGGATTACCTGCTCGACGCCGCCAAGGGCTTGGAGCTAGTCCCAGCTGCGCCCTTCACCGGTCAGTTCAAGAGCCAACGCGAAGAAGCCGAATGGGCGCTGGCTTGGGTGAATGCCGACGGCCCGACCGGCGAGCTGCTGGGCGAGGCCTACGTCAACCTAATCCCCACGGCGCAAGGCGGCACCCACGTCAACGGCCTGCGCACCGGCCTGACCGAAGCCATCCGCGAGTTCTGCGAGTTCCGCAACCTGCTGCCGCGCGGCGTGAAACTGGCTCCTGAGGACGTCTGGCAGGGGCTGACTTACGTCTTGAGCGTGAAGATGCAGGACCCCCAGTTCGCCGGCCAAACCAAGGAGCGGCTGTCCAGCCGCGAGACCGCCGCTTTTGTCAGCGGCGTCGTGCACGATTCCTTCGGCCTGTTCCTCAACCAGCACCCAGAGCAGGGCGAGCTGATCGCCCAATTGGTGATTGCCAACGCCAGTGCGCGGCTCAAGGCCGCCAAACAGGTGGTGCGCAAAAAGGTGACCTCCGGCCCCGCACTGCCCGGTAAGTTGGCGGATTGTGTGCTCACCGACCCCAAGCTCACCGAGCTGTTTTTGGTCGAGGGCGACTCGGCCGGCGGCTCCGCCAAGCAGGCGCGTGATCGCGATACCCAGGCCATCATGCCGCTCCGAGGCAAGATTCTGAACACTTGGGAGGCCACTGCCGGTGAGGCACTCGCCAGCGAAGAAATCCACAACATCAGCGTGGCGATTGGTGTCGACCCCGGCTCGCCCGATCTCACCGGCCTGCGCTACGGCAAGGTCTGCGTACTGGCCGATGCCGACTCCGACGGCCTGCACATCGCGACCCTGCTGTGCGCCTTGTTCCTCAGGCACTTCCGGCCCTTGGTGCAAGCTGGGCACGTCTACATCGCCATGCCACCTTTGTTCCGCATCGATGCCGGCAAGCAGGTGTTTTATGCGCTGGACGAGGCGGAAAAATTAGGCGTGCTCGACCGCTTACAGGCGGAAGGAAACAAAAGCAAAATCAGCGTCACCCGCTTCAAGGGCTTGGGCGAGATGAACCCTTTGCAGCTGCGCGAAACCACCATGACGCGCGACACCCGTCGCCTGGTGCAGCTCACACTCGAAGACGCGCCGGAGCTGTTAGAAGGCGAGAAGGCCCGCCCGCACCCGACCGATGCCTTGATGGACATGCTGCTCGCAAAGAAGCGCGCCACCGATCGCAAAGCCTGGCTGGAAGTGAACGGCGATAAGGCAGAAGTTGCGCCTTAGAGCATTTTCGGCGCGTATCCAGACGAAAAGCCAAAAGCAGGAGCCACAGATTTCACAGATGCCGCAGATTGCAAGTCCTTAATAGGACTTACGCAAATGAACAAAATATCGTCATTCCCGCGCAGGCGGGAATCTAGGATGCGCGAAGCGCAGTGCGTTGTATTTTATGGAAAAAATAACAAAACTACCTGGATTCCCGCCTGCGCGGGAATGACAGGTTCCAGAGGCTTTGCGTAAGTCCTACTTAAGGCTTTACCTGCCGTGATCTGTGCAATCGGCGACATCTGCGGCTAGGTTTTTAGCTTTTTGATGTCAGCACCCAAACCAAAAATGCTCCAACAGTACGCCACTTGCGGTAGGGGTTGTCGTCAAACTTTGGCAGGGTAGTCACCAAACTTTCACGCAACTGTAAGCAGTAGTGCACAGCGGCTTCGTAAGGTGCAGGGCATCA
>CAZHTI010000046.1:0-10469 GCA_964535755.1 uncultured Salinisphaerales bacterium | reverse complement strand
TTTCACGCAACTGTAAGCAGTAGTGCACAGCGGCTTCGTAAGGTGCAGGGCATCAAAAAGCCAATGCGCCCGCCACGGAGGCACGCCATGAGTGAAATGATTGTCGCGTCCACGCTGCTCAACCAACCGCGATTCGTCGTCCGCCTCGCTGCCGATGCCGATGAGGTTGCCGCCACCCAGCGCCTGCGCTACCGCATCTTTGCGGAAGAGTTGGGCGCTCAACTAGAGAGCGGCGGCAGCGGTTTGGACATTGACCGCTACGACCCCTACTGCCGTCATCTGATGGTCGTCAATGCCGATACCGGCGAAATCGTGGCCTGCACCCGCGCCCTCTCGGACGCCTCGGCCGCCGCCGCCGGTGGCTTCTATTCCGAGAGCGAGTTCGACCTCGAACTCCTGCGCAGCCTGCCGGGCCGCGTGCTGGAGATCGGCCGCACTTGCGTGGCTAAGGAATACCGCAACGGTGCGGTCATCGCCCTGCTCTGGCAGGGGATTGCCGAGCTCATCACGCGTGAGGGCTTCGACTACCTCTTCGGCTGCGCCAGTATCGACCTAGCCGACGGCGGCACGGCTGCGCACCGCATCCTGCAAAGCCTTCGTGCCAAGCACATGAGCCCCGCTACCCAGCGCGTGCGCCCCTACTGCCCACTGCCCGCAGCGGATTTGCGGGTTGCCGATGAGTCTGGGCGGATGCCGCCGCTGCTCAAGGCCTACGTCAGCTTAGGCGCGAAGGTGTGCGGCGAGCCCTATTGGGACCGCGACTTCAACTGCGCCGATGTCTTCATGCTGCTCAATGTCAGCGAGCTCAACCCGCGCTACGCGCGCCACTTTTTAGGGCGCAAGTCCGAGGGCAACCTCGCGCTCGCGGCATGAACGAGGGGCGCGGATTGCTGCGCTTCCTACTGCGCTGCGCTCGGCTCTTGGTGCACCTCAGCCACGGCCTGATTCTCGCGGCATGGGTGGCTCTCGGTAGCCGCTTCGGCTGGGTCGATGTCGATGCCATCGCCCGCAACTGGCTACAGCGCTTGATGCAGATTTTGAGTCTGCGGGTGGTCGTGCAAGGGCCAGTGCCGCCGCTCGGGCAAGGCCAGCTCATTGTCTGCAATCACGTCTCTTGGCTGGACATCCCTGTGCTGGGTGCGGGGATTTGCTCGCGCTTTGTTGCCAAGAGCGAGATTCAGCACTGGCCGATTGCAGGGGCCTACGCCAAGGCCATCGGCACCTTTTTTATCCGCCGTGGTGCCGGTGGAGCCAAGCCCCTGCTGGAGAAACTCCGCCCGCATTTGCAGCAGGGTGGGGCGGTGGTGCTGTTCCCCGAGGGCACGACCACCGACGGTAGCGAGGTTTTGCCGTTCCACCCGCGCTTATTTCAAGCCGCTTTGGATTCCGGCTGCCCAGTGCAACCGGTGGCGATCCGCTATGGCTTGACGCCGGACGGCCAAGATATCGCCCCATTTATTGGGGATGACGACCTCGCCTCGCACATCGTCCGCATGCTGAAATCCCCTGGGCTGACGGCAACGCTCTCCTACTGCGTACCGCTCAATCCTGCCGATTTTGCAGACCGCCAATCGCTGGCCTTAGCGGCGGAGGCCGTGGTGCGCACCGAACTGACGCAGCGGCCGCAGGTAGTCGCTCGGTTCGATGCACCATGGGTGAAGGACGCTAGTCTTAGTCCGCATCAATCCTGACAATCGCTCAATGCGATGGCGATTCAGCCCCGATTCGCCGCCAGCGTGGGAAACTTTTCTGACACTTAGCAGTCATTACTCGCGAGTGCTAATCTTGCACGCTCGATGTCAGGAGATTGAATTCATGACCACAGCCCTTGCCCTGAGAAACACCTCTCTGCCTGCCCCTTTGGCCGGCAGCCTTGAGACGTATCTGCAGACGGTGGGCCGTATTCCGGTGCTCAGCCCGGAGGAAGAACAAGCACTTGCCGCCCGCCTGAGCCACGAGAACGACCTCGGTGCCGCGCAAAAGCTCATCCTCAGCAACCTACGATTCGTCGTCCACATCGCCCGTGGCTACCAAGGCTATGGCTTGGGCATGGCGGATTTGATTCAAGAAGGCAATATCGGCCTGATGAAGGCGGTCAAGCGCTTCGACGCCACTAAGGGCGTGCGCCTGATTAGTTTCGCCGTACATTGGATTAAGGCCGAGATTCACGAATACATCCTGAAGAACTGGCGCATCGTCAAAATCGCCACCACCAAGGCGCAGCGCAAGCTGTTCTTCAACCTGCGCGGTGCCAAGAAGCGCTTGGGCTGGATGACGCAGAGCGAAGTCCACGCGGTGGCGAAAGACTTGAACGTCAAGCCCGAAGAAGTGCTACAGATGGAGGCCCGCTTATCGAGTGGCGATATGAGCTTCTCGGTGGGCGCTGACGACGGCGAAGACAGTTACGTCCCAGAGGACTACCTAGCCGACGAGCGCAACGACATCGCCGCCATCGAGCAAGCCGAGTGGCAGGAAGCGCGTGAAGACAAAATGCGCGTGGCGTTTGCCAGCCTCAACGACCGCGAGCGCGACATCGTCAACCGCCGCTGGTTGGCGGAAGAAGGTGCGAAGGCGGGTCTACAGGAATTGGGCGATGAGTACGGTGTCTCTGCCGAGCGCATACGCCAGATTGAAACCGCAGCGATGAAGAAGCTGCGCAAGGCCATCGAAGCCTAATGGCTCGTTGAATCTGCAAATAAAAATGCCCGCTGCTGCGGGCATTTTTTTTGCCTGTGCGTAATTAAGCCTTGGGTTTGCCTTTAGCCGTCGCGCCTACCACCACGACAGAACGTCCGCGCACTTCGACGATGCCGTCCTCCTGCATCTTCTTGAGCACGCGCCCTGCCATCTCGCGTGAGCAGCCGACGATTCGGGCCAGCTCTTGGCGGCTGATTTTCACCAAAGCACCCTTCGCATGCGCTTGCGCGTCTGGCTGGTCGCAGAGTTTGATAATTTCGTGGGCCACCCGGCCTTGCACGTCGAGAAAGGCGAGGTCGCTCAGCCGCTGGGTGGTTTGCCGCAGCCTTGCCGCTAACTGGCCGGCCAGCACCAGCATGATTTCTGGCTGCTGGCGCACAAATAGGCGGAAGGCATCAAACCCCATCTCCGCCAGCAAGGCTTGGCTACGGGTGCGCACCTCCGCCGACCGGGATTTTTGCTCCGGAAACAAGCACATCTCGCCGAAGAACTCGCCGGGGTTGAGGTAGGCCAGCACCATTTCGCGATTGTTCTCATCGAACACGCTCACGCTCATCGAGCCCTCCAATACGAAGTAGAGGGACACCGGCTCATCACCAGCCCGCAAGATGGCGTGCTTGGGCGGGTAGGAGCGCTTGGTAGCGGCGCTGATAAAGGCTTGAATCGCCTGTTTTTCTTGCTGTAAGGCAGTGCCCATGCGCCGCGCCTCCGATATATGGCCTTGTAATCGCAAGAAAATACCATAGCGTGTCGGTGCTTTCGCGCGACCGCGCGGAACCTTTTGGAGCCAAATCAATGCAAGCGCGTGTGAAGTGGGTAGAGGGGATGAGCTTTGTGGCCGAGAGCGGCTCGGGTCACGCCGTGGTGCTCGATGGCCCTCCGGAACTCGGCGGCCGCAACTTAGGCCCTAGGCCCATGGAGCTACTGCTGATGGGGGTGGCCGCGTGCTCCTCAGTCGACGTGGTGATGATTCTGAAAAAAGGCCGGCAACCGGTGACGGACTGCGTTTGCGAGGTGAAGGCCGAGCGCGCCGATACCGAGCCCAAGGTATTCACTGCGATCCACCTGAACTTTGTGGTCACCGGCAACGGCTTAAACCCAGCACAGGTCGAGCGTGCCGTTGCGCTCTCGGCAGAAAAATACTGCTCGGCCAGCATCATGCTCGGGCGTGCGGGAGTGGCGATGACGCACTCGTTTGAGATCAAGCCGCAGTGAGGGTGGGCAACGCGCACAGCGTGTGCCGCCGTCACCAAATCTTCATCTGCAAATTAGGGATTTTTGCCGGATAATAGGGAATCCCCGCAGTGAGTACCCAAGGTGCTGCTGCGGGGATTTTTTCTTTATGTGCTGCTTTTAGAGGACTCAAGCCTTGGCCAAGATGAAACCCACCAACAATCCCAAGTTGAAATTGCTTGGTTTTAACAACCTGACCAAGAGTCTGTCGTTCAACATTTACGACATCTGCTATGCCCGCAGCAAAGAGCACCAACAGGAGTACGTCGAGTACATCGACGAGCAATACAACGCCGAGCGTCTGACCGAGATCCTCACTAACGTTGCCGACATGATCGGCGCGCATGTGCTTAACGTTGCACGTCAGGACTACGACCCGCAGGGCGCTTCGGTGACCATGCTGATCTCTGAAGGGCATTTGGATGGTTTACCCACTCCGGGCAAGGACGCGCCTGCCAAGGAGAGCGTGGTGGGCCATTTGGATAAGAGCCACATCACCGTGCATACCTACCCAGAGAACCACCCCGACGCCGGTATCTCTACCTTCCGTGCCGATATTGACGTCTCCACCTGCGGCAAGATCAGCCCCTTGAAGGCGCTGAACTACCTGATTAAGAGCTTCGAGAGCGACATCGTAGTCATGGATTACCGCGTGCGTGGCTTCACCCGCAACGTCCGTGGCATGAAGCACTTCATCGACCACAACATCGACTCCATCCAAAACTTCATCAGCCCCAAGCTGAAAGACCGTTACGACATGGTGGACGTCAACGTCTACCAAGAGAACATCTTCCACACCAAGATGAAGCTCAAGGAGCTCGACCTCGACACCTATCTGTTCGGTGAAGGTGCCGCCGAGTTGCCGGTGCGTGAGGCTAAGCGCATTCGCGGCCGCGTCGACCACGAAATTATGGAAATCTTCTACGGCAAGAACATCCAGAACTGAGTCATCGCCGCACGGCGTTTGTGCAAAGCCCGCTCACGCGGGCTTTTTTGTGGCCGACGCGCTGGCGCAGAAGCGGCTCGGTTGAACCGGCGTAGAATTTTTAACCCCAACCGTCAAATAGAGCGATTTTTACTATTAAGTGACGGCCTCGCTTGGGTGGACTGGCGAGCTTATTGCGCCACTATCGGTTATTCGTCACCGCTCAGCATCATCGGCGGTGTTTTTTCAGACCGAAACCTGAGGGAAGATTCATGACTCCGCACAAGAAGTTGCTGACGCTCGCGGCGTTTGCCGTCGCAGGGCTGGCATCCGCAGCCGTTTACCAGTACCAAAGCTCGGTCAATGCGCCGCCCAGCACCTCGGCGGCAGTACCAAAAGCTGCCCAGCAGGACACTGCACAACGCCCCGTGACGGTGCAGGAGTTTGCCGCCATTGCGCCGAGCTTTGCCGAGGCAACGCACCGCGCGCTGATCGACGACGGTCTGGCGCGGGAGATTCAAAAAGCTGGTGCCAGCGGGCAGGTGGGTGCCTTCGTGCACTTCTCTGACCGCGACTTAAGCGCTCAAAACGAGCGCTTGCGCCGTTTGGGCCTGAGTATTCATACCGACTTCCGTCAGTTTGCGACCTCGGTGTTTGCTACTGGTACGGCTGCGAGCTTCTTGAATATCGCTACCGATCCCAGCGTGTTTCGCCTTGAGTGGAACGAGCCTCTGAAGTTCTACAACCACACGGCCAACTGGGCGATCCGCACCCGCGTCGCTCAAGAGCGCGTCGGCGACGGCCCGTATTACGACGGCTTAGGCCGCATTTTGGACGGCACCGGCGTTGGCGTGGCGGTGATCGACTCTGGTCTCGACGGCACCCACGGTGACTTCAACCTAGCGCTGAATGGTGGCCGTAACTACAAGGCCACCTGCGCGCCTAATCTCAACCCTTGCGTCGGCAGCTTTGTGGACGTCGGCACCACCGGCACTAGCGACACCAGCTCCGGCCACGGCCACCACGTCGCGGGCACGGTGCTCGGGTCCGGCGCGCGTAGCACGGTCAACTACCCTGACGCTGCTGGCACCCCCTACATCAAGGGATCATTTGCCGGTGTCGCACCGAACGCCAAGCTGTTTGCTTACGGCACCGGGGAGGCAGTTGCGGTGTTGTTTGCAGCACAGTCTTACAACCACTTGCTCGCTAACTACGACAACCCGACGGTGTTCCCCACCAAGATTCGGGTCACCAATAACAGCTATGGCAATGCCGGGGGTACCGCCTATACGGCGACCAACACGCTGAGCCAGTTGGTCAAGCGCATCGTCGAAGAGAAGGGCGTGATCGTCGCCTTTGCGGCAGGTAACGATGGCGACGGCACCACCAACGACACCACCAGTGGATATTGCAAGGACCCCACTCCGGGCGTGATTTGCGTCGCCAGCTATGACGACCTCGGCACCGGCAGCCTGAACGGCGTGCTGAGTGACTTCACCAGCCAAGGTGCGATCGGCGCACCCGCAAACTATCCGGACATCGCCGCACCGGGCAGCAACATCCTCAGCACCTGCACCGCAGGCCTGCCGATCTGCAAGGACACCGGCGGCGGCG
Source organism: uncultured Salinisphaerales bacterium (assembly GCA_964535755.1). Classification (GTDB taxonomy): domain Bacteria; phylum Pseudomonadota; class Gammaproteobacteria; order Nevskiales; family Nevskiaceae; genus Stagnimonas. The sequence continues at coordinate 4,000 of CAZHTI010000046.1, read as the reverse complement.
ATCAAGCCTATTTGCCCTTCTACGGCACCATTAGCGGCACCAGCATGGCCACGCCGCACGTCGTCGGAGCGATTGCCTTGCTGCTGCAAGCACGGCCTGAGCTGACCCCGCCCGCCGTCGAAAAGCTGCTGCAAGACACCGCCCGCAAAGTCGTCGATAACACCTATGGCGCCGCTCAAGGCGCGTATGTCAACGACCCGCAGAACGCGGGTGGCACTACCAACTACCGCGCCGGTGCCGGTTTGGTGGACTTCCCGCGTCTGCTCGATGCGGTCAACGTAGCCAAATTCGGCAGCCTGCCTACCGCTACGGAGCACACCGTCATCAGCGGCGACCAAGCCGCAGCGGGTGGTGCTGACGCTGGCTCGATCAACGCGTTTGCGGCTAATGACATCGTCAAGCTCACCATGCAGGACGAAGTGAAGAGCGGCACCACGGGGCTCACCTTCCGCCTCAGCGTGGCTGACGCCGCTGACCTCGGCGGTGCTAGCTTCATCCGCTACCAAGTGCTCTACAACGTCGATGGCCGTGGCTACAGCACCGCCGTCACTTTGCGCGCCGCAGGCCTGACGGCGGATGGCAAGAGTGCGAGCACCAATGCGCCTGCGACCAGCGCCTCGGTAGAGGGCAATGTGCTGCGCTTCTTCGTGCCCCTGACTAGCCTCGGCAGTCCGAGCCCCGGCGCGCCCGTGCATAACATCCGGGTCAATGCCCGCAGCGACGTCAACGGTTCGGAAGCGGAAGTCGACTACGCCCCCAGCCGCACTCCAGACGTTGATACCCAAGCCACTGCACCCGGCTGGGGCAAGCCTTACACCATCGTCACCCCAGTGCAGGGCACCCCAGTGGTGGAAAACCGCTGCGAAGCGCCTGGCGTCACCGTGCTCAACGACGGTGGCGGCGACAGCCTCACGACCGAGAATCAAGACCTCTTGAGTGCCAGTGTCGCCCAACCCTTTGCGGCCTCGGGCAACCCGAACTTTGTCTTCACTATCAAAGTCGCCAGCCTCGCGACCTTGACTGCCGGCTCTGGGTACTACGTGTCCTTCAACACCCCAGCGGGCTTCCGTGGTGTGCGCATGCAGGTGGTCAACCCGACTGCCCCGACCTTCATCACTTACACCCCCAGTGCTAACAACGCAGGTGGTGTCGATGGTCGCTTCGTCGGTGCCAATTCACCCGCCGCAGCAGGCAGCAACTACAACGCGGCAACCGGCGTCATCACCATCGTCGCCACCCCTGCGAGCATTGGTCTCGCAAGCGTCGGTGAGATGTTGCAGGGCTTCAATGGTGGCGTGACCCAATCCTCTGACCCCGGCGTCGGTATCGGCGGAGCGACGGCAATCAGCGATGAAATGCCCGATGGCCTTGGCCGTGCTGGCAGCTTCACCTACCTCGCCAACGCCTTCTGCGCACCCAACCAAGCGCCGGTTGCGGTGCTGACGGCGACCCCCAACCCGCAAGGCAAGGGCGTGGACGTGACCTTCCAAGGCGCGAACTCCAGCGATCCGAACGGCGATGACCTCGTCGAGTACCGCTTCGACTTCGGTGATGGCAGCCAGCCTGCCGCTGGTGCGGCGTCCAGCCGCACGCACGCTTACGCCCTGAGTGGCAACTACACCGCCAAACTGACGGTCAAGGATGCGCGTGGTCTGGACAGCACCGTTACCGAAGTCGTGGTGACCATCACCAATGCCGCGCCCACGGTAGCGCTGACCGCTGACCGCACCGAAGGCAACCCGCCGCTGACCGTCAGTTTCACCGCCACGGGCGCTGATGCCGACGCCAGCGACGCCGCCGGTTTGCTCTACAGCTACGACTTCGACGGCAACGGCAGCTTCGAGCTGGTCGATGTCGCCGCTGGCCCCCGCAGCTTCGAATACACCAGCGTCGGCACATTTACTGCCAAGGTGCAGGTCAAGGATTCCGAAGGCGTCATCGGCACCGATGAGGTGGTGATCACCGTGCAAGAAGCGGTGGGCGATCTGGAGCTCGAGTTCATCGAGCGCCTCGATGTTCGTCAGAGCACCTTCATCACCTCAGAAGAAGTCACGCCCAAGGGGCTGACTGGCCCAGTCAGCATCAGCATCTCCGGCAATGACAACAGCCAGTACCGCATCAACGGCGGCGCTTGGGTGTCTGGCCCCGGCACGCTGCGCCCCGGTGATACCTTGGCGGTGCGCCACATTTCTGCGGCTGACAGCAACAAGGCGACAGTCACGACCCTGACCATCGCGGGCAACACCGTTCCGTTTAAGTCCATCACCGGCTTGGATCGCATCCCAGATGCTTACAACTTCGGCACGGTGAATAACGTCGCACCCGGTGTGCTGGTGGAATCGCCAGTGTTGACGCTGCTCAACTACGACATCGCCACCGCCTCACCCGGCCCGGGTGTGAGCTACCGCATCAACGGCGGCGCTTGGACGACCGCGAAGACTGAGATGCGCCGCGGTGACACCCTTCAGGTTCGCCACATGAGCAATAAGTCATCGCTCGGCTACACCAAGAGCTACATCGACGTTGGCGGCGTTCGCGGCAACTTCGTGAGTCGCACGCGGAAGTAAGCCAAGGGGTAGCAGCAGAAAAACCCAGCCTCGCGCTGGGTTTTTTTTGCCTAATGCCATGGATTGTCTTGGCAGTGACACGCGCCCTTCATCTGCACTTACTAAGTTGACGACCACTTCAGTTATCTTCGGTCGCCTGCCATGCACTTTGATGCCATCTCCCTCCAACGCCGCAGCGTGCTGCGCGCACTCTTCCTCGGCATGGGCGCGGCGGCACTGCCCGGCTTGCCGCTGCGCGTCCAAGCCGCAGTTGGGGGCATGGAGCTTGACCTCCCCGTTGGCCCGCTCGCCAACATCGGCCCCGTCGTCGCGCAAACGCCCACCAGCGGCGGCTTGGCGGGGGTGAATGAGCAAATCTTTACGCCGGAAGGCTTCAGCGTGCGCGTCGTCGCACGCCAAGGCCTAGACCCCGCACCCAGTGCGGGCGCTCTGCGCACCTTCCGCTGGCACATCAACCCCGACGGTGGTGCCGTGTTCCCCCACCCGACCGACGGCGGTTGGGCCTATGTGAGCAATAGCGAGACCAGCCCAGGCGGCGCGGGTGCGCTGCGCTTCAATGCGCAAGGGCAGGTGATCGACGCCTATACCATCCTCACCAATACGGTGAACAACTGCGCGGGCGGTGCCACGCCTTGGGGCACTTGGCTCTCCTGCGAGGAAACTGCCACCGGCCAAGTCTGGGAGTGCGATCCCTTCGGCCAGACCGCGGCCGTGGTCAAGCCCGCCTTGGGTAGCTTCCCGCATGAGGCAGTCGCCATCGATCCTGTCCACCACGTCGCTTACGAGACCGAGGATGGCGGCGCACAGCGCTTCCGCCGCTTTGTCTCTGCCCCAGCTGACCTCACGACGCTGCCGAATGGCACCGTCCGCATGGGCCTGACCCAAGGCGTGCTGGAGCGCCTAGAAATTGAGGGCTTCGCTAACGGCAGCAAGCCGACCGAGGCGCAAGCCCGCACCACCCTGCGGGTGCGTTGGGTGGCAGATACCGGCAGCAATGGGACATTGTTTAGCGGCGGCGAAGGCATTTGGTATTACGAAGTGCCCGAGCACCTGCGCACGACCCCAACCCTGGGCAGCAAGCCGACGCGGGGTGTGGTGTTCTTCGCCACCAAGGGTGATAACCGTGTCTATGCGCTGGATATCGAAAACCAGCTCATCGAGCTGATCTTTGATAACGCCAATATGCAGCTCACCACTGGCTTTGATGACGTCGATAACGTCACCGTCAGCCCCGCTGGCGACGTGCTGGTTTCCGAAGACGGTAATGCCATGCGCCTGTGCGTGATCGTCCCCAATCAGCCCGCCAAACTGCTGATGCAAATCACCCGTGGCGGCTCAGAAATCTGCGGCCCCGCCTTCACGCCGGATGGCTCGCGCCTTTATTTCAGCAGCCAGCGTGGCCCCTCAGGCCCCACCGGTCTGCAAAGCAGCGG
>CAZHTI010000045.1:18027-21576 GCA_964535755.1 uncultured Salinisphaerales bacterium | reverse complement strand
GGCAAAAAAAATCCCCATCCGAAGATGGGGATTAGGTTTAAGCCGTTTAGCTAATTCAAGGCGATTTAGCGTGCTGGAATCGCGATGCTCAGGGCTTTGATTGGTGAGCCGCTGGCGCCACCGATTCGATTGCTGCTGCCGCTCGCCAAGGTGACAGCGGTGGCTGCACCGGTGGTCAGGCTGATGTTGTAGAGCCCAGAAGGCGCGCCTGCCGTGGTGCTAATGGCCGCCAGCGCCAAGCCGTTATGACCGCCGGCAATGTCAAAACCGGCATCGCCCGCAATGGTCACGCCTAAACCGCTAGTGCCCACCTTGGTCAGCGTTGGGGTGTTTGGCGTAGCGGCGGTATGCAGGAAGTTATTCAGCGCGTCGAGATAGAAAATCGTCGTGCTGGCAGTACCGGCAAAGTTGTTGGTGTAGGCGGTTGCCACCACGCTGCCACCGTCGGCTTCCGTCGCCAGCATGCCGTCGGTGATCACAGCACCATCATCCACATTGCAGCGGTAGTTGTTCTCGGTATCGGAGACGATCCGCAGGCGGTCAGGCACTGGGTTGAAGTCCACGCCGAACAGCGCGCCGGCTGGGATGGTGCCGAGGTTCCGCAGGAAGGTCGCCACACCGGTGCTGGTATCCACCGTGTAGAGGCCGCCCAATTGGTTCATGCGGTTGCCGACCAAATACAGCTTGCCGTCCGCAGGGCGGAAGTCCATGCCGATCAGGGTTTCGCCAGTGCGCAGGCCTGTCACTGCCAAGGTGGCGCTGGGCAGGTCAGGCGTGCGTGGGTCGATCACGTAGATGCTGTTGTTGGCACCCAGCGCAAACACCTGCGCACGGCCTGGCTGACGCAGTGCCAATCCGATGACGCCAGTGGCGCCGGCAAGATCGCCTGCTGCCGTCGCCGCACCGGTGCTGAGGTTGATGCGCACAAGGCCGGCAGCTCCTGCCGTCGCACTATTGCTCACGACTGCAAAGGCTTCGCCACGTCCGCCGTCGATTTCGAAGGCGTTGATGTCTTCCGCGTTCACGCCCAATGGGCCTACCGCATTCAGCCCGCCGAGATTCGGGTTGCCGTTGTTCACCAGCAAGCGGTCGGCGGCGCTGTCGAGGTAGAACAGGGTGGTCGATACCGGGTTGGCAAAGCTATTGGTGTAAGCGACGGCGGTGGCGCCGGTTGCTGCGCCATTCAGCGCGCAATCCACCGTGGTCTCACCGGTATCGACGTTGATCCGCAGGTTTTGACCGGTGTTGCTGACTACCCGCAGGCGATCCGGAACTGGGTTGAAGTCCACCCCGAATTGGGCGCCAACGAGGCCGGAATACGCCGTGACGGCTGGCGAGCAGGTGGACGTCGGCATCGCAGCGTTGGCGACCAGCGTGGTGGCAACCGCTGCCTTGCCGGTGCTGGCGTTCACTTTATAGAGCTTGCCGGCCGAGCTGAGTGCCCAGAGTTCGTTATCGGTAGGGCGGCTGTCCATACCGACTAGGGTCTCGCCCTCGGCGACGCAGAACACTGGAGTGCTGCCGATCGTGGTTGCGGGCGCTGAACGGTTGAAATGTACCAAGCGGCCGTTGCCAGTCAGCGCTACGGCATCGCCCGTGGGCACGGCGGTGGGTTCCGACACTGCGACTGTTACCGTGCGGGTGGTGCTGCCGCCGCGACCGTCGCGCACCGTGTAGGTGAAGCTGTCGTTACCGCCATCGCGAGCGGGCAGGTAGCTGAAATTAGGCGCGGTGCCGGTCAGAGTGCCGCGCGTCGGCGGGGTGTCCAAGGTGTAGGTGAGCGTATCGCCATCGGCATCTTGGGCATCGAGCGCAACCGCAATGCGGCTGCAGATAGTGCTGCTGAAGCTCTGGTTGCTCGCCGTCGGTGCGCGGTTCACCACGCTGATGTCGACACGGCCTACGGCGCTGCCACCACGGCCATCGCTGACACGGAAGAGGATGCGGTCGCCGCCTTGGAAGTCAGCATTTGGGGTGTAGGTGTAGCTGCTGCCGGAGCCCGTCAAGCGGCCATTCTGCGCGCTGGCTTCGATCGAAAAAGTGAGCGGGTCTGGGTCGGGGTCAGAGGCGGCCAGCGTGATGTTGATGGCGGTATTACGCGGCGTGGAGAGCGATTGCATCTCCGGCACCGGCACGGTGTTCGGTGTAGTGGGCGCGCCATCGGTGTCTTCACCGCCGCCGCCGCAAGCGACCAAGCCCGTCGTGCAAGCAGCGACGAGCGCTGCGTTCATCAAATGCCGCATATTTATTCTCCGATTCATGAATGATTTTTACCGACCCCATGAGGAGTGTAGGCAAGTAAAGCCGTAAAGGTGAAGGCTAATTCACCAAATTTTTGACCCAAGTGATGGGACGGCAGGGGCACTCGAACTGCCGCGCGCTGGCACAATGTTCCGCAAAGTTCACACGGATTGAAGCCATGCTCATCACCAACGCCCAATTGCTCAACGAAGGCCGCATTAGCCACGGCGATGTGCTGATCAAACGCGGACGTATCGAGAAGATCGCGCCCAGCATCGCGGCACCCGCCGGTACGGTCGTGGTGGATGCGCAAGGCAAATTGCTAATGCCCGGCATGGTCGATGACCAAGTGCACTTCCGTACCCCAGGGCTCACCCACAAGGGCAATATCACCTCCGAGAGTGCGGCGGCGGTGGCTGGTGGCATTACCAGTTTTATGGACATGCCCAACACCATCCCCAACACCACCAGTCGTGCCTCTTTGGCGGAGAAGTACGCGATGGCCGAAGGCCTTTGCCACGGCAATTACGGCTTCCATTTTGGTGGTGCCAACGACAATCTGGAGGAAGTTAAACGCTTGCAGCCGGGTGAAGCGCCTGCGGTCAAAGTGTTCATGGGCGCATCGACCGGCAATATGTTGGTGGACGACCCCACCACACTAGAAGGCATTTTTGCCAATGCCCAGACGCCCATCCTTACCCACTGTGAGGACACCCCCATCATCAAGGCCAACGAGGCTGCTGCCCGCGCCAAATACGGCGACGACGTGCCGTTCTCCGAGCACTGGCGCATCCGCAGCCACGAGGCCTGCTATGCCTCGACGGAGCTCGCTGTCGGCCTCGCACGCAAGCACAATGCGCGGCTGCATGTGCTGCACCTGACCACCGCGCGTGAGATGGCCTTCTTCGCGCCCGGGCCGATGGCCGATAAGCGCATCACGGCGGAGGTTTGCGTGCATCACCTCTTCCTCAATGACAGCCACTACGCCGACCGTGGAGCTGCCATCAAATGCAACCCAGCGGTCAAGAACGAGTCCGACCGCTTGGCCCTGCTTCAAGCGCTCAAGGATGGCCGCATCGACATCATTGCGACCGACCACGCGCCCCATACGGCAGCCGAGAAATCTCAAAATTACTGGAAGGCCCCCTCCGGCCTGCCCTTGGTGCAGGACGCGCTGATCGTGTTGTTCGCGCTCGTCGCGCGCGGTGAGTTGAGTCTGGAGCAGTTGGTCGAGAAGGCCTGCCACAACCCTGCGCGCCGCTTCAATGTGCGCGACCGTGGCTATTTGCGTGAAGGGTATTGGGCGGA
>CAZHTI010000045.1:9793-17927 GCA_964535755.1 uncultured Salinisphaerales bacterium | reverse complement strand
AGCCTGCGCTTGGGCGACGCGCACGACTGAGGAGTTGCGCTACCACGACGAAGAGTGGGGCCGGCCTTGCCACGATGAGCGGCGCTTGTTTGAGATGCTGATCTTGGAAGGTGCTCAGGCGGGTTTATCGTGGAGCACCATTCTGGCGAAGCGCGAAGGCTATCGCGCCGTGTTTGATGGCTTCGATGCCCAGCGTATGGCGGCGTATAGCGACGCTGAGCTAGAGGCGAAGTTGCTCGATGCGCGCATCGTCAGGAACCGCCTCAAAGTGTGGGCAGCTCGCCGCAATGCGCAAGCTTACCTAGCCCTCTGCGCTGCCCACGGCAGCTTGGATGCTTGGCTGTGGCGCTGGGTGCAGGGTGAGCCGGTCATCCATGCGCCGGTGACACCGGCGGACATCCCGACGCGAACTGCGCTCTCGGATGCCATCAGCAAGGCCTTGCTGGCAGAGGGGTTTAAGTTCGTCGGCAGCACCATCATTTATGCCTACTTACAGGCCGTCGGCGTGGTGTGTGATCACCTAGCCGATTGCCCGCGTCACCCGCGCCATTAGGCGTTGATCGCCGCCACACCGCCGGCGAGGGCGTAGGCGTCGAAGCCGCTTTGCGTGAGGACGTAGGTGGCGACCTCGCTGCGCTTGCCGCTGCTACAGCAGACGATATAGGCGGTATCGGTGGCTAGGGTGCGCAGCTTCATGCGCAGCAGATAAAGCGGCAGGTTGAGGGCGCCGGCAACCGGCTGTAGGCGGGCTTCGCTGGCCATGCGCACATCCAGTAGCTGCGCCTTGCCGCTGCGGATTTTCGCTTGCGCTTCGGCCCAAGTGAGGGCGGGCACAAAGGGCTCGCGCAGCAGCTCCAGAAAATCCTTGCGCGCGAGGCGCATGAGTTGGCCGTCGCTGAGCATGCGCACCGTGGCATCGCGGGGCTCGCCGCTCAGTAGGGCGGCTTCGCCAAAGCAATCACCGGCGGCGAGGTTTGCCAACAGCAGCGGGCTGCCGGTGGTCTCGCGCAGCACTTCTGCCTGACCTTCAGCGATCACATAGTAGGAATCCCCCTGTGCGCCTTGGCGGACAACGACCTCGCCCTTGCTGGCACGCACCGGCTGCATCCGCAAAAACAGGCTGTGTAGATTCGCCGGCGGCACCCGCAGAAAGCAGCGCGTTTGTAGCAGCCGCGTCATCCAGTCGTGGTTCTGCGGCACTGCCCCATGCAGCTCGCCGACTTCCAGCGAGCTGGTCTGATCCCAAGTCAGCATGACGTCGAGCAGCTTGTCGTCGAGCATCAGCACTTCGCAGTCGCTGAGTGCTCTGGCGCTGCAACGGCGGGGGATTTGGTGGGCTAGGCGAAACACCGCCGCAGGCTCATCGGCGGACAACTCCGCCAAGGTTTTGCCGGCCGAGTCCTCATAGGCGATGCGGCCTTTCAGCAGGTAATAGGCTTCGGCTTGGGTGTCGCCCACGGTGAAGATTAACGCCTGAGCCGCTATTGCCCTGAGCTGGGCTTGGCGCAGCAGGCTCTCGCGCACGTCAGCACGCAAGTCGCAAAGCGGGTGCAGTTGGGCAAGGAGCCGAGATTCCATGAGCGCGAAAGCGAGCAGACGATGGTGGAGGCTGGAGTGTAAAACCACTGCCACCACGCACGTCTCTAGGAATTCCAGCTAGGGGTGCGCCTGCTGTGCGGCAGCGCGCAATTCAAACCCGATTGGGTTTGATTTACTTATCGCGGAAGGTGATGCGGCCTTTGCTGAGGTCGTAAGGCGTGAGCTCTACCTTGACGCGGTCGCCATCCAAAATGCGGATGTAGTTTTTGCGCATGCGACCAGAAATGTGGCAGGTGACGATGTGCCCGTTTTCTAATTTGACGCGAAACATAGTGTTCGGCAGCACGTCGCAGACGACGCCTTCCATTTCAATCTGATCTTCTTTGGCCATTGACCGCACGACTTGGGGTGATTTAAGAGGCGCGCATTATGGTGGAGGGGGCCACCCCCCGCAATGCGCCATCGGAATCGGCGTCGTCAGTGGTGAATGGCCGCCAGAAATGGCCATCAAAACGCTGCAGCGGTTGGAAGTTGCGCTTGTATTCCATGGTCTCTGAGCCGCTCACCCAATAACCTAGGTAGAGGTGCTCCAAGCCGTCTCGCTGGGCCTGAAGCAATTCTGAGACCACCGCGTAGGTGCCCAAGCTGCGGCTAGAGTGCTCGGGATCAAAAAAGGTATAGACGGCGGAGAGGCCATCGGCGACACGGTCCACCACCGCCACCATCAGCAGTTGGCCGTCTAGGCGATAGCACCAGAACTCCGTCAGGCCCCAGCGGGAGCCCAAGAACTCGTGGAAGGACTGCGCGTCGTCAGCGTCCATGCCGCCGAAGGGATGGCGTGCCAAGAGGTATTTGCGGTAGAGCGCGAAGTGCTCGTCGCCCATGCTGCGGACTACCGTGCGCTGTAAATCTTGATTGCGCTGCAAAGCGCGGCGCTGGCTACGGTTGGGCGCAAAGAGTGCGGCGGGTACGCGTACCGGCACGCAGGCGTTGCAGGACTGACAGGCCGGGCGGTAGGCAAAGTCGCCGCTGCGGCGAAAGCCGTGGGCGATCAAACGGCCATAAATGCTGCCATTGAGTTGTGCATGCGGGGCCACAAAGGCCGAGCGCGAAAGCCGCATCGGCAGATAGCCGCAGGCTTGCTCGGCACCGAGCAACAGGCGTAGCGGCAAGGCATTCATGGCATTACTAAAGGTACGGCGGTAGTGAGCGGCAAGTGTGCCGGATTCCCGCTCAGCTCGGCATCCAAGGCCCAGACTTGCGGCGCGGAGATTTGCAGGCCTTGTTGCAGCAACTGCAAGAAGTCTGCGCGGGGCAGGGTGCAGGCACCCAAGCTCATCAAATGGGGCGATACCACCTGCGCGTCAATCATCACAAAACCCCAGCGGCGCAGTTGTTGCGCGAGCGTCACCAGTGCGATTTTTGAGGCGTCGGTGGCGGTTGAAAACATGCTCTCGCCAAAGAACACGCCGCCCATAGACACACCGTAAAGGCCGCCCACCAAGGCTCCCTGCTGCCAAACCTCCAACGAATGCGCGAGGCCCAGCGCATGCAAGCCCTCGTAGGCCGCTTGCATGTCCTTGGAGAGCCAAGTGCCGCGATGAGCCCGCCGTGGCCCGCCGCAAGCGCGGACGACGTCTACGAAAGCCCCGTTGAAACTCAGTGCAAATCCCTGCTGCCGGATGCGCTTGGCGAGCGAGTGGGATACCCGAAGGGCATCGGGAAAAAACACACAACGCGGGTCTGGGCTCCACCACAAGATGGGCTCGTCCGGATTGAACCAAGGGAAAATCCCCGCTTGATACGCACGCATCAGGCGCTTGGGGGAGAGGTCGCCGCCGACTGCCAGTAGGCCGTCCGGCTCCTTGAGCGCGTGCTCGGGAGGCGGAAAGGCCTGGTCGGGGTCTTTGGGGTCCAGCCAGTGCAGGCGCAGGCTGTGGTGCTGAGTCATGGCGACGGCCTTGGTTCTTGGCGGTAGGCGCTGTGGCTTTGGTACTCGATAAGCCGTTGCTGTTGCCAAGTGCCTTCTTGTTGCAAGTGTCTCGCCACCGCATGTCTCAGGCCGGGGTGCTGCAAGTAGTGCGCTGAGGTGGTGAACACCGGGTCAAAGCCGCGCGCTAGCTTGTGCTCGCCTTGGGTGCCCGCATCGTAGTGGCTCAGGCCCTGAGCGATGCAGTACTCCAAGCCTTGGTAATAGCAGAGCTCAAAATGCAGACCGGGGATCGCTACCGCAGAGCCCCAATGCCGCCCATATAGACGCGCGCCAGCTTGCAGCAGCAGGGCCATGGCGATAATGGCGCCGTTTTGTAGAGCGATGGCGACGCGCACCGGGCTATCTCCACGGCGGGCGTAGTCAAGGAAGAACTCCAAACTGAGGTAGGGCGCTTGGCCGCGCTCCTCGTAGGTGTTGGCGTAGAGCGCATAGAGGTGGCTCCACGTATCTGCATCAAACTCACTGCCGTGGCGCACCGCGAACCTCAGGCCCTGGTCTGAGAGCCGCCTACGCTCTTGCTTGATCTTCTTGCGCTTGCCCGCCGAGAGCGCGCCCAAGAAATCTTCAAAGCTGCGGTAACCATGGTTTTGCCAATGGAACTGCACGTCATGCCGCAGCAAGGCCCCAGCGGATTGAGCCGCAGCGGCTTCATCGGGCGGCAGAAACAATCCGTGCCAACCGCTGGCGCTTGGCTGCATGAGTGCCGCCAACAATTGGTTGCGGGCATGGGGGGAGCTTGCACCCAGTTTTGGGCCCGTCGAGGGCACAAAAGGCACCGCAGTGACCGCCTTTGGGTAATAGCGAATCCCAGCCGCTTCCGCAGCGCGTGCCCAAGCGAAGTCGAACACGAACTCGCCGTAGGAATGTGGCTTGAGATAGCAGGGCGCTGCGGCTTGCAGGCAGCCATTGGCGTCTTTGATCAGCACATGCTGCGCCTGCCAGCCGCTCGCCGCACCGGCACAGCCGTGCTGCTCTAGGGCCAATAGAAACGCATGCTGGGTGAACGGGTAGTCGGGCGCGAACATTGAGTCCCATTCGGCGGCGTCCACCGATTGCAGCGAGCGTATGCGGCTGACCGCCAGCGCAGGGCCAGTGCTCGCAGCGTCCAGCGCGTGGCCATCCTGCATCGGGCGTGGCCGTCTCAGAGCGGCTAGTGGAAGGTCAACGGCAGGGTAGGGAGGTCTTTGAGCGCCCACTGCACGCAGGCGTCGTGCTCGAAGCGGCTGAGAATTTCCTGCTCGGTCGGCGGCGCGGCCTCAACGACGCGGCCATCGGCATCAAACCGGATCGCCGCCCCGGCGGTTTGCACTTTGAACTCTGCCTCGTTGGCGTCATCGACACTCACCTGAAGGTAGCGCACCCGCGCACCGGCAAATTCCGGCAGGCGGTCGAGCCCGGCGGCGATCAGGGCGGCTTGCTCGGGCGAAAACTCCCGAATCGAGCCCTCTGGGCTAACCACAAAGTGACGAATATTCATGGCATGGGGTCTTTGGCTGAATGACGCGAGTAATAGCGGGACTCAATGCTTTATGGCACTGGCAGCGGGATTTTCAAGGGGATTGTGGCTGGTAACCGGCGCAGCCGCCGGCTGGCAGAACCCCGCTGATATACTGCAAGACAGCCGCCACATCCTTTGTATTCTTGTTCGGCACCGCCAAGGTGCTTTTTTGATGAAGCTTCCCACCCTAAAGGCCAAGCAGCGCGCCGTCGAACCCCTCCATGCCGACGCTGGCTGGCTCGCCCGCCTGCCGCGTGAGGCGTCCAGCCTGCTGCTGTTTGGCATTGCCTTGCTGCTGCTCGTCGCCTTGCTCAGCTACCACCCGGACGACCCAGGTTTTTCATCCTCTGGCACGGGCGTTGATACCCGCAATTACATCGGCAAACTCGGCGCTTGGGTGTCGAACACCCTGTTGAGCTTGATGGGCATTGTCACGTTCGTCCTACCGTTTGCTTTGGCATTGGTCGGCGTGCGGGTGTATCGCGGCAGCGTTGGTGTGCGGCCGCTGCCCAGTGGAGTGCGCTTGGCGGCCGGTGCCGTCGCAGGTCTCGCTATGGCCGGCCTCGCGGCGCTGCAAGATCACGGCGGCGGCACCGCTTGGTTGCCACAAGGCAGCGGTGGCTTATTCGGCGCGGCACTCTCCAGCGGTTTGACCGGCGTCATGGGCGCGGAAGGCGCTGCGCTATTGCTGCTGACGATCTGGGTCGCTGCCTTGCCCTTGGCGCTGATTTTTTCGTGGATCCGCGTGCTGGACATCCTCGGCCAAGGCACCTTGGACTTGCTCGGCGGCCTTGGCGCGCGGCTCGCGGCGCGCCGTGCCCGCAAGGCAGAAGCCAGAGGCAATGCCCCGCACGATGCCGACGATGTTCTGCTGCATTCCGCGGCAGCAACGGCCGCCGCTGCCGTACCCGCCGGTGCCTCCGTCGCAGCCAACCCAGGCCGCATCGCCCCCAGCTTGGACGCTAAGCCTTCCGCCCTAGCAGCGCACAGCGACGTCGAGACTGACCCCAACACCCGTGCCATCACCGATACCGACGGCGACGCGGAGGCTGAGGATTCCCCCCGCTTCGCCCCGCCAGCACCGTTTGATCTCGGCAACGCCTTTGCAGACGCTGCCGCCAGCGCTGCCGCCGCAGGCGATGAACCCGCTGATGACGATGACGATTGGCAGCGCAGTGCGCCCGAGGCCCGCCCCCTAGCCGCCGCCGCCCTGCCGCCTTGGCAGGACGACTCCGCCCCGGAGCCTATGCCGGCAAATACCGCCGCGGCTTGGGACGAGTCGCTATCGCCCTTGGCACAGAGCCTGCCGCCCATCGGCAGCGATACCGCTCCGGTACGCAAGCCGATGATGCGCACCGCGCCCGCGACCCTACTGAGTGCCGAGCCCGCAGCCGCCATCGGTATGCCGCCAAGTGCGGCCCCCCGGCCTGCTGCACCGCCCACGCTCTCGCCCTATGCGGCCCTGCCCGGGCAGTACCCGAACCGCGACCGCCCCATCCCGCCGACCGACCTGCTCGACCCGGCCAAGAGCTCTGGCCGCCGCTACACGCCGGAGGAACTCGGCGTGCTCTCTCGCAGCGTCGAGAAGCACCTCTTGGACTTTGGTGTTAAGGCAGTGGTAGTCAACGCGATTCCGGGGCCGGTCATCACCCGCTTTGAGTTGCAGCTAGCACCCGGCGTGAAGGGTGTGACGATCACCAATCTTGGCAATGACCTCGCGCGCAGCTTGAGTGTGAGCCGTGTGCGGGTGATTGAGGTCATCGAAGGCAAGCCCTATGTCGGCCTAGAGATCCCTAACTCCAAGCGCGAGTTCGTGATGCTGCGGGAGATTCTCGAATCGCCCCAATATCAGCAGTCCACCAGCCCCTTGACCATGGCCTTGGGCAAGGACATCTCCGGCGTGCCTTTGTCGGTCGATATGGCGCGCATGCCGCACTTGTTGGTGGCAGGTACCACGGGCTCGGGTAAGTCGGTGGCGATCAACGTCATGATTTTGTCGATGCTCTACAAAGCCACGCACGAGGAAGTGCGCTTCATTTTCATCGACCCAAAAATGCTGGAGCTCTCGGTGTATGAGGGCATCCCGCACTTGCTGACCCCCGTGGTCACCGACATGAAGGACGCCGCCAACGCGCTGCGCTGGTGTGTGGCAGAGATGGAGCGCCGCTACCGGCTGATGACCGCTCTCGGCGTGCGCAACCTCGCCGGCATGAACAAAAAAGTCCGCGATGCCCAAGATGCCGGCATCCCCCTGCGCGACCCTATGCAGGGCAATCTGGACTTATTTAGCGACTCGGTGACGGTCGCCCGCTACTTGGAGCCCTTGCCGCAGATTGTGGTGGTGATTGACGAGCTTGCCGACATGATGATGGTGGTCGGCAAGAAGGTGGAAGAACTCATCGCCCGCATCGCGCAAAAGGCGCGTGCAGCAGGCATCCACTTGATTGTCGCCACTCAGCGGCCATCGGTGGATGTCATCACTGGCCTCATCAAGGCCAACATCCCGAGCCGCGTGGCGTTTCAGGTGGCAAGCCCTATCGATAGCCGCACCATTCTCGACACCAAGGGTGCTGAAACCCTGCTTGGCCACGGCGACATGCTCTACAAGCCCGTCGGCGCATCCAGCGTGCATCGCGTCCACGGTGCTTTCATCGACGACCACGAAGTGCACAAGGTTGTGGCCTACCTCAAAGGTGTGGCCGAGCCCGCGTATGTCGATGGCATCTTGGCCGATGAAGAAGACCTCAAGCCCAAGGAAGACGACAGCTCCAGCGGCGAAAAAGACCCGCTCTACGACGCTGCCGTCGCCCTCGTGCTAGAGACCCGCAAAGCCAGCGTCAGCTGGGTGCAGCGGCGTTTGAAGGTGGGCTATAACCGCGCCGCCTCGATGGTCGAGCAGATGGAGAGTGCCGGCATCGTCGGCCCCTCCAGCCCCACCGGCAACCGTGAGATTTTGATGTGATGGGGAAGTCCTTGCGCGTCGTCGTTGCCTTGCTCTGGCTCTCGCTCGCTGCCTTGATACTGGTGGTGAAAATCGGCGGTTTCGTCTGGATGACGCGCGAAGTCGGCGTGGCTGAGGATCTCGGAGCCTCGGGCATCTTCCG
>CAZHTI010000045.1:3134-9693 GCA_964535755.1 uncultured Salinisphaerales bacterium | reverse complement strand
CGTCCGGGCCGATTCTTTTGGGAATACCTAGGCACGGATCGCCAAGTGATCGTCACCGATGGCAAGACGCTCTGGCTCTATGACCAAGGCTTACAGCAAGTCACCGAGCGCCCAGCGGAGGCTGGCCTGCAAGGTACGCCGGCTGCGCTGCTGAGCCAGCGCAAAGCGCTCACCGATGCCTTCAACCTGAGTGACGACGGCGAGCAGGCCGGTATTCGCAAACTGCGTCTGGTGCCGAAGAAAGCCGAAGGTGATTACCAAGACATCAGCCTCTGGCTCAACCCGCAAGGCGCGCCGGTGCGCATGGTGTTCCGTGATCAGCTCGGTGGCAGCACCGAGATTGCGTTTTCTGATCTCAAGACCAACGCGCCTATCGCCGATGCGCGCTTCCAGTTCGTCGCACCCAAAGGGGTGGAAGTCATTCGTGAGTAGGCTTGGCTAGACCGCACCAGCCACGGCTGGTCACAATCAGCCAATGAAGCCGCTCCCCCCGCTTGCCGAACGCGCCCGCCCTGATCGGCTGGATGCCGTCATCGGCCAGCAGCACCTCTTGGGCGAGCAAGGCCCATTGCGGCTGATGCTGGCGCAGGGCAGGGTGCCGAGCTTGGTGTTTTGGGGCCCGCCGGGTGTCGGCAAAACTACGCTGGCAAGGCTGATCGCCCAGCACGTCGATGCCCAGTTTTTGCAGCTCTCTGCCGTGCTCGCGGGGGTGAAGGAAATCCGCGAAGCCGTCGCCAGCGCCCAAGCCGCCGCCCAAGGTCTTTTGGCGCGCGGCACGGTGCTGTTTATCGATGAAATCCATCGCTTCTCCAAAAGCCAGCAAGATGCCCTGCTGCCCTATGTCGAGGACGGCACCGTTACGCTGATCGGGGCGACGACCGAGAACCCGAGCTTTGAGCTCAACGGCGCTTTGCTCTCCCGCGTGCGGGTTCTGGTCTTGCAGCCGCTCACGCAGGGCGATTTGCTCGCCTTACTCCAGCGCAGCTTGGTGGATGCCGAACATGGCCTCGCGGCGACTGCCGATGCGCTGCCCCTGGCTTGGCTAGAGCGCATCGCCGAGGCCGCTGACGGCGATGCCCGCAAGGCCTTGGTACTGCTGGAGACTGCCTACGCGCTGGGCCAAGGGCCGAGCCAGTCGCCGCAATTGCTGGAGCGGCTCATCGGCCAAGGCCTGCGGCGCTTTGATAAGCAGGGCGAGCACTTTTACGACCAAATCTCTGCCCTGCATAAAAGTGTGCGCGGCTCGGACCCCGACGCCGCACTCTATTGGCTGGCGCGCATGCTGGATGGCGGTGCCGATGGCGGCTACATCGCCCGCCGCCTTTGCCGCATGGCGAGTGAAGACATCGGCCTTGCCGACCCACGCGCCCTCAACCTCTGCCTAGACGCTTGGGCGGCGTTTGAGCGCCTAGGCAGTCCAGAGGGCGATTTGGCCTTGGCGGAGGCAGTGGTGTACTTGGCAGTCGCCGCCAAGAGCAATCGCATCTACACCGCATTCAAAGCGGCGAAGGCAGCCGTTGCGGCGCACGGCAGCTTGGAAGTCCCACTGCACCTGCGCAACGCCCCCACCACACTCATGCAGCAATTGGACTATGGCCGTGGCTATCGCTACGACCCCGACGAGCCGAGCGGCCACGCCACGGGGCAGCAATACCTGCCCGAGCGCCTGCGCGGGACGCAGTTTTATCTGCCCAGCGATAAGGGCCTAGAGCGGGCCATCGGGGAGAAACTGCTGGCGCTCAAGGCTGGGGGAGGCCGGTGAATACGGCACTGGCCGTCGCGGCGGGCGGCGCGTTGGGTGCGCTCGCGCGCTATGGCGTGGGGCTGATGCTCAAGCCTTGGTCGGCGGCTTTCCCTTGGGCGACGCTAATCGTTAATGCCTTGGGGGGCGCGGCGATGGGCGCATTGGCGGCCTATGCCAGCGGGCAATCTATGCCGGAGTGGTTACGGGTGGGATTAGCGAGCGGTGTGCTGGGAGGCTTTACGACCTTCTCCGCGTTCTCGCTGGAGGCAGTCCACTTCTGGCAAAGGGGGCAGATGGGCCTATTTACGCTCCATGTATTCGCGCACGTCGCCTTAAGTTTGCTGGCCTGTGCGGCGGGCTTTTATGCCGTGCAGCGCTGGGCCCAATGAGCCGCTAGGGGGCAGGGGTGCGCGTCGCGTAGGCGCGCAAAAGAATGCGCGCCATCGCTGAGAGTTGGGCGCGTAATTCTTCGGTAGAGAGCCTGCGCATCGGTAGCAGGCAGGCCTCCACCAGCGTCATCACCGCGCGCGATAACTGCGTGACGTCATCCGGCACATCGATGCTGCCCTCGGCAATTGCACGGCGCAACGTGGCCTCAATGACGGCCTGCGCTTGCACTTGGAAGTTTTGCTGTGCTTGCACCAAGCTCAGGGTTTCTGGCGTGTCAGGGATGATCCAAAACCCAGCGATGCCGTCTTGAATGCGTGGGTCTGTGAATAGCCGGAGGATGCCGTCGAACATCGCCATGATGCCGTCCATGCCGGTCGCACCAAGCGACATCGGCAGGAAGATATCCTCGCGGAAAATATCGTGCAGGCTACCGAGGCAGTCGAGATACAGCGCCTCCTTGCCGGAGTAATGCCAGTAGAGCGCGCCCTTGCTCAGGTTGGCCTGTTTTGCAATGTCTCCGACGGACACACCCTCATAACCATAGCGACCAAACAAGCTAAACGCGCAGCGGCGCAGCGTGCTGAGCGTGCGATCCGCAGTTATTGGGTTGTCTTGCGAGGTTTTATCAAACACTGTTTTATTCCCACGGCCAGTAGCAATTGTCTACGCCAGAGCCTTCCGTACAGATTAATGCCAAACCACACCAAAGCGCCTGCCAATCAACTGACCGCTGCCGCCGCTGAGCTAGCCCGTGCCCGAAAGGTGTTGGTGATCACGGGTGCTGGGGTCTCCGCGGCGTCTGGATTGCCGGTGTATCGCGGCTTGGGCGGGCTCTATGAGGGCAACGCCACCGAAGACGGAGTGAGCATCGAAACCGCGCTATCCGGAGCGATGCTGAGAAAAAATCCGGAGCTGACCTGGAAGTACCTGCTGCACATCGCCCGCGCCTTGGAAGGCCGAGCGCCCAATGCTGGGCACGCGGCACTGGCGGCGATGGAGCGCTCCGGCCGCTTCGCCAGCTTTTGCGTGCTCACCCAGAACGTCGATGGCCTGCACGCCCGAGCGGGCAGCCAGAATCTGATCGAAATCCATGGCGACCTTCGGCAGTTGCAGTGCCGAGTCTGCGGTTACAGCGAGGCGATGCCGGTGGCCAGTAGCCTGCACAGTGCGCCTGCTTGCCCCTGCTGCGGCCACAACTTAAGGCCCAGCATCGTGCTGTTTGGCGAGGCCTTACCCAGCGGCGCGCTGCAACGCTACCAAGCCCTGCTGGATGACGGCATCGACTTCGTGATGAGTATCGGCACTTCGGCGGGCTTCCCCTATATCGCCGAGCCATTCGCCCGTGCAGCGCGGGCCGGACTGCCGACGCTGGAGATCAACCCAGAGCGCACGGAGATCTCCCACTTGGCCCGCTACCGGCTCACGAGCTGCGCCGCCATCGCCCTGCCCGCGCTGTGGGCGGCCTTGGACGCTGAGCGTTGCAGCGCGCCGCTGCCGGGCTTCTAGCCCAAAAAAAAATTGCTGCGGCGCTTAACCCCTTTTGAATGGGAGCTGCGTTTATTGCTCGGACCGTGGCGCGCATGCCACGCCCATCCACCCAACGCACAAGCACCGACCATGAAGCTAATGCCCGCATCCGCCGCCCATCCGATTGCCATCGCTGCGTTCATTGCGGCACTCAGTGCGTGCAGCAGCACGCCGGGGCCTAGTGCCGACCCCACCCCACAGGGCAGCGCCGCCAGCCCGCCCGCAGCCGCTACTGAGGCGGCGGCCGCCAGTGCCGATTCGGTGGCCGAGCACGCTGCCGCGACGCCGCTGCTGTCGCCACCACCACCTCCTCCACCGCCCGTGCTGGCCGCCCCACCGCGCGAGTTGCGGGCAAGTTCGGCCAGCGCCAAGCAAATGGCGGTGCGCGGAGCGGCCGTCGCGGGCTTCGTCGCCGCCGAGGCCCCGATCGCGAACACCGAGCGCTACCAAGAGATTGAGGCGCACGGTATTACCCGCACGCTGGATAACCCGGTGTCGACCTTCAGCGTCGATGTCGATACCGGCAGCTATGCCAATGTCCGCCGCATGTTGCGCGCGGGTCGGCTGCCGCCCAGTGATGCGGTGCGGGTCGAGGAGTTCATCAATAGCTTCCGCTATCGCGGCGATAGCAGCCCCAGCCTGACCGCCAAAGCGCCGTTTGCGGTGCACACCGAGATCGGCCCTAGCCCTTGGAATGCACGCACGCGGCTGCTGCGCGTAGCACTCAATGCTGCGGCTCCAGAAGGCCCGCTGCCGCCGTCGAATCTCGTGTTCTTGGTCGACGTCTCGGGTTCGATGTCCTCAGACGATAAGCTGCCCTTGGTCAAGCAGGCCCTGCTGCGCTTGAGCGAGCAGATGGGCGCGCGCGACCGCATCAGCCTCGTCACCTACGCCGGTGCCACCAAAGTGGTGCTGGCCAGCACGCCGGGTGATGCGCAGAAGCAAATTGCCGCAGCGATCAATCAGCTCGATGCCAGTGGCGGTACCCATGGCGAGAGCGGCCTGCGCCTCGCCTATGCCCAAGCTCGGGCGGGGTTCATCGCCGGGGGCAACAACCGCGTGCTGCTGGCGACCGACGGCGACTTCAACTTAGGCCTCACCCGCACGGATAGCCTCATCGACATCGTCAAAGCCGAGCGCGCCAGCGGCATCGCCCTCACCACCCTGGGCTTTGGTACCGGCAACTACAACGACCACTTGATGGAGCAGATTGCCGATGCGGGCGACGGCAACTACAGCTACATCGACTCTCTGCAAGAGGCGGAAAAAGTGCTGGTGGACCAACGCGCGGCGACGCTGTTGACGGTGGCGCGCAACGTTAAAGTGCAGGTGGAGTTCAACCCCGCCGTGGTCGCCGAATACCGCCTGATTGGCTACGAGAACCGCGCACTCAAGCGCGAGGACTTCACCAATGACGCGGTCGATGCCGGCGAGTTGGGGGCAGGGCATCGCGTGACCGCACTCTACGAGCTCGCCATTGTTGGCGAAGGCGGCGAGGCAAGCGCGCCGCTGCGCTATGCCAGCAAGCCCGCAAGCACCACTGCGGTTGAGGACGAACTGGGGTTCGTCCGCCTGCGCTATATGCGGCCCGGTGCCGATGCCAGCCAAGAAATCACCACCCCTTTGCTCATCAAGCAGGCAAAGGCGCAACTGGCGGACACCAGCCCGCGCTACCGGCTCGCTGCCGCAGTCGCAGGCTTCGGCCAAAAGCTGCGCGCTAGCCCCTACCTCGCCCAGTACCGCTGGCAAGCGCTGCAGCAGTTAGCGGCAGGCGCTGAGGCGGCAGCGGCGGATGCGGATGTCCGAGAGTTGCAGGAGTTGATCGCCCTTGCCGCCGCTTTGCAGGCACCGGCTGCTGCGGCTGCGGCGATTGATGGCCAGTAATGGCGATAGCGGAGTCGGCTGGGGTCTGGGATGATTTCCCTATGGCCCTCGCCGACGACCCCAGTGATGAAGCGCTCATGCTGCGCTATTGCCAAGGCGATGTGCCCGCGTTTTCGCTGCTGTATGCGCGCCACAAAGCGCGGCTCTGGCGGTATCTGCGGCACCACACAGGCCATGAAGCGCAGGCGCAGGAGTTGTTTCAAGACGTCTGGGCCAAGGTCGTGAACGCGCGCCTGCAGTACCAGCCCAGTGCCAAGTTCAGCACTTGGCTCTACACCTTGGCCCACCATCGCATGGTCGATCATTGGCGCTCCGTCAAGCCACTCGACGCGCTGGACGATCATGCCGAACACTTAGCTGCCAATGAGCAGCACAGTCCATCCGCTATGACCCAGCAGGCAGAGCAAGCTCAGCGGATTCGCGCGGCGGTCAACGCCTTGCCTGCGGAGCAGCGCGAGGCCTTCTTGCTGCAAACCGAGGCCGATCTGAGCCTCGCGGAAATCGCCCAGACCCAAGGGGTCGGGGTGGAGACCGTCAAAAGTCGGCTGCGCTACGCGCTGGCCAAACTCCGGGGGGCGCTTGCCGATGTCTGGCCCTAATCGCGAGTCGGATCGCAGCCCAGAATCGCGGGTGGATGACCGCGCGCTGGAGGAATTCTTCAGCGGGCAGGGCGCGGTGCGTGCCGCTTGGCGGGCAGCGAAGCCCGCTGACGACGCCCCGCCTGCGGCACTCGATGCCCACATCCTGCACATGGCCGCGCAGGCGGCTAAGCCAGCGCCTGCGGCAGTGCGGGCCGCGCCGAAGCGGGGGTGGTCTGGTGCCCACGGCGGCTGGGCGCTGGCCGCAAGTTTGCTGCTCGGCTCCGCCGTGCTGCTGCGGCTGACCGAATCGCCAGAGTACCTAGCCCAGCCCGCTGGGCAACGGCCTGCACCCGATCCCCGCAGTGTTGAATCGCGACGCGAGGAAGCGGCGGCGACGACGCTGAGCGATGCGGCTGCCAATACAGCCGCCAAT
>CAZHTI010000045.1:0-3034 GCA_964535755.1 uncultured Salinisphaerales bacterium | reverse complement strand
CAGCCGCCAATCCAGCCGCCAATCCAGCCGCTGTAGCGCCTGAGGGTTCGGCACCGGCCGCAGATGCGGTGGCACCGCAAGCGGCGACGCCGGCGCCGGAATCTACCGCCGTGGCCGCTGCGCCACCTAGCGGCAAAGCGCAGGCGCGTACATCGGACGCGCGCACCGCGTCAGATCAGGTTAGTGGCCGCACTCAGCAACAGCCTGCGCAAGCGGATGAGGCTGAGCCCAAGCGCGCGGAGGCGGCGCGCAACGCGCCAGTCGTCGTCCCTGCTGCGCCGCCCGCTGCTCTGGAAATGGCGGTGGCGGCTCCCGAGGCGTTCCCAGCCGAGGACGCGGCGGTGCGCGCACCTGCACCGCTTGCACGCTCCGCCGCCGTGCTTGCCCCGGATTCCGCACCACCCCCCCCGGCGGCGCAGCCGCCAGCGGCCCCGCCGACACTGACGGAAGCTGAGCGAATCGAGACTCCGCTGCTGGAGCCTCTGCCGCAGTCTGCGCCGGCGTTTGCGCCTAAGCCCGCTGCCGCCGCCAGCGCCAAACGCCGCGCCGACCGCCAAGAGCAAGCTGAAGCCGCGAGTCACTGGCCACCCGTCGCGACCCAAGCTGCCGGGCCGTCGTCCAGGGAGGTCGCCCTCGCGGTCAAACGCATGCTCGCCGCCGAGCACGCGGGGCGCGGCCAAGCGCAAGCTGCATCTGCTTGGGTCTGCGCACCGGCGGAGTTCACGGTGACGCAATCGACGTCGGAGCGCGCGACGGTGAATGTCTCTGCGGAGTGTTACGGCCTATTGACGCTCGCTGGGCCTAGGGCAGGCTGGCAGATGCAGCCAAGCAAGCGGCAAGAGCAACGCAGCCTGCAGCATCTAGCCGATCGCGGATGGCGGTGGGAGGCCGACCATCTGCCGCCCCAGATTAGCCCGGCCACTGCGCTGCGCTGGTGGCAGGCACAGCGCGCGGCAATGGGGCTGAGCCCGGCGCAGCTTGATCTTGTTCAGGAGCAATTAAACCGCTTGCCGCAGTAAACCGCTTGGCCTGATCGCTGGTGCCCCAGCGCCCAAAAAAAGGCCCGCGATCAACGCGGGCTCTTGGTACGCATAGGCTTATTGGCCGGGCGGCTGCTTGCCGTAGCAGCGGTCGATGCAGGCCTGACGCCCCAGGCCGCACTCGTTGACGTCGGTGCCAGAGCGCGGGCACTGGGTGGAGGCCACCTCGCAGCGCTGCGCGCACAAGCGAACCTCTTGGCTGACCTCGGCATCGAGCGCGGTGGAGCGGCGATAGCGCTCATCTTCGCTGGCAGCGTCAAAGGCGGCGGAGTTTTGGCCGCGTGGATTGCAGCGCTCTATGCAAATCTGCATGCCGGCTTGGCAGTTTTCCTCGGCGGCTGGCCCTAGTTTGGCGAGGCAGTGGTTCTTCTCTGCGATGCACGCGGTGCTGCAAGCGGGCAGCGGTGCTCGTGGATCAGCTGCCGAGGTAGTTACAGGTAGTAAGGCGGCAAGGGCAAGAAGCAAGAGTCCGGGTGCGCGCATGGGCAGTCTCATCCAATAAGTTTGCTGCGGAGTCTAGCCGCTGCACCGGAACAAAGCGCAAGCCTTGCGTACGGTGCAGACCTTACCCTTTAGCGCGCCTGACTGATCCGTACAGGGGCAGGGGTGTGTTGCGTCGCCTGCGCGGCGGTGTTGACCGCCTGCGCACTGGCTGCCGCGAGTAGCAGCAATTGGATCCCCGCGAAGATTGCCAAGCGTTGACAACGGTTGGAGCGGGGGCGCGGCATAGTGGGCTCGGCGGAGATTTCGGGTGCGTGAATATCCTGCATCCGCCGCGACACGGCTATGCCATTTATTGACTTGGCGATGTGAGGCAGAGCAAGGGCCGACCGCCGGTTCGCAAGCCGCGCTAGCCCGTAATTTCCCCACAGCCGAGGCATTCTTCGCCGTCGTAGAGCGCCAGAAACTGACCAGCGGTGGCGGCTCTTTGTGGGCTGACAAACTCGGCCGTCACTTTGCCGTCACGGCCTAGGTGCACGGCACAGTTGGCCAAGGGCTGGCGGTGCCGCACACGGCCTTGCAGCGCCAAGCTGCGGCCATCCATCAAAGCCGCTGGGCAGCGCAGCCAGTGGAACACCTCGGTGGCGATCTTCTGGGTGAATAGGCCCGGGTGCTGGGCGTTTTGGCTCACCCGCAGCACTCCCCGCGCCAAATCTTTGCCGACGACGTACCAAGGGGTTTCCAAGCCGCCGCGCACACCGCCTACGCCTATCCCCTTGCGTTGCCCTAGCGTGAAGAACTGCAAACCGTGGTGCTTGCCGACGACTCGGCCTTCATCGTCCTCGATGAGGCCGGGTACTGGTGCGATGTGCTCAGCGAGAAACTCCGAGAACGGCCGCTCGCCGATAAAGCAGATGCCGGTGGAGTCTTTTTTACGGTGGTTGGGTAGCCCGCTGCGTGCCGCGATCGCGCGCACCTCGGGCTTGCTCAATGCGCCAATCGGGAAGAGCACGTCGGCAAAGTGGGCGCGATTCACGCCTGCCAAAAAATAGGTTTGGTCTTTGTTTTCGTCCGCCGCCCTAAGCAGCCTAGGGCCATCGGCAGCCTGCTCAACGCGCGCGTAGTGGCCGGTGGCGATGAGGTCAGCGCCGAGTCTGCGGGCGTGTTCGACAAAAGGCTGGAACTTAATCTCGCGGTTGCAGAGTACGTCCGGGTTGGGTGTTTTACCGGCGCGTAGCTGCGCCAAAAACGCCGCAAAAACCCGCTCGCGGTACTGCGCGGAGAAATCCACTTTGTGTAGCGGGATGCCGAGTTCCGTCGCCACTGCGCGCGCGTCTTGGAAATCCTGCGCGGCCGTGCAGTAGCCGGACTCATCCTCCGACCAGTTCTGCATAAACACCGCAGTGACGCGAAAGCCTTGTTCTTGCAGCAGAAAGGCGCTGACGGCGGAGTCCACCCCGCCCGAGAGACCGACGATGACATGCTTGGTTTGCGACATTCGCACAGCATAATGTGTGGATGCACTTTCAAGTTCTTAAACGCGAGGGCCTCGC
>CAZHTI010000044.1:2158-22612 GCA_964535755.1 uncultured Salinisphaerales bacterium | reverse complement strand
ACTTGCGCTTCGCCTTGATGGCCTTGTCGATCCACTCGATGTCGGTGGGGCCGGCTTCTTTGTAGCGTTGCAGGAACTCGGACTTCTCCATGCCGGCGTCTTGAATGCAGACGCGCATGATGTTGCGCTCGACCCCCCGAATCACGTCGATTTTGTCGCGCAGATTGTTGGTGATCTCATCAACAATCTTCGGGCTCAGCCGGAAGGTCATCAGCAAATCGGCGACGGCTGCGCGCGCTTTTTCGGTCTTCTTGTCGCCTGCACCGGCCTTGCCGAGGGCGTCCCACGCTTTGTCGTAGAGCGCCTGCAATTGGCCAAAGTTCTCCGCGCAGAGCACGGGGTCTGGGCCGGTATCGACGGCTTCTTCTTCCTCGCCCTCAACACCTTCTACTTCAACCTCTACATCCGGCTCCTTCGCTGCCACGACGGAGTCGGGCATCGGCGGGTTTGGATCCGGCTCGGCGTTGGGGTCAAAAAAGCCGACCACCACTTCTGCCAAGCGCTTTTTACCGCTGACGGCTTGGTCGTAAGCCTCCAGCAAAATCGCAACCGTCTCTGGGTATTGCGCCATTGCATACATCGACTCATTGAGGCCTTCCTCAATGCGCTTGGCGATACGAATTTCGCCTTCGCGGTCGAGCAATTCCACCGCGCCCATCTCGCGCATGTACATGCGCACAGGGTCGGTGGTGCGGCCGAACTGGTCATCGAGCGCTGCGAGCGTGGCGGCGGCTTCTTCGGCGGCTTCTTCGTCGTCTTCCGAGGCAACTACGGTAGGCTCGGTGAACAGCTGCTGCTCTTGATCTGGGGCTTCGTCATGGACGGGGATGCCCATGCCTTGAATCATGACGATGACATCGTCCATTTGTTCGGCGTCGCTGACGTCTACCAAATGGTCAGAGACTTCCGCGTAGGTGACAAAACCCTTCTCTTTGCCGAGGGCAATGAGTTTCTTGATCTGACTTTGTTGGTCCGCGGCCTTAGGGGGCGCTTTCGCGGCGACGGAGGACTTAGAGGCCTTGGATGCGGCTTTGCTCATTTCTTACCTTGGGTGAAGATCACCCGCTTGCGAGAAACCGAAGCGGGTGCAGATGAACCATATATTTTACCAGAGAGGGGTAATTTCTGGCCAAATTTTGCGCGTTCAAGCCCCCGTCAATATCTGCAAAAGGCTGGATTTACCCCGCTCTCAAGGCTTTGCGTTCGGCTTGAATCGCTTGCAGGCGGGCGCGGTCCGCCGGGCTCAGAGCGTCGGTCTGGGTGGTGAGCTGTAAAAACGCTTGCTCCAGCACTTGGTCGCGCAATAACAGTAGGCATTGCTGGAACTCTTTTTCGAGTGCCGCGCCCTCCACTTCAACCGGCTCCTGCAATAGCCGCAGGACGGCCTCGCCTTTGGGCGTGCCGCGCCAGTGCTCAATCAGGCTAGCAGCCGCCTGCCCGCGATGCTCGTCGAAAAATTCCACCGCCTCCACCAAAGCCTTCGCCGCCGCGTGGCTGAGACTTGCAAGTTGATCGCGGTGCTGTACCTGCACGGCCAGCGCGGGGTCTTCGAGCAATAGGCGCAACGCGCGGCGCGGTAGCTTGCTCGCTGCGTCGGTGGGGAGGCGGGCGATGAGTTTGCTCGGCAGATCGACGCGCGGCTCGACGGCGCTGGCGAGTGCCTCGATCCGCTCGGGCTTTAGCCGCGTGAGCCGTGCGAGCTCATCCACCAAGAGGCTGCGCAAAGGGCCCGCCTTGAGTTTGGTGAGTGCCGGTCGTGCTAACTCGGCGAGCCTTGCGCGGCCATCGAGCGTGCTGAGGTCGACCTGCTTAATGAGCTCTTGCAGCAGGAATTCGACCAAGGGCAAGGCGGAGTCGAGCAAGCCGCGGAAGGCCGTCGCGCCGATTTCCTGCACATAGCTGTCGGGATCATGGCCGTCCGGCAAAAACAGGAACCGGCAGGCGCGCGGGCCTTCGACCGCGCTCAAAGCATGCTCGAGCGCGCGCTGTGCTGCCGCGCGGCCGGCGCGGTCACCGTCGAAACAAAAGATGACGGTCTGCGTGTTCTTGAACAGCAACTGCAAGTGCTCGGGCGTGGTGGCCGTACCCAAGGTGGCGACCGCCTCGGTGATGCCGTGCTGGGCGAGCATGACCACGTCCATGTAGCCCTCGACGACGACGAGGTAAGGCAAGGCCGTCTTGCTGGCTTGCTTGGCCTCGTAGAGCCCGTAGAGGTTGCGCCCCTTATGGAATAGCGGGGTTTCCGGACTGTTGAGATATTTAGCGGGGTCGTTGCCCAGCGTGCGGCCGCCGAAGCCGATAGCACGGCCACGACTATCGCGGATCGGGAACATCAAGCGGTTGCGGAAGCGGTCATACGCTCCGCCGCCTTCCCGCGCGATCAACAGGCCCGCATCCAAGGCATGGCGCGGGTCTGGGAAGACCTTGGTGAGTGCATCCCAAGACTCCGGCGCAAAGCCAATACCGAAGCGCCGTGCGGTATCGCTCTGAACGCCGCGCTGCAACAGATAGGCCTTGGCGGCGGGGTCCTTCTTCAA
The DNA here is from genome assembly GCA_964535755.1 of uncultured Salinisphaerales bacterium. Classification (GTDB taxonomy): domain Bacteria; phylum Pseudomonadota; class Gammaproteobacteria; order Nevskiales; family Nevskiaceae; genus Stagnimonas. The sequence goes on along the minus strand of CAZHTI010000044.1, from coordinate 20,075 downwards.
CTGCTCTTTGAAGAATCTTTCTGCGGCTGAGAGCGCATCGAGCGGGCCGTCCAAGACCAGCTTAGGGCCAGAGCCGTCGCGCGGGACTTCTAGGCCCAAGCGCCCGGCGAGGTCTTCCACCGCCTCGACGAAGCTGAGGCGGTCGTAATCCATTAAAAAAGTGATGGCCGTACCGTTACGCCCCGAGGAGAAGTCAAAAAACATCTGCTTTGCGGGGCTGACAAAAAAGCTCGGCGACTTCTCATTGGTGAATGGCGAGAGGCCACGGTACTCGCGGCCCGCGCGTTTGAGCTCCACCCGCGCGCCGATGATCTCAACGATATCGCTGCGGCTGAGCACCTCTTGAATAAAGCTATCGGGGATGCGGCTCATGGTGCGGCGATGACTTCCGACTGGCCGATAACGCGGCGCGAGCGATTATCTTCGCCCACGGCCGGCTCACCCAGCGCTAGCACCAAAAATAGCCTCGCGGGCGCGCACCGGACACCTAGGCCAGCTTCGCTTTGATCTTGGCCGACAAAGCACCCATGTCGGTTTTACCCGCAACTTTTGGCTTGATAGCCGCCATCACCTTGCCCATGTCTTTAGGGCCGGCAGCGCCGGTTTCTGCGATGGTTTCGGCAAGCACGGCGTCGAGGTCGGCATCCGTCAGCTGCGCAGGCAGGTAGGTCATCAGCAGGGTGATTTCTGAGGCTTCCTTATCGGCCAGCTCGGCGCGGCCTGCGGCGCGGAATTGCTGCTCGGAGTCCTTGCGCTGCTTGAGCATTTTCTCGATGGCAGTAATGACGGCAGCGTCGGTGAGGGTAATCTGCTCCACCACTTCGCGCTGCTTGAGCTCGGCGGTGAGCATGCGCAGCAGCGATACGCGCTCTTTATCGCCCGCCTTCATGGCGGTCTTGACGTCATCCGTGATGCGGGTTTTGAGGTCGGTCATAAAAATCCTGAGCAAAAATGATTAAGCAAACTTGGCCGTTGAAACATCAACGCGAAAAGCCCGCGCACTGAAAGTGCGCGAGCTCGACGATGCCGCTAAGAGTTAGATGGTATTGCCGTGGGGCAAGACCAAGCGCCGCAGAGACTGCGGCGCAGCGCCTTAGTAGAGGCGGGTTTGACGCGCAGTTTCGCGTTGAACCTTCTTCTCTTGACGCTTTACCGCTGCGGCGCGCTTACGCTTGCGCTCCATGCTGGGCTTTTCGAAAAACTCTTTCTTGCGAACGTCGGTGAGCACACCGGCTTTTTCACAGGTGCGCTTAAAGCGGCGCACAGCAACTTCGAAAGGCTCGTTATCACGGACGCGGACGGCAGGCATAGGCGATTCAACTGTTTGCGGTTGGGCAAGGCGCAAGAAGCGTCTTGGAAAAAAGGGCGCGAAGTGTATGCGCAAATAGTCGCCACTGCAAAGGGCGTGCGAAAATCACCCGATGAGCGACGCCCCAGTCTTGGCAATTGAGAGTTCTTGCGATGAAACCGCCGTCGCAATCTATGGTGCGCGCGGCCTCTTGTCGCATGCGCTGCACAGCCAGATCAAGCTGCACGCGCTCTACGGCGGCGTGGTGCCTGAGCTCGCCTCGCGCGATCACGTTACCCGCGTATTGCCGCTGATTCGCAGCGTACTCAGCGAGGCGGGTTTGAAGCCCAGCGATCTGGGCGGCATCGCCTACACGGCAGGGCCAGGACTCGTCGGAGCATTGATGGTCGGGGCATCGGCCGCCGCAGGGCTTGCCACCGCCTTGGAGCTGCCCCTGATTGCCGTGCACCACATGGAGGGGCATCTGCTTGCACCGCTGCTGGAAGAGCCCACACCCAGCTTCCCCTTCGTCGCCTTGCTGGTCTCTGGCGGCCACACTTTGCTGGTGCAAGTGGCGGGCATTGGCTGCTATCAACTTTTGGGCGAGAGCCTCGACGACGCCGTCGGCGAGGCATTCGACAAAACCGCGAAGCTGATCGGCTTGCCCTACCCCGGCGGGCCGGAATTGGCCAAGTTGGCCGAAACCGGCATCGCGGGCCGCTACAAGCTGCCGCGCCCAATGACGGATCGGCCAGGGCTGGACTTCAGCTTCTCCGGCCTCAAAACCGCCGTACTGACGGCCCTGCCCAAAAATGCGAGCGCCCAAGATAAGGCCGACTTGGCGCGTGGCTTTGAAGATGCCGTGACCGAAACCTTAGCCATCAAGTGCGAGCGCGCGCTCCGCCAAACCGGCTACCGCCGCCTGATTGTTGCCGGTGGCGTGGGTGCCAACCTGCGCCTCCGTGCCCGCCTCGGCGACCTCGCAGAGCGCACGGGCATCGCAGTGCACTTCCCTCGGCAGGCCTTCTGCACCGACAACGCGGCGATGATTGCCTTGGTTGGCTGGCTACGCCGGAGCGACGGGCAGATCGCTCCCGCGCACTTCAGCACCCGCGCGCGCTGGCCGTTGACAGAATTGGCACCGCCCACGACCGAGAAGCGGGAAACCTAGGGCGGGGTTTCTCCACTTCTCTTCCCTCATTTCCCGTCTCCCGTCTCCCGTCTCCCCAAAAAAAATGGACACCGTATTTATCTCGGAGCTGATGATTCAAACCCACATCGGCGTGCATGCGTGGGAGCACCACATCCGCCGCCCCTTGGTGCTGGACATCGAACTCGGCACCGATGTGCGCGAGGCCGCCGCAACTGATGCGATCCGCGATGCGGTGGACTACAAAGCCGTGTGCGATTCCTTGCTCGCGCTGGCTGAGGAGCGGCAGTTCCAACTGCTCGAAACCTTTGCTGAGACCGCTGCGCGCCGCTTGTTTGATCAATTCCCGATTGCCTCGCTCAAGCTGCGCGTCGGCAAGCCGGGTGCGGTGGACAGCGCAAAAACCGTGGGTGTCGCCATCCAGCGCCTACGCGCGGATTACGCCGGGTGCGCGTGAGCCGAGGCTTTAGCGAACCGCCGGTGGCCGTTCGCGAGGAGAACGCCCAGCCACCTTTGGCCGGGCGGGAAAATCCGGGGCTGTGAGCCTCAGAGCAGCGGCTCTTGCCCAGTCTTTTCCCAAGAAAACTTGGGCAAGCGGGTGAAGGACTCCACCAGCAGATCGCCCCAGGATTTCTTAAGGCTTGCGTAGTAGGGAGTGTCGAGGTCAAAACGCTCTTTATTGGTCACCCGCAGGGCATCCCGCGGCAGGATGGCGAGATCCAGCGGTGGGCCGACCGTGAGATTTGACTTCATCGTCGAGTCCAAGCTCACCAAAGCACAGCGCGCAGCGTCCTCCAAACTCACATGCGGGCGCACGATGCGATCCATGATCGGCTTGCCGTACTTGCTCTCACCAATCTGGATGTAGGGAGACTCAGGGCTTGCCGAGATGCAATTGCCCTCCGGATAGACCAAATACAACGCGGGGTCTTCGCCCAAGATCTGGCCGCCGAGGATCAGTGTGGTGCGGAAGTCCACGTTGGAATACTGGGAATGCGCGGCAGATTCCTTTTGCGCGCGCACGGAAATCCCGCCCACATAATCGGCCGCATCAAACATGTGCTTGGCCTTGTTGAGGTTCATCGGCAAGGTGTTGTCGGCTAAGTCCCGCTTGAGGTGGGTAAGCACCGATTGGGTAGTCGCCAGATTGCCTGCGGAGAGCACCACGAAGACGCGCTCACCGGGGGTCTCGAAGATGTGCATCTTGTTGTAGGTGCGCACGTCATCGACACCGGCGCTGGTGCGGGTGTCCGAGGCAAATACCAGGCCGTCGCTTACTTTTACCGCAACGCAATAGGTCATGATGAAAACAGTCAGTGCAAAAAATCCCAAACCAACGGGCGGCGGATTGTAGGGGCGCTGGCGGAGGAGCGTCAGCCCATCAATGTTCCAGCATGCTCACATAAATCCGCAGCACATTCCGTGCCGCTTGCTGCACCGCCTAGGCGCAAACATACTCGCTGGTAGGTTTACGCCGCATCGGCACGACCCCGCACGCAGTTAATCCTTCTCCTACCGAGCAGCTACTGATATGGCCAAACACATCGATTTTTACTGGGACCCAGCCAGCACCTACAGCTACCTTGCCGCCACCCGCATCGCCGCTCTGGCAGAGCGCAACGGCGCTACCGTGGCTTGGAAGCCGTTTTTGCTCGGCAAAGTGTTTGAAGCGACCGGCAACCGTATGCCTGCCAGCGTGCCGGCCAAGGCAAAGTATCTGTTTAAGGATGTCTCGTTGTGGGCAAAGTTCTACCAGGTGCCCTTCCGCATGCCCAAGGTGTTCCCCCTGCACAGCGTCGCACCCGCCCGCGCAGCGATCGCCGCCGAGCAAGCCGGGCACGGCCAAACGCTGACGATGGCGCTGCTGCACGCCTACTGGGCAGAGGGTAAAGACATCAGCCAGCCGGAGGTCATCGCCGACACCATCAGCGCCTGCGGCCTGCCTGCGGATCAAATCCTCGCCGCCTGCCAAGATGCGGCAGTCAAGGACGTGCTGCGCGCCAACACTGAGGCCGCGATCGCCTTAGGCGTATTCGGCGCGCCGACGTTCTTCGTCGATGGCCAGATGTTTTGGGGCAATGACCGGATGGATCTGATGGAGGCGTACCTGCAAGGCAAGCTCTAGCGCGGTCGCCTTGGGCGCGGCAAACCCGCGCTCAAGGCCGCCATTGGGTCTAAAACTAGGGCCGCATGGGGGCGGCACAAGACTTGCAACTCTGCAACAAACTTTTCTGATCGGCCCTCCAATTCAACCATGTCCGGTGACCGCACACTCGCGGCCTCAAACGTCCAAGAGCCCGCGTTGAACTCTGCCAGCCCAACCGCTGGCGAGAGCGTGCAATCGCGTCTGCGCCGCATCAATTCACGCATTTTGATTGGCACGTTCGTCGGCATCGGCATGGTGATGATCATCAGCGTGTTCGCTAGCCTGAGTTACGCGATGGCCTCGGTCTACAAAGAGCGCGCATCGGGCTTGGCGGAGTACCTAGCGCCCGCCGTATTGTTCGACGATGCCGCAGCCATCGAGAAGGCACTAGAGAGTCTCAAAGGTTCCCCAGCCGTCAAAGCTGCCTGCGTGGTGACCCCTTCTGAGCAGCGAGTGGGTGACTTTGTCAGCAGCGGCGCCAGTGCCTTGACCACTGCTGAGTGCAGCGCACTCGAGAGCCGTTACTCCTTCACTAACTTCTTGCTGTACCAGCCGGTTCGCTTTGAGGACAAAGACATTGGCCGGATTTACCTCCGCGTCCAACTCAGCTCGGTGTATCAGCAGACGGGCGGCCTCGCCTTAATCTTTGCCATTGCTACCGCGGCGGCGATTTTCGTCGCTTATTTCAAGTTGGAGCGGCTACAGGGTGCCTTGGTCGCGCCCTTGCAGAGCCTCATCAACGTCATCGATAGCGTCTCCCAGGGCAACGATGAGCGCCGGCGGGCCGAGCGATCGGATCTCGTCGAGTTCGATGCGCTGTCATTGCGGTTCAACGACATGCTCCAGCAGATTCAGCAGCGCGATGAGCGCTTGGCGGCGCACCGGGAAAAGTTAGAAGTCGAGGTCGCGCGCAGAACCTCAGAACTACAAACTGCGAAGGAAGCCGCCGAGAGTGCCAGCAAGGCAAAGAGCGAGTTTTTGGCCACTATGAGCCATGAAATCCGCACCCCTCTCAACGGCGTGTATGGCCTTACTGAGCTATTGGTCGCCTCTGGCCTCACGCAATTGCAACGCAAATATGCAAGCACTTTGCAGCAGTCCTGCAATCACTTGCTCGCCGTCATCAAAGACATTCTCGATTTCTCCCGCATCGAATCCGGCAGCCTGCATTTGGAATTGCTGCACGTAAACCTGCACCGCTTGGTGCAAGAAAGCGTGGATATGATCAGCCCGACGGCCGCCGCCAAAGGCTTGCAGCTCAGCGCCCATGTGGCGATTGACGCGCCTTGCCATGTGATCGGCGACCCGCTGCGCATACGCCAGATACTCTTCAATTTGCTGACCAATGCGGTGAAATTCACCGAGCGCGGCAGTGTTCAACTGAGCCTAAGCGCTGGGCAGGAGGGCTGCGCGGTGTTGACGGTGCAGGACACCGGCATTGGCATTCCGGCAGAAGCGCAGCAGCGCATTTTTGATTCCTTCACGCAAGCCGACGGCTCCACCACCCGCCGCTTCGGCGGCTCGGGCTTGGGGCTCGCCATCTGCAAACAGCTCGCGCAGTTGATGCACGGCCATATCCATATGGTCAGCAGTCCGGGTCGCGGCTCCAGTTTCTTCGTGCACCTGCCGCTCCCCGCCTGCCCGAGAAACCTGCCAGAGTCCGATACCTCCGACGAGCAAGCCTTGCTCGATCTGGCCCCGAGGAAGTCTGGCCGCAAGTTGCAGGGCCAACTGCTGCTGGTGGAGGACAACGCCGTCAATCGCACCGTGGCCGAGGCGATGTTGCAGGCCTTGGGGCTGACGGTCATGAGTGCCGAGAACGGCTTAGAAGCATTGAAGGCGCTGGAGTCCCGCAGCTTTGATCTGATCCTGATGGATTGCCAAATGCCGGTGATGGACGGCCATGACGCGCTCGCGGCGATCCGCCGGCTCCCCGATGCCCGCGCCGCGATCCCGGTGGTCGCACTGACCGCCAATGAGTTGGCGGCAGGCTCCGGTTTTGACGGACACCTCGGCAAGCCCTACACCCGCGACGCCTTGGCGCAGATGCTCGCCAACTGGTTACCGGATGCCGATGATTCGGTGGTCACCATCAGCACGCCGGAGATTGATACCGATGCCATCCCCGAAGTGCTGAATGCCAGCACCTTGGAGGGCATCCGCGCGCTCGACCCCGACGGCAGCGGCGCGCTCATAAAGCGGCTGTTCAACACCTTTAAAGACTCCGCTGAGCACTTGCTCAAGCAGCTCGACACCGCACTCGCCGCACACTCCGCAGTCGATGCCGAGCGCGCGGCGCATGCGCTCAAGTCTGCCTCCGGCAGTGTCGGCGCAGAAGGCATGGCGCTCTGCTGCCGGGAGATTGAAGCACTGGCCGCACAGGGCAAATTGGAAGCAACGGCTGCGTGGGCAGTGCAGCTGCGGAAACATTATTCACTTGCCCACGATGCGCTAGAACGGATTGCTTAACGGCCCTATGTCAGAAACCACCACGATATTCCGCCGCAGCGAACGCATTTTGGTCGCGGATGATGACGCCACTGCGCGGCTGCTGATTTGTGCCTCGCTAGAGCGCGCTGGCTACCAGGTGGCGGAAGCGGTGGATGGCGAAGACGCGCTGCGACAAGTCCAAGAGCACACCCCCGACCTCATTCTGCTCGACGTGGTCATGCCGGGGATTTCTGGGTTTTCAGTCTGCAAGCAGTTGCGCGAGTGGCACGGCCGCACGTTGCCGATCCTGATGCTCACCGGCAAGGACGATCTGGTCTCCGTCGATACCGCCTTTGAGGTCGGTGCTACGGATTTTCTGACCAAGCCGGTCAACTGGCGCATCTTGGGCCACCGCGTGCGCTACGTCCTGCGTGCGCGCGACACCCTAGCGGCACTCGCCGAATCGGCAGCGCAGTTGCGCCAGAGCCAAGAGATTGCCCGCATCGGTCAGTGGACTTATCACTGGCAGCGCGACGTCGTAGAGCTATCGCCATTTGCCAAGGAGTTGATTGGCATCACCCACTCCGACAGCGGCCCCAAGGATTTGCTACAGAACATCCACCCCGAAGACCGCGACCTCATCCTGCGAGCTTGGCCAGAGAACCCCGAAAACGCGCGCGCTTTAGACGTGGAGCTACGGTTCATTACTCCCGCCCACGGTGTGCGTTGGATGCGCGTTTGCGCCGAACATCAGCGCGATCAGATTGGTTTGTTTTTGCGTACCGTCGGCATCATTCAAGACATCAGTGAGCGCAAGGCCAAAGATGCGGAAATCCAAACGCTCGCCTACTTCGACAGCCTCACTGGTCTCGCCAATCGTTACTCATTTTTGCAGCGGCTGGAGATCGCTATTGGCCGCGCGCGCTACGACAAATCCTGCCTAGGTTTGCTGTTTATTGATCTGGATAACTTCAAGACCATCAATGACACCTTGGGCCACGATGCCGGCGACGAGGTGTTGGTCGAGGTCTCGCGCCGCATCCTACGAATCATTAGCTCCGGCCTGCTGCCAAGCGCGCAACTGCTGGGTGAATCCGAGTTGGCGCGGCCAGGCGGCGATGAGTTCATCATGATGGTTCCGCACCTCGCCAGCCCCGACGATGCCTCGGCCGTAGCCGAGCGGGTGCGGCAGGAGTTGCGGGCTCCGTTTGAAGTGCGCGGGCAAGCGCTTACGGTCACCGTCAGTATCGGCATTGCCACCTACCCAGAGGACGGTCAAGACGCCGTTGGCCTGCTCAAGCACGCTGACTCCGCCATGTATCTGGCCAAGGAAGAGGGCCGCGACACCCTGCGCTACTACGACGCCGGCTACTCCAAGCGGCTCGCGCGCAACCTGCATTTGTCCAACCTCATCCGCCGCGCATTGCAGCAGGGTGAGTTTCACGTCGAGTACCAACCGATCATTTGCGCAGATAGCGGCTTGGTCAAAAACGTCGAGGCCTTGGTCCGCTGGAACCACCCCCAAGAGGGCCGCATTTCGCCCGCAGAGTTCATCCCCATCGCCGAGAGCGTGGGGCTGATTGGTGCCTTGGGTGAATGGGTGCTGCGGCGGGCCTGTGCGGACATCGCACTGCTGCGCCGCGAAACGGGCAGCGAAGCGCTGCGGGTGTCGGTCAATTTAAGCGCTGGGCAGCTCAAGCAGATGGACCTCAACGCCAAGGTAAACAGCGCCTTGGACGACGCCGGCCTGCCGGCAGAGGCGCTCACCCTAGAGATTACCGAGAGCGTGCTGATCGAAAACAACGCGCATGCCATGGGGCTACTCAATGCTTTGGGCAGCCGCGGCGTGCATATCACGCTCGATGACTTTGGCACTGGCTACGCGTCGATGAGTTACCTCAAGCGCCTGCCCTTGGACGGCATCAAGATCGACCGCTCATTTGTCAATGACTTGCTGCGCGACGCCGATGACCAAGCCATCGTCCGCGCCATCATCGCGGTGGCGAAAGCATTGCAGTTGACCGTCACCGCAGAGGGCGTCGAAACCGCAGAGCAGCGTGAGCTATTGCAAGAACTCGGCTGCGATTATCTACAGGGCTTCCACTTCTCACCGTCAGCGCGTCCGGCGCAGTTGCTACCCATGGTGCAGCGTGGCTGGCCACGCGTGGACTAATGTCGATTAGCCAGGCTGTTCCCCTCCCGCTTTTGTCAACACCTACGCGCTGCCTAAATCCTCAGCGTCCATCCTCTGGGTGAACTGTATATGCGACTCGCACTAGCCTTGATGAGCCTTGGGGCTCAATCACCAGACTTGCAGCAGGCCACCCCTGCCGCAGAGCCAGCGCCGTTTATGGAGTCCTCCTTGGAGGACTTGCTACAAACGGAAGTGAGCTCGGTTGCGCGGCGCTCCCAGCGGCTAATCGACACCGCCGCAGCGGTGTACGTCATCACCGCCGAGGACATCCAGCACTCTGGGGCGCGCAGTATTCCTGAAGCCTTGCGCCTAGCGCCCGGAGTCGACGCTGCACGCATCTCGGCAAATCGCTGGGCGGTGTCCATGCGCGGCTCAAACGACCGCTTTTCCAACAAATTGTTAGTGTTGGTCAATGGCCGTAATGCCTATAACGCGGCGTTCTCCGGCGTGTTTTGGGAGGCCCTGCTGCTGCCGGTCTCCGAGATTCAACAGATTGAAGTTCTGCGCGGGCCAGGGTCTGCTGCTTGGGGCACCAATGCCGTCAACGGTGTGATCAACATCATCACCAAACCCGCCGCGACCACACCCGGCACTACCCTGACCTTGGGCGGCGGCAACCGCGAGGGGGCCTTCGCGGAGTCCTCGCATGGCGGGCGGCTTAAGGCTGCGGACGTGCATTACCGCGTCTACGGCAAAGCGCAGAAAGCAGCGGCCTTTAAAGCAGAGGACGGCAGCGCCCACGACGCCTATGAACATGGCACGGTGGGTGGACGGGTCGATGGCTACAGCAGCAAAGGCCATGCGTGGAGTGTGGACGCCAATGCCTACTCCACGGAACAAGCTGCAACGTCGGACATCCCGGTTCCGACCGCGCCGTACCGCAGCGCGCTGGCAGCAAACGAGCGGATTCAGGGCGGTGATGTGCGCGCACGCTACACCGTCAACCAAGGCTCAGGCTCAGAGTTTGAGATGCAGCTTGCCTATACCCATACCAACGCCGAGTTGCCGGTGCTGGGTAGCGACCGCCGCAACACCGTGGATCTCGACTTACAGCAGCGCTTCTCCGGCATCTCTGGCCACGATCTCAGCGTCGGTGCCAGCTACCGGCGCTCCAGCACCACGGCGGAAAGCGGATTGCAGCAGCGCTTCGCCAATGCCCCGGAGACACTCCGCATCGCGAGCCTGTTTGCACAGGATGAAATCACCCTCTCACCCAAGTTCAAGGCCACCTTGGGCCTCCGTTTGGATGACCACGAGTTCTCTGGCCTAGAGGTGCAGCCCACTGCCCGCCTGCTGTGGAAGGTCTCGCCGACCAGCAGCGCTTGGATTTCCGCCTCGCGTGCGGCGCGCACACCCTCGCAAGGCGAGCGCAATGTCGACTTCACCGTGGCCTACTTGCCACCCGGCATCCCGCTCAGCATCCAGAGTGACGAAAGTTTCGGCAGCGAAACCTTGCATCAGGCAGAGATCGGCTATCGCGCGCAGTGGATGCCCAACTTCTATATCGACAGCAGTGTTTTTTATCACCAATACACTGACTTGCGCGCGCAGCGCGCCCCTGAGCTCACCCCCACTGGGCTAGTCGTGCGCTTGAGCAACGATGGCGCGTTCAAGCTCATCGGCAACGAAACCACCGTCGAGTGGAACCTCACACCACACTGGCAATTGCGCGGCAATTACACCTACCACGAGATGTTTGATGTTCGCGGCCAACGGTCTCGTCGGCCAATCAATCACCACCAATTGGCGAACATCCACGTCGACTGGCACCCAAACTCAGCGTTGAGCATCAATGGGGCACTACGTTATGTGTCGGCGCGGCGCTTAACGACCTCAGTGGGCGAGCAATATTTCCCGAGCTACTTAGCCGCCGACCTCGCAATCCGATGGCAGGCGACCAAGATGGTCGAGCTAAAACTCGTAGGCCAAGATTTGCTCGACGACTGCCATTTGGAATACGCCGACACCACGTCAGGTCAGCGATTGTCGCTGGTCGGCCGTGGCGCATATGCCCACCTGCTGTACCGGTTTTGACATCCACGCATCTGGCGATCACTAGCTGATGAAGATTCCCGGTCCCGCCACGCACAGGCAAATCCTCCGCCGAATGATGGCGGCGGGGCTGTGGTTGCTCGCCGTGGTGCCGGTTGCACACAGCAGCGGCCAAGAGCCGAGCGGGCTCGATGTGCGGGTGGGCTTTGTCATTAACTTTGCAAAGTTCGTGCACTGGCCCGGCGAGAGCAACGACAGAGCGATACGCCTGTGCACCACCGGCGGCGACGAATTAATGTCCACGAGCTTGGGCAAGTTCCAAGGCAGTCTGATACGCAACCGGCCTGTGCTCACCAAAACCCTAAATGCTTCGGATAACCCCGCCGACTGCGAGGTGTTGTTTATTAGCAGCAGCTTGGGCACGACCGAGACCCTAGCCCTATTGGGGGCGATCGAGAACGCACCGACCTTGACCATCAGCGATCGCGAGGACTTTGCCCGCATTGGCGGCATGATGGAGTTAGTGCCAGTGCGCAACCGCTACCAGTTCGACATCAACTACACAGCGGCCAAGCGGGCTGGGCTGACGCTGGAATCCGGCTTATTGCGGCTAGCGCGCAGCGTGAAATAGCCCAAGCGGACTGCCAAACCTCGTACGACTACGGCAAGGTGCCTGACAGGCGCATTGAGCCCTTTGACCCGCGATTAGCCTCTGGCCGTAGTAGCCCGAGTGCGGCGATGCCACCAGTCATCAGTTGCGTTGCAAACTGGGCGGCCTCGGCGGCCTTCACCTTGGGCTTGAGCGCGATGTAGCGGCTGATCTCATACCCGACACCGAAAAACGCCGCCGACAACATATGCACATCCATCGGCGGGAAGATGCCGCGCGCGGTGAAGTCCTCGATATCCGCCACCAACTCGCGCATCGGCACGCCCATCACGCTGTCATCAAACAGCGTGCGGACGGCGTACTCATTGCGCTGTATGAGGTGGAAGAAGCTGGGGTCATGCTCGGCCATCGAAAACAGCGCGAACAAGGCGGAATAGACAAAGCCTTCGACGGTATCTGCTTTCAGCCGCGCGGCGCGCATCGCGCCGCTGACCTCCGCAATCCGCTGCTCAAGCACGGCGCGGAATAACACGTCTTTGTCCTGAAAATAATTGTAGAAGGTGCCGGCAGCGAGGCCGGATTGCCGCACCACGTCGCGGATAGTGACGGCGTCATAGCCCTGATTAAGAAAACAGGCCTTGGCCGCCGCGAGGATTGCTGCGCGGTTGGATTCCTTATTGCTGGCGCGCTTGCTCACGGCTGCCGCCGGCGCAGCAGGAAGCCGCTTGCCCTTGGCGGCTACCCTTGCCCTGGAGGTTACTTGCTGAGCGGCTGGCTTCCGCTTAGCACCGGGCTTTACTGCCCGAGTAACCGCTGGCTTGGTTGGATCCGGCGGCTGGCTCATCGGGATGCATAACCTCAATAGGTGTGCTTGAGACTCAGGGTCTGTTGACCCTAGCTTGGCCCGGCCCGCGAAGCAGCGTCAAGCGGCTTGCAAGAGCGCTTTTGCTGCACCTTGCAGGCCGTTGACAGAGTGCAGCATGGTTAGCTAAAGCGGGAGAAGTCCGGCTTGCGCTTCTGCATGAATGCAGACATCGCCTCCATCGCCTCTGGCTGCCGCAGCATGCTGGTGAAGGCCTCGCCCTCCACCTCGACCACTTGGTTGACCTCTGCGGTGCGCCAGCGCCGCATCATCGCCTTGGTCGTGCGTACTGCGTTGGGCGGCAGCGCCGCCAGTGCGCGCGCCTTCTCCTGCGCCTTGGCTTCAACTTGGTCGTTGGGCAGCACGGCGTTGACTAAACCAAATTCCAGCGCTGTCGCGCTGCTAAAGCCCTCGCCCAGCATGAGCACTTCCGCCGCGCGGACATGCCCAACCATGCGCGGGATTAGGTAACTGGAGGCGAACTCAGGGCAGAGGCCTAAGCTGACGAAGGGCATGTTGAACTTGGTCTGCTCGCCGGCATAGACCAGGTCGCAATGCAACAGCAGGGTGACGCCGATGCCCACGGCAATCCCGCAGGGTGCGGCGACCACCGGCTTGGGGAAGTTAGCGAGTGCTTCCATAAATGCACCCACCGGCGCGCCTTTGATGCCCGGCGGCGATTGCATGAAGTCCACCAAGTCATTGCCCGCGCTGAAGCACTCTAGTTGCCCTGCAAGCACGACCACCCGCACTTCCGGGTCGCTGGCGGCAGCGTTCAGAGCATCGGCCATCGCCGTGTACATCACCCGGGTGAGCGCGTTCTTTTTGCCGGCACGGTTGAGGCGGATGGTCAGGATGCGGTCTTGGGTGCTGCACAGCACTTCTTCAGTGGACATGTCGATGCCTATTGGGATGAAAGGATTTAGGGTGTGTTGCGCTAGCGAAATACGACGGTCTTTTTAGCGCCGTTGAGCAGTACGCGGCGCTCGGCATGCCAGCGCACGGCGCGCGCGAGCACCACGTTCTCGACGTCTTTGCCCATGCGGACGAAGTGCTCGGCACTCATGCTGTGGTCCACCCGTACGGTGTCCTGCTCGATGATCGGGCCTTCGTCGAGGTCTGCGGTGACGTAATGGGCCGTTGCACCAATCACTTTTACGCCGCGCGCATGGGCTTGGTGGTAGGGCTTAGCGCCCTTGAAACTGGGCAAGAACGAGTGGTGGATATTGATGCAGCGGCCGGCCAGTGCGGTGCAGAGGTCATCACTGAGTACCTGCATATAGCGCGCGAGCACCACCAATTCAGCGCCCGTCTCTGCGACCAATTGCAGAAAGCGCGCCTCTTGCGCGCTCTTGCCATCGGTTGACATGGGCAGATGGTGGAAGGGGATGCCAAACCACTCCACCTGCCGCTGCAAGTCCAGGTGATTGCTCACCACCGCGACGATGTCCACGCCCAATTCGCCCGCATGCCACTGGTGCAGCAGGTGGTTGAGGCAGTGGCCAAACTTGCTGACCGCCACGACGACCCGCAGGCGTTGCTCGGCGGGGGTGATCGCAAACTGCATGGAGAATTGATGGGCGACCGCAGCGATCACGGCGCGGATATGCGCAAGCGATTCGGGGTCTTCTGCGCGTGGGCGGAACACCGTACGCATAAAGAAGGTGCCGGTGTCGGGGTCGCCAAAGTGTGCGGACTCGGTGATGAAGGCGCGCTGCGCTGCAAGAGCACCCGATACGGCGGCAACTATGCCGACGGTGTCAGGGCAGGTAATCGTGAGGATTTGAGCGGCGGGGGCAGACATGACAAAACCAGCAGCGGCGGGATAGTCGCCTAGTATCGCCAACCTAGCGCGGTTTCGTCGCGCAGTTTTCAATGCAGTGGAGGGGCAGGCTAGGCGCTGAGGACGATTAACACCGCAGCTCCGCCCAACTTGGATTTCGACAGGCTCAGGGTGCCGCCGTAGGCCTCGACAATGTCTTTGACGGCTGCCAGCCCCAAGCCCTGTCCTTCCTGCCGCGTGTCTGCACGCACACCACGCTGCAACATGCTTTCGGCATCGTCGGGGAAGCCGAGGCCGTCGTCCTCTACCCGCACCTGTACGACCTGTGGGCTCAGGCGCTCGGCGCTGATGTGCACCTTGCCACGGCTGTACTTGGCCGCGTTGTCGAGCACGTTACCGAGCAGCTCGTAGAGGTCACCGGCGTCGGCACGCAACACCAAGTCCTTCGGCACATCGATGCCAAATTGCAGCTTCGCGTCCCGATACACCTTGCCCAAGGCAGCGGCGGTTTTCTCCAGCATTGGCTTCAGCGGCACCGGCTGCGCCAGCGTGCGGGCACCAATGGTGGCGGCGCGCTTGAGCTGGTGATCGACAATCAAACGCATGCGCCCTAATTGCTCTTGCAATACGGTTTTCGCCTCCGGCGAATTTGGGCGTTCCGCGACGCCGCCCAGCACCGCGAGCGGGGTTTTGAGCGAGTGGGCGAGATCGCCCAGCGCATTGCGATAGCGACTCTGGCGGTTGCGCTCCGCACTAATCATGGCGTTGAGCCCAGCGGTGAGCGGTTGAAGCTCGGTCGGATAGTCGTTGCTAATGGTCTCGCTATTGCCCTGCTCTACGGCGTGTAGCTCTGCCACCAAGCGGCGCAAAGGGCGCAAGCTCCAGCGCAGCACTGCGCCCTGTAACAACAAAAGCACCACCGCACCAGCCGTCAGCGCGCCCCAAAGGGTGCGCCGGTAGTTGCGGATTTGCAGGCGGTAGGCGCTGGCGTCCTCAGACACCATCAGGGTGTAGTCGCGCGCTTGCTGAGCGTCACTGCGGTAGCGCAGCGAAAATAGCAGCGTGAAGCGCTGTGCGGTCTCCTGCAGTTGCCACTCGCCCGGCGCTTGCGGCGTCGGTGGTTGGTGGCGATCGTTCAAGCTGGGGGAGCCCCAGAGCAGCACTTGGCTATCGGAATACAGTGCCGCTTCAAGGCCGGATTGCGGGCGCTCTAGGCGCGAGTCCGGCAGCTTGCCGCCGGAGAGGCTGAGCTGCCCGTAGGCGTTGGGTTCTAGGTTCCCGAGCAGCGCATAGACCAAGGCCTGCATGCGCTCGTACTGGATTTGCCGCGCGCTGGTTTCAAAGGCTCGGTTGAGCGCAGCACCGACCAACACTAGAAAAAACGCTAGCGTGAGAGATGCCGCCAACAGCAAGCGGGCGCGTAGGGAATGCATGGGGGGAGAGGACTATAAAACGCAACAAACGGCTTAGCGCCGCGCCGATTAGAGTTGTTAAACCCCAAACCGCAGCGCGACGCTGGTCACCGACAACCACTGCCACCGAAGGCCTGCACAAGGCGGGCCAAGCGCGGGCCACAGCGGGCGAATCAAGGCATTAGGCGCGGGGCAAGTCCCAACGGTAACCCTCGCCGCGCAAGGTGGCGATCGGATTCACTTTGCCTTGGGGGTCCAACTTAATGCGCAAGCGCCGGATGAATACCTCGATCACGTTGGAGTCGCGCTCGTCTTCGTCGGAGTACAGATGCTCCGACAAAGTGCTCTTGGAGATGACTTTGCCGGCGTGGGTCAGGAGGTATTCCAGCACGCGGTACTCGTAACTGGTGAGCTCGACGGTGTTGCCGTCCACTTGTAAAACCTTAGCACCGGTGTCCAGCGCATATTGGCCAGAGGCCAAGGTGGCCGAAGCCCAGCCGCCGGAGCGACGCACCAGCGCGCGGGCCCGGGCGAGGAGCTCGGGGGTGTGGAACGGCTTGGTGAGGTAGTCGTCCGCACCAGCCTCAAGACCCTCGACCTTGCTCTGCCAGCCGTCGCGGGCGGTGAGAATCAAAATCGGCAGCTTTTTGCCGGATTTACGCACTTTCTTGATCAGCTCAACGCCCGTGAGTTTGGGCAGGCCTAAGTCGATCACCGCAAAGTCCAGCGGATACTCCTGCGCCATATACAGGCCGTTCTCGCCATCGGCGGCGGTCTCCACGACATAGCCTTCCGCCTTGAATGCTTCAGCCAGCTGCTGCCGCAGCGCGTTGTCGTCTTCCACAATAAGAATACGCATACAGTCCCTTGGTTTATCAGCGCCTGCGCGCTGAGGTTGAGTTGATTCGCGCGTTTGCGCCGCACTACAGCGGGTTAATCCGGCACCATCACAATCTTTACTTCGCCATCCTTGAGCAACTTCACGCGGTAGCCGCCGCTGACTGGCTCTACCGACAAAATCTTGCCGCCGCCCGTCATCTCTTGGGCTTTCTCGGCGGCCTCGTTTGGGGTGCGCTCTGGCAGCACCACGTCCTGCGGCAGAGTAAATGCAGCGGGCAGGCCGGATTTAGACCCAAACACCTGCGCTTGGGCAGCGCTCGCCAGTGGCAGCAGCAGGGCGAAGCACAGTGTGCGGAGTGCGGTCATGGCCAAACCCTAGCGCACAGGTGCCACTGCGACGGTCACCGCCAAGCGATTGCCGGGGTGATAGGGCAGCACGGTGTGGTAGTCGCGCCCATGCAGGCGGTAGTAAACGTCATAGCCGTCGGCCTGCACTTGCTGGTAATGCTGCACTTGGCTGTAGCAGGTATTGCCGTGGTGGCGCTGCTGATAACGGTAATCGTCATGAAGCTGGCTGCCAAAGTGCCTGCGGCCTACATCGGCACCAATCACCGCACCGATGGCGGTCGCCACCGCACGGCCAGAGCCTCTGGAGACTTGCGCACCGAGTGCGCCACCAATCACGCCACCGACGACCGCACCCGCCGTACCGTTGTAGTACGAGGAATTGCTCTGGTGATACTGCTCGTAACGATAGGGCTGACTATTGCAGAGGTACTGTGGTGCCGAGAGCTGCACGCTGCGGTGCCGAGGCAACACCTGAAGCACATCGGCATAGGCGATGGATTCATGCCCATAGCCAGAGCGGTAGCCGTGGTGCGGATTGGCGCGCCGATGGTCGCCGTACCGAGTGTCGTAGACCTGCCCGGCGGGGAACGCTTGGGAGTGCCCCGCTGCCGGCCAATGCTGATTCAGCGATTGCATGCGCGGGTCAGGCGGGTTGCCACTAAATAAGCCGCCGTAATCATCGGCCTGCGCAGGAAGCGCACAGGCAAAGCCCAACAGCCCAGCGCAAAAGGCTTGACGTAGCTTGAGGGGCATGGGCTTCTCCGAAAGGGTTAATCACGCTACAGCGGCGACGAGGATTCTGTGCCGCAGCACTGAACTGTCTCTGAACTTTTTCACGATTGTATTGGGCAAAAAAACACTA
>CAZHTI010000044.1:0-2058 GCA_964535755.1 uncultured Salinisphaerales bacterium | reverse complement strand
CAGCACTGAACTGTCTCTGAACTTTTTCACGATTGTATTGGGCAAAAAAACACTAGTGTCCTGATTCAGAGATTGATTGATGAAGTCGCCGAGAGGTTTTCGCGTCCGGCAAGGCGCAACGACGAGGCATAGCGCGGGCTATGGTGAGGAGGAGCAACGCCGCCGGGCGCGAAAAGATCCGGCGAATTCGCAAATGAATTTTTTGAATCAGGACACTAAGGCTGCGCCGCTTGGCACTTACACGCGGGCTCGCGCAGGCAACTCGCGCCGGCTTGCGCAGACGCCGCCTTGCCCGGCTTGCACGTCGCGGCCTCACCGACACGGCAGGTCACCGCGCAACTGCCGCAATCGCCCACGGAAGGCATCGCGCAACTCGCCGGAGTTTCGTGTCGCAGGTTCACGGTGCTCTCGCCTTTGGGTGGGTCATTGAGCACCACCAAAGGTGCAGCCGCCTGCACTAACGACATCCAAAGACCAGCGAGGACAACGAGCAGGGTGCGCGGCATGGTGGCTCCAAAAAATTGGCGAATTGCGGGACGACCGCGGATTGATGCGCCCAAGGGCTGAACTAATCCTTAAAGCGCCTTGGCGTAGAGGCCGGAGGCAACAAAGTAGAGGCCGGCATAGATCTTCGGCTCAATCGCCAAGCCCTCAGCCGCCTTGGCTTGCAGCCACTCATGCGCTGCGGCAATCGGCACCAAATGCACGGTGATGTCTTCGCCGTCGACGCCGCCACCCGCATGTTTGCGCACCAGCCCGCCGATGGCGACTAAGGTCGAATACTCGCTGGTCATGCCGGGGGCGGTCGGCCCGCGCACCAGGACTTGGGCGCTGCTGCCCTCAAAACCAGTTTCCTCCAGCAACTCGCGCAGGGCGGATGACTCAAAACTTTCGTCCGCAAACGTCGCAGAGTCGCCGACGATGCCAGCCGGCAATTCAATGGTCTTGCACTGCAAAGGGATGCGGGTTTGCTCGACAAGCACCAGTTCTTGCTCCGGCGTCACGGCGACCATGGCGACCGCCCCGCGTGCGTGCACGCGGCTCACATACTCCCAGTGGCGGTCATGAATTAAGCGGAGGAACTTGCCCTCGTAAACCGTTTTCATCGTCTGTGTTGTTGGCGGTAAACGCTTACCATAAGCCATTAGGCTGGGGGTGCCGAGTACATTCGGCTGAGATCACACCCTTGGAACCTGCCCGCGCTGCGGGAAGGGAAGCTCATATGCGGACTTTTGTGCGCATTGTCTCCGGCCCTCTAGGACCCATTGCTTCGCCGGAGTTGTGCATGAACGCACCTGTTAAAACCCCCAGTACTCTTTTGGCTGCCTCTGGCAGCCATCCTTCTCCCCTCGCCCTCGAAGTGGGAGAGGGGGGCACCAAGCGCGGCGCGCTTGGTGGGGTGAGGGAGGAGGGCGTGAAGCGCGCTCCCGCAACGGTCACCGAGCTCTCAGCAACGGTGATCCAGCCCTTCCCAGCCAGCCGCAAGATCTATGTCGAAGGCAGCCGCGCGGATCTGCAAGTACCGATGCGCGAAATTAGCCTCTCGCCGACCCGCGGCAAAGATGGCCTGAGCGAAAACGCGCCAGTCACGGTCTACGACACCAGCGGCCCCTACACCGACCCAGCGGTCAAGATCGACCTCTTGGAAGGTTTGAGCCCGCTGCGCGAAGCATGGATTGCCGACCGTGCTGACACCGAGCCTCTCAAAGGCCCGAGCAGCATTTTTGGCCGCATCCGTGCTGCCGATGAAAAAACCAAGGAGCTGCGCTTTGGGCACATCCGTGCGCCGAGACGCGCGCTCTCCCCCAACCCCTCTCCCGCAAGTGGGCGAGGGGAGCGCGATGATTCCCCTCGCCCACTTGCGGGAGAGGGTGCCCCAGAGGGGCGGGAGAGGGCGGGCCAGCGCACCGGCAACGTTACCCAGATGCACTACGCGCGGCGCGGCATCATCACCCCAGAGATGGAGTACGTCGCCATCCGCGAGAACGCCCGCTTGCAAGAGTTGCGTGCGAGCTATGAGGCCGCTGGTTACCTCAAACGGCAGCATCGCGGTGAGCG
>CAZHTI010000043.1:18605-22961 GCA_964535755.1 uncultured Salinisphaerales bacterium | reverse complement strand
GCCTCGCCCATACCCGCAAACCCAGCATCAACGCAGCAAGCTGCCATCTGCCCCTAGCACCTGCACAGGCCCTAGCTTGAGTGCACGCACGCTCGCCTCAATCTGCTGCAAATCCCCCGCAATGAACCAAGTCAGCGCCTGCGGATTCGCAAGTTGCTTGGCGGCAGCCGCCGCCGCTTTGCCATCCAAGGCTGCCAAGCGCGCGGGATAGCCGCTGTAGCTGTCCTCAGGCAGCGCGTACACCAACTGCCGCTGGTAGAGGTTGAGCACGCCGGAGGCGGTTTCCGCCTCGGCGGGCAGCGCCCGCACCAAGGATTTGCGCGCCTGCTCCAACTCCGCCGCAGTCGGCGGCCGCTTGTCGCCCAACTCAGCCACCTCACGCTGCATCTCCACAATCGACTCGGCCGTGCGTTGGGTTTCTACCTGAGCTTGGGCGTAGAACAGCCCCGGCCCACGCGCCTCGCCCAAGCCGCTGGAGGCCCCATAGGACCAGCCTTTTTGCTCACGCAGATTGCTATTGAGGCGCGAGGTAAACAGTCCGCCCAAGACGGTATTCGCAAGCTCCATCGCCTCGCGCTGAGGCTCACTCATCGCAACGCCAATCGCGGCTGCCGCCACCAGAGTCTGGGGCGCGCCGGGCAGATCGAAGAGGAACACCCGTGCCGGTGGTGCTACTACCGGCGGCATGCTGGCGGCAATTGCTGCGACGCCAGCCGCTGGCTGCCAGCGGCCAAGTTGCGCTTCAAGGATGTCCTTGAGCGCTTGCACGCTGGTATCGCCCACCACCAAGAGCTGCGCGCCCTCCGGCCGGATCACTTGCGGGTGCAAGTCCTGCAAAACCTTGGGCGTCAGCGACTCGGTCGCCGCAGCCAGCAGCGGCAGACTATTGAAGCGGCCATAAGGATGCTCGCCGTACATCAGCCGGTACTGGTTCAGACCCAAGACCCCACCGGGGCTCTTGGTGCTGGCTTGCAGGCCAGCAATCTTGCGGGCTTTGCGGCGCTCTAAGGCGTCGGCGGGGAAGCTCGGTTTGAGCAGATTGCGGGTAAAAAGCTCGACGGCGGCACGCAGGTTCGCGCTAGGGCTTGCGAGCTGCACGGCGAGCGCATCGGCGTCCAAATCGGTGCCGAATTGCGCGCCCAAGTTGCCGTAGGCCTCGGTGAGTTGCTCAGCGCTGAGGCCGTCCGCACCTTCGCTCAACATGCCCAGCAACATCTCAAAATTGCCCGCTTGTGGCTGCGCGCTGGTGCCATAAGGCCAGAACAAAGACATGCGCACCAACGGCACATCGCGGCGCTCCGCGAGCAGCACCGGCAGGCCATTGCTCAAGGTGAAGCGCTGCAAAGTTGGCAGGACAATGCCGGCCGGGTCACCCACCGTGGGCAGCGATTTGCGCGGCAAGTCTGCCGTCGTACCCGCCGCTAGCGCCGGCTCTGGCCGCACTTCCAGAGTCAGGTTAGGCCCCAACAACCATTGGCGCGCGGCAGTAGAGATTTGTTCGCCTTGGGCCGATTGCAGGGTCGTCCACTGCTGGTCGCAGGCATCTTGTCCGCCCAGCAGAGCCTCGCAGGCTGCGAGCTCTGCGGCCTTCGCGGCGAGGCTCTCACGCCCTTCAATTCGGCTGACGTAGAGGCTGGTTTTTAGGCGCTGCAACAAGGCGGGCGAAGGTGGCGTGCGGGCGAGCTTGGCAATCTCCTCATCCAGCACCCGCTCTACCGCAGCAGCGTCCACACCCTGCTTGAGGGTGACCATGAGTTGGAACTGCGAGGCCAACATGCCCTCATTGACGTCCGCAGCCACGGCCGTCGCTAGGCTCTCTTTGGTAATCAGGCGTTGGTAGAGCGCGCTGGCCTTATCGCCCGCCAAGATGTCTGCCGCCAAGGCCAGCAGCAGGGTGTCTGGCTCACCGCGCGGCGGCAGGTTCCACGCGCGGTAGATGCGGGTCTGGGTGACTTTGTCATGCGCCAGCAGGCGCTTGCTGGCGGTCATCGGCACCTGCCAGCTCGTGTTGCGGTCTAGTGCGGGGCTGGGGGCGATGCTGCCAAACGCGCGCTCGACCTTTGCCTTGGCATCCTCAAAGCCAATGTCGCCGGAGAGCACCAGCACCGCATTGTTAGGGCCGTAATAGCGGCGGAACCAAGCGTGGACGTCGTCCAGTGTGGCGGCGTCCAAGTCCTGCATCGAACCTATCGTCGTCCACGAATACGGGTGGCCTGCGGGGAAGCTCGCCTCGGTCAGCAACTGATGCACTTTGCCGTAGGGCTGGCCCTCGCGCTGGCGCTTCTCGTTTTTGACCACGCCGCGTTGCTCGTCCAGCTTGGCCTTGGTCACCGCGGGCAGCAGATGCCCCATGCGGTCGCTCTCCAGAAACAGTGCTAGGTCGAGCGCTTCCTTCGGCACCGTTTGGTAGAAGTTGGTGCGGTCTCCATTGGTGGTGCCGTTGATCAAGCTCGCACCCGCGGCCTCCAGTGGCCGGAAGAACTCGTCGTCATGGTGCGCCGAGCCGTTAAACATCAAGTGCTCGAATAGATGGGCGAAGCCGGTCTTGCCCGGCACCTCATCCTTGCTACCAACCCGATACACCGTGTGCATCGCCACCAAGGGTGCTTTGTGGTCGGTGTGCACCAAGAGCGTCAAGCCGTTGGCCAGCACTGCTTTTTGATAGCTGATCGGCAGATTGGCGTATGCGAGCGTCGGCGCGGGGCTGCCGGTGGGTGCTGCCGCAGCGGGCGCGCTGGCGGGTTGCAGGTTGGCAGCGCCGACGCTGGCGCAGCCACCGAGGGCAGCAGCGGCGAGTAGGACGGCAGGGCGAGTCGGCTTCATGGGTGTGTGCTGGGGCAATGACGGCTGGGCGGGACTACAGCTCGCCAGACTAAACTTGAATGGCTATGAATGACCACGCCCCGCAAAGTTCCCGCACAGTCACCACCCGCCTAGGCCCGCCGCCCGAGTTGCCACTGGCTTGGCCCGCGCTCAGCGCGGATACTGGCCTGTGGGCTGGGCTCAAGCAGCTGCCATCACCGCACTGCGACGCGCGGCCAGAGGCCGAACTCCCCAGCGCGGTCATCCTTCACAACATTTCGCTGCCGCCCAGCGTTTATGGCGGCGGCTACATCGACCAATTGTTTTTGGGCCAACTACAAGCCGCTGATCACCCCTACTTCGAGGGCATCGTCCACCTCAAAGTCTCCGCGCACGCCTGCGTTTTTCGCGATGGCAGTGCCACTCAATATGTGCCAACCCATCTCCGCGCTTGGCACGCCGGAGCTTCGGTGCTCGATGGCCGCGAGCGCTGCAATGACTTCAGCATCGGCATTGAGTTGGAAGGCTCGGACTACGAGCCCTTCACCGATGCGCAATACCAGACCGTCGCCCGCTTGGTGGCGGAGGCTAGACGCTGCTACCCGGCCATCCGCTTAGACCGCATCCGAGGCCACGAGGACGTCGCCCCCGGGCGCAAGACCGACCCCGGCCCCTACTTTGATTGGACGCGCTTCTTCGCCCTGCTGGAGCACCCGCGATGAGGCGCTGGTCGGCACTGCGCTGGGCCGCCCTGCTCTCTGCCCTGTTCAGCCAATCTGCCGTCGCCGCAACGCCACCCAAGGTCGTCACGCTGGCCCCGCATTTGACCGAAATGGTCTGCGCGATTGGCGGCTGCTCTCTATTACAAGCCGTCGGGGCCTACAGCAACTACCCGCCCGAGGTGACCCAGCTACCGGTGGTGAGCGATGCGCTGAGCATCAATCTGGAGCGCCTGCTGCAGCTCGCACCCACGCATATCTACGCATGGGATGGTGGCACACCGGAGAGCCAATTGGCGCGCCTACGCAGCTTGGGCCTGCCGGTCAAAGCCATGCGGGTGAATCAGTTGCAGGACGTCGCCATGGCCATGCGCGGCATGGGCGAAGACCTTGGCTTGAAAGCCTCCGCCGAGGCCGCCGCTCAGCACTACGAGCAAGGATTGGCGGCATTGCGCAAGCGCTATCGCGCCGCCAAGCCAGTGCGGGTGTTCTATCAAATCGAAGCCAATCCGGCCTACACCGTCAACGCCAAGAGCCCGATTAGCGAGGCCATTCGCCTCTGCGGCGGCGTCAATGTCTTTGGTGATCTGAAGAGCCTAGCCGCACCCGTGAGCATCGAGGCGGTGATCGCCGCCAAGCCCGACTTGGTGCTCTATGCGAGCGTCAACGGCGACGCCGTCCGCCGCTATTGGGCGCCGTTTACCAGCCTCGCTTGGGTGCGGAAAAACCAGTTCTACGCCGTCGAAGCCGACCTCATCGCCCGAGCCAGCCCGCGCCTACTGCAAGGTGCTGAAGCCGTCTGCGCAGCGCTGGATAGAGCGCGTGGGAGGTGGGA
>CAZHTI010000043.1:14161-18505 GCA_964535755.1 uncultured Salinisphaerales bacterium | reverse complement strand
GGGCGTAGGGCGTAGGGCGTAGGGCGTAGGGCGGCGTTGCATACCCCCACATCCCACATCCAACGTCCCACGCCCCCCGGCTTCACTAAACCCTCGCCGCAGCCGCCTTCATCACCCCAGCCACCGCCCGCATCAAGGCTCGTACAGGCAAGGGCGGCGTCGCCCCACCTGCTGCGAGTGCCTCCTCGCCGTGACGATTCTCATCCGCCTGCATCTGCACGATGACCGCCCGCGAGGCGTTGTCGGCGGCAGGCAAGCGCGCTAGGTGCTCGCCTAAGTGGGCACTCACTTGGCGCTCGGTTTCTGCGACGAAGCCTAGGGATTTTTGATCGCCCGCCAAGCCGGCCAGCGCGCCAATCGCAAACGACCCTGCATACCAGAGCGGCTGCAACTTGCTCGGCCCATCGCCCAACTCCTGCAAACGCTGCTCGCACCAGCGGAGGTGGTCTTGCTCCTCGGCAGCAGCCTCTAGCAGGTGCTTACGCACATCTGCCTCGCGCGCGAACAAAGCTTGGCCGTGGTAGAGCCCTTGGGCGGCGACCTCGCCGGCGTGGTTCACCCGCATCAGCGCTGCGGCTTGCTGGCGCTCGGGTTCGGTCAAATCAGTGCCTTTTGCGGCTTGCGGCGAGGCACGCTGCGGCTGCGGATTGAGTGCGCGCAGGCCGTCGCTGAGGCGGCTCAAGAAGTGGTCGGTAGCGGTGAATTGGCGCGGGCTGTTCGACATGGGGCAATACGGCATGAGGATGCGGGAGAATACGCCATGTTCTCCCACGCCCCCCTGCTTTGACCATGCTGTGGTTGCTCGCCACCCTAGCAACTTTTGCCGCGCTGGCTTGGCGCGGCACGCGGCTATCCCATGCCACCGGCGTGCTCGGCATCTTGCTACTGCTCTATGGCTGGCTCGGCGATTCCGGTGGCCGCTTCTTACTGCTACTCCTGCTGTTTTTGGCAACTGCGATCCCACTCAACAGCCCCAGCCTGCGTCAGGAATGGCTTAGCCGCGTCTTGCTGGATCACCTCCTACGCATCGCGCCTAAGCCGCCGACCGCCGACCCTGCGCCTGCTGCCGCACTGCTCAGCACTGGGCGATGCGCCTTGCCGGCACGGGCCCCGCCGCCGCCCGCAAGTGCCTGTGCTCAAGCTGCGCTGCAAACGCTGCTGTGCGCACGGCTGCGCCAGCCTTTGGCGACGACGCTCACGCACCCAGCAGCGGGGCAGATCGCTGCGGGTCTGCTGACGGAGGCAGCGCTGGCCTCCGTGGATGCGCGCTTTGATACAGCCACTGGGCCAGCAAGGGCTTGGCTGACGGACGCCGACGGTTGGCAGCTTGCCCAGGCCGCGCAAGCGCTAGACGCGGCGGTGCAACTGCCGCTGCCTAGTCCCGCGCTGGAATCTGCCAGTGCCTTGCAGACACTGCTTGCCAACGCCCATGCGCCGTGGCGTGCGGTGCTGGAGGCCGCCGGCGATCCGCAGGCCTATAGCCGTCTGATCAGCTTCGACAGCGCGCTGTTTGGCTGGCTGCGGCAGGTCGCCCAGCACAGCGTGCGCGCGCCGTTACTCGGCGTGGGCGTGGGCCGACTACTGGCGCGTGAGCTGGGCGATGACCCCCAAGCGCCTTGGCTGCGCCTATGGGCGCAGGCACAGGCGCGACAGGCCCTGCTATTGGACGCGCTGCTGCTGCGCAACTTTGCCGCAGACCCTGCCCAGCGCACGCTGCTGGCGAGTGTCAGCACCGAGGTTTGGCAGAGCCTGCGCGCGCTATTGGCCTTGCAGGCCTTGGCGCAATGGCCGAGTCAGGCTAGATCCCCGCACCTAGAGGCACCGCTGTGGCAAGTCGCCATGGCGCAGCAATTGGCGGCGCTAGAGCAAGCACAGTGGCGGCTCATCGGCTTGCTGCCGCAGCGCCGTGTGCGTTGGCCGCTTAAGGCTCTGTGCTTCCCGCTCGGGCGGCAGTTGTCAGCCGTTAAACCAGAAGCACTGCTGCTCGCCGCCAAGGTCCTGCTTGCACACCCGGAGGTCTCAGCGCGCTGCCTTGCCCATCACCCGCAAGAGCCGATCGCCGAGGCACTGTCGCGCATCGCCAAGCTGCAAGCCTTAGAAGGCCCCATCAGCCGCATGGCCAGCAGCCATTGGCCGGAGGAGCCACGCACCGATGCCGAAAAACTCCAGCATGCCCTGCGCATGGGCTTGGTGGATGACGCTACTTACGCCATCCTGCACGATGCCCTCGCACACGCCGAAAGCCTCAGGCGCTAAGGCTCTGCGCCGCTAACTTTCCGAAATTCTCCTGCCCCCTTCGCCACCATGACTGCCGCATTTCCGCTCCGCAACAACCCGCAAAATTTGGTCGATGGTGACTTTGATGTGCTCGTGATTGGCGGCGGCATTTACGGCGCTTGGACGGCCTATGACGCTGCGCTGCGCGGGCTGAAGGTGGCACTCATTGAGAAGAAGGATTGGGGCTGCGGCACCTCGCAGAGCTCGTCCAAGCTCATCCACGGTGGCCTGCGCTACTTGGAGCACTACGAGTTCAAACTCGTGAGTCATGCGCTGGGCGAGCGCCGCGTGCTGAGCCAAATCGCCCCGCATTTGGTACGGCCACTCAACTTTATGGTGCCGGTGTGGAAGACCTCGCGCGTCGGGCGCTTACAGCTCCTAGCAGGCCTGACGCTCTATGACTTTCTCGCCACCGGCAAGCAGCCCGTACCCCGCTACAAATCCTTCTCTGCCGATGCGCTGAAGGCGGCAAGCCCCTACCTGCTGCAAGACGGGCTCAAAGGTGGCCTGCGCTACGGCGACTGCCAAGAGGACGATGCCCGCATGACCATGGTGGTCGCGGCCGCTGCGCAATCACGCGGAGCGGTCTGCGCCACCGGCGTTAGCGCCGAGCGATTGATCATCGAAGATGGCCGAGTGCTGGGTGCCACGCTGCACATCGCAGGGGCCACAGAACCCCTAGAGCTGCGCGCCAAAGTCACGGTCAACGCCGCTGGCCCTTGGGCGCATGCACTCAGCCAATCGGCCCTCGGCGGCAATAGCCCGGCCGTAAAGCTAGTCAAGGGCATCCACCTCATCCTGCCCGCAATCGCTGGGCTGGACACCGCCTTCCTGCTGACTGCCCCGTCCGATGGCCGCGTGTTCTTCGTCATCCCTTGGTATGGCCGCACCTTGGTCGGCACGACGGAATCGAGCATTGCCGACCCGACGCAAATCCAAGTCACCGATGCCGAGCGCGATTACCTGCTCGATGCGGTCGCCGCACTGATGCCGGGCTTGGGCTGGCGGGCTAGCGATGTCATCGCCAGCTTCGCCGGCGCCCGCACCTTGCAGGCGGAAGACGCTGAGAGCCTGTCCGCACAGACCCGCGAATTCGCGATCACCGAGCCCGCACCCGGCTACCTCTGGCCGATAGGCGGCAAGTACACCACCGCCCGTTGCGACTCAGCCTTGGTGGTGGACCGCATCGCCGGTCTGCTAGGCCGCGAGCTGGGCGAGAGCCTGACTCACCGCTACCCGCTGCCGGGCGCGCCGGTTGGCACGCGAGAGGGCTCGGTGATGCTCGGTGACTTCACCGGTTGGCAAGCCGAGGCCACCTCCGGCCTCATGCAGCGCGGCCTGAGCAAGCCCTTGGCGGAAGCACTCACCCTGCGCCACGGTACCCGCATCGCCCGCCTGCATGCATTGCTGGCGGATGACCCCAGCTTGGCCGAGCGCATTCTGCCGGACGCCGATTTCATCGAGGCCGAAGTCCTGCTCGCCGTGCGCGATGAAGCCGCAAGAACACTGGAAGACGTCACCCGCCGCCGCATGCCGCTGGCGCTGCTCGCCAAACCCGGCCCGTGGCAGCAGCGCGTTCAGGCGCTGATCGACCGAGCTTTAAGCTAGGTCTTCGCCTCCGGCAGCGCATAGCTGCCGGTGGAATGCAGCGCGATAACCTCCGGGGCGGCACTGCTCGCGACCGTGCATTCCATCACCACCTGCCGCCTGCCCCATTTGAGAATGCGGGCGGTGGCGAGCATGTCGCCAGGCTGCGCTTTGTTGATGAAACGCAGCTGCATATCGCTAGTCACCGCCATCAGCGCAGGCCCTGCGTGGGCGAGCACGGCGACATACATCGCGGTGTCCGCCGCCAGCATCAGACTAGGCCCAGACAAGACGTTGCCGGGGCGGATCATCGCGCTGGAAAACGGCACGCGGGTGCGCACCCAGCCCTGCTCGGCAGCCTCAACAGTCATCACCTTACCGCTGCGGGATTTGGGGAAGGCGGCCACGATCAAGGCCTGAAGTTGTTCGCAGTTAAGTTGCAGATTCGGTAGCGGCATGGGGTGGGACTGGGGCGTGGGG
>CAZHTI010000043.1:0-14061 GCA_964535755.1 uncultured Salinisphaerales bacterium | reverse complement strand
GCGCGCCATTCGACGTCCTTCACATAGGCCAAGGTGCGGGTGCTATTGCTGACCAGCTGCACGGCAGCAAATAAGGGTATGGCTTCGACGGGGGCGAGCCCAGCCGCATAGATCACCGCAATCAAAATGGTGCCGCCGCCGACACCGGCGACGCCCGAGAGTGCGGAGGTCAGCAAGGCCGTGGCCGTCAATAAAACGGTGAGGCTTGGGGGGTCTAACGAGGCCACGCTGGAACTGGGAGTGAGAAAAGTTGGAAACTACTTGGTATGTCCGTCCTCCGCCAACCCGAACTCACCCGTCAGAAGCTGCTTGAATGCGCTTTTGAGGAAATCCACCGCCGTGGCTTTCGCGCCGCCAGCCTAGACGCCATTTTGCAAAAGACCGGCGTAACCAAGGGCGCGCTCTACCATCACTTTGCCAATAAGCAGGCCTTGGGCTACGCCGTGGTGGAGGAGCTAATCCACCCCTTCATGCGGACCCATTGGCAACCGTTGACCAGCGCTGAGGATCCGATTCAGGTCGCCATCGCAGGCCTGCGCAAGCGCCGCGAGAAGCTCAAAGAAAAGCTGCTGGCGAATGGCTGCCCCTTCAACAATCTGGCGCAGGAAATGAGCCCGATCGACGAGGGCTTCCGCACCCGCTTGCAAGCCATATTGACCGAATGGTGCCAAGCCCTAGCCGCCGCATTGGAGCGCGGTAAAGCCACCGGAAAAGTGCGCCCAGACGTCAATGCTGAGGCAGCCGCGATCTTCATTGTTTCTGCAATTGAGGGCCTTATCGGCATGGCCAAAGCCGCCCAAAGCGCTACCCTGTACGAACAAGGCCTGCGCGGCCTCATCGAATACCTAGAACGACTGCGTCCATGAATCCAAACATCATCCTCTACGGCATGACCGGCTCCGGCAATTGCTGGAAGCCCAAAGCCCTGCTCGACCTACTCGGCCGCCCCTACGACTGGCAGGAGGTCAACTCCGCCAAGGGCGAGAGCCGCAGCTTCGAGTTCATGAGCAAAAACCCTAACGGCAAAGTGCCCTTGCTGGAAGAAACCAGCGCCCTAGGCAGCCGCTACTTGGCGGAGAGCAACGCGATGCTCTGCTATCTGGCCGAAGGTACAGACTGGCTCCCGTCTGAGCCTTGGCAGCGCGCAAAAACACTGGAGTGGATGTTCTTTGAGCAATACTCCCATGAGCCTTACATCGCCACCGTGCGGTTTTGGGTGGCCTACCTGGGCAAGCAGGGCAAGTGGAAGGAAAAAATCGACGAGGCGATGAAGAAGGGCTATGGCGCGCTTGGCGTTATGGACTTCCAACTCGGCAAGACCCCTTTCCTTGTCGGTGCCACCCCCACCATCGCGGACATCGCGCTCTACGCCTACACCCACGTTGCCGATGAGGGCGGCTATAGCCTTGAACGCTACCCAGCGCTCAGAGCCTGGCTCGCTCGGCTGGAGGCGGTGAAAGGCTTTGTGCCAATGCGTGGCAGCTACACCCTGCCGCAGAGCTTCTAAGGCTCGCTTGCTGCTCGGTTAGCCGCATAAAAAAACCCAGCCGAGGCTGGGTTTTTTTTGGCTCCGATGGAGCGCGAAGACTACTTGCCGTCGTGCAAGTCGCTGAACTTCTTAGCGAGATCCGCAGGCACGCTAGCAGCACCGACGTAGACCACTTGGCTGCCGTTAGGGCCAGCGGCTGTGGCACCTTCAGCCGTACCGTTGGCGCGGAAGGCCATGACTTTCGGCCAGCCGTCGAACACGAAGTAGGTGTTCTCGCGCTTGATGAAGCCAAAGAAGCCGGTCGGCAAGCCGGGGATGTTGCCTTCGAACAGGTTTTGCGCGCCGGACTTCATTCCCTGCAAGCCTTCCATTGCCTTGCTTTCAGCGCTGGTGACGTCAAAGCGGACTTGCTCGCCATTGGGGCCAGCGCGGAACTTGGTGATGCTCTTGGCGATTTCGCCGGTTTGCAGCCAAGCCTTGTAATTCTTAGCGTCTGCGAACACCAAAATACGGCCGTCGTGCATCAACTCGAAGTAGTCGTCGTTGTTCATGCCGGCGGACATGCGAACCGCCGCAGCTTCCTTGTCGTACGCAGCCTCTTTCTCCGCACCCATCCAGCTACCTTTGCTCGCGCAGGCGGTGAGGCTAAGGGCCATGAGGCCGATCAGTGAGGAATAAGCAGCTGGACGCATCGAGAGGCTCCGAGATCATTTTGTGGGGTTGAATCACACAAAGCATGCACGGTGCGTGTTTCGATTCGATGACAAAGCAGCGCTTCGCCTGCCAGCCCTAGAGGCTAGTTCGACTCCAGCACGCGGGCGTGGGCTAAGCCCAAATACTCTTTGACCAGCCTGCGGCTGGCGTCCAGCGCATCGGTCGAGGGCACAAACCACATCCATGGCGTGTAGGTGTCGGATAGCTGGACGGGGTCGCAGGGGGCAGGAATGAACTCAATATTCAAGCCTTCTCGCGCCGCCGCGGCTTGGTAGTTTTTGAGTGAGCGCTTCATATGCCAGCGCGAGGTCACCAATAGGGCGCGCTGGGCCCCCATTTTCTTCAGCAAGGGCATGCTGAAGGCCGCGTTCTCCCGCGTGGTACGGCTATCCGGCTCTTGGGTGATGCGGTTTGCAGGCACGCCGAGATCCCCGAGCAGCTCAGTCCCTGCCCGCGCCTCGCTGTTGCCTTCGTCATCTTTAGGCCCGCCGGAGTAGAG
The DNA here is from genome assembly GCA_964535755.1 of uncultured Salinisphaerales bacterium. GTDB lineage: Bacteria > Pseudomonadota > Gammaproteobacteria > Nevskiales > Nevskiaceae > Stagnimonas. The sequence continues at coordinate 11,359 of CAZHTI010000043.1, read as the reverse complement.
GATTTGCGGCGCTTTGCCCAGCCGATACAACTTGCCCGCGTGGCGGATGCGATCGCCCGCTGCGGAGAGATTGTGCTCGGGCTGCCAATACTTGCTACCGGTGAACAAAGCACCGCCGAGCACGACGATGACATCGGCGGTCGGGGCTTCTACAGCGGGTTTGAGCGGGTACTCGCCTTCTAGCCTATGGGCGAGGAAATCCGCCGTCCACGGCATGCTCCAAAACCACAGCCAGACGAGTGCTATGCCGAGCAACATCCGCCGTGGCCAGATCAGGCCGACGATACCCAACAGCAGCGCGAAGCCCAAGGGCGTGGCGAAGGATGTCAGCAGTTTGAGCGGCAGGAAGCTGTCAGCCATTGCGGGGGTGATCCTTTGCGGCGGCTAGCGGCAGCGCCACGCATGGTAGGCGCCTACCAAGCCCAAGGCCCAGCTCAACACCGGCAACCCCAAGACGTGATCAAACGACGGGCTGTAGCCATAGACGGCAGCCGCTGCCAGCACGAAACCTGCCGCCAGCACCGCGCTGCGGGTCTTGCGTTGCTCGGCATGTAGTCCGTTGAACAACTTTTGTAGCTCGACCTTGCTGACGCCGCCGGACAAGCTCTCGCCACGCTCCAGCCGCTTGAGTGCGTTCTCTGCCAGCGTCGGCAGGGTCTCTGCCAGTGCGGGCCCTTGGCTGCGCAATTTGTTGAGCGCGGTGGAGGGTGCTAGGCGCTTCTTCATCCACTCTTCCATGATTGGCTTGGCGGTCTTCCAGAGGTCTAAGTCGGGGTAGAGCTGGCGGCCTAGGCCTTCCACCTGCAACAAGGTTTTTTGTAGCAAGACCAGCTGTGGCTGCACTTGGTAGCGGTAGCGCTGGGCAATTTGGAACAAACGCAGCAGGAAGAAGCCGAAGCTGATTTCCTTGATCGGCTTGCCAAAAATCGGCTCGCAGACGGTGCGGATAGCCCCTTCAAAGTCAGCAACGCGGATGTCTTCAGGAATCCAGCCACTCTCCAAATGCAGCTCCGCGATCCGCTTGTAGTCACGGTTGAAAAAGGCGAGGAAGTTCTCCGCCAAATAGCGCTGGTCTTGCGCAGTCAGGCTGCCGACGATGCCGAAGTCCAATGCCAAGTACGAGGGCCGCTCAGGGTTGCTGGCATCGACAAAAATATTGCCGGGGTGCATATCGGCGTGGAAGAAATTATCGCGAAACACCTGCTTAAAAAAGATCTCCACGCCGCGCTCGGCGAGCACTTGGAAGCTCACGCCTTGTGCGCGGAACTTCTCCAACTCGCGCACGGAATCACCATACAGGCGCTCCAGCACCAAGACATTGCTGCGGGTGTAGTCCCAGAACACCAGGGGGTGATAGATCAACTCAGAGCCCAGCCAATTGCGGCGCAACTGCGCGGCATTGCCGCCTTCGCGCATCAGGTCTAGCTCGTCATAAAGCACACGCTCGTATTCATTGACGATGGCCTTGGGCTGGATGCGATGGCCCTGCGGGTGCAGGCGCTCGGCGAGTGCCGCTAGGGTCTTCAGCAGCGCGATGTCCTTCGCCATCTTGTGCTCGATGCCGGGGCGCAGGACTTTGACGACAACCTCCATCCCACCCTCGCCGGGCAGCTTCGCGGTATAGACCTGTGCTACCGAGGCAGCGGCCAGCGGCTCACGGTCGAAGCGGGCGAACAGTTCATCCACTGGCTTGCCGAGTGCCGCTTCGATCAGGGCAATCGCCTGTTCGGTGGCAAACGGCGGGACTTGATCCTGAAGCTTGGCGAGTTCCATCGCCACATCTGGCGGCAAAACGTCAGGCCGCGTCGACAAGGCTTGGCCGAACTTGATGAAGACGGTGCCGAGTTCCTCCAGCGCTAGTCGCAGGCGTAGGCCGCGCGGCTCGGGCAGGCTACTGGGCTTGCCGTTCCAAAACTCTTGCAAGCCGTATTTGCGGACGGTGCGCCAAATCTGAAACACCCGCGCACTGTTGCTCATGCCTTCTGCTCGGTCGCGATGGGCGCAGGGACGCGTTCAAGTCGGGCGATGCGGGCTTCGAGCCGCTCGGTGGCATCGCGGAGTGAATCGACCGCATCCGCCCAATCCTCGGCATCGACCTTGCGGGCAAGCGCATAGCGCTCCTCCCGCAAATACTCGGCGGTGTTGCTCACCACGGTCTTGCCGGATTTGAGCCCAAAGCCCAGCAGCCCGCGCAGGCCGCCGACCAAGCGCTGCGCGGGGCCATCCCCAAGCGCCTTGGCGACTAATTCCTCAGGTGTTAAGCCCACACGCACCAGCAGGCGGATGAAGCGCGAGAGCACTTCGAGGTCGCCCTCAACCTGCATGCCGGCAGGCAGGCCCGGATGCTCACCGAGGTAGTGCGCCGCGATGCGGCCCAGCGCCAAGGGCGTACCACGCAGGTGGACCACCGCCGCAGTCGGCGCGGTGGGGGCCACGCGAACGCCGTCTTCGAGCACTTCGATAAAGAAGTCCCAATCAAAAACTTCCACGGTGAGTGCCAAGACAGCACCACGCAATTTGCCCAAGTCGGCGAGGACTACAGCGTCGAGGCGCAGGGTACGGTTGAGCGCCACTTCTACGCTGGCGCAAATCAGGGCTGGTGCCATTGTTCTTGGAATTCTTAGTCGAGCCGATAGCCGCGGTGGACGGCGACGATACCGCCGGTCAAGTTGTAAACCTGCACGCGACTCAAGCCGGCGCGCTCCATCATCCCCTTGAGCGTGCCTTGGTCGGGATGCATACGGATGCTCTCGGCCAGATAGCGGTAGCTCTCGGCGTCATTCGCCACCAACTTACCCATCAGCGGCAATAGCTTGAAGCTATAGGCGTCGTAAATCTTGCTCAACGGTGCGGTGAGCGGCTTGCTGAACTCCAGCACCATCAAGCGGCCACCGGGCTTGAGGCAGCGCGTCATGCTCGCCAGTGCTTTGTCTTTGTCGGTGACGTTACGCAAGCCGAAGCCAATGGTGATGAGGTCAAAACTGGCTTCGGCGAAGGGTAGTTTCTCGGCGTTGAATTGCACGGCAGGGGCCGTCACCACCCCCGCGTTGGCGAGCCGAGTGCGCCCTTCGCCCAGCATGGCGGCGTTGATGTCCGACAAAATCGCCAATCCTTTCGGGCCGACGAGGCGAGCGAACTCTCGGGTGAGGTCACCCGTGCCCGCAGCGACGTCGAGCACCCGCTCGCCAGGCCGCACGCCGGCTAAATCGACGACGAAGCGCTTCCAAAGCCGATGGATGCCCATCGACATGAGATCGTTCATGACATCGTATTTGCTCGCTACCGATGTAAACACGCTGCGCACTTTGTGTTGTTTTTCAGCAAGCGGAATCTGCTGGAAGCCAAAGTGCGTAGTCGCAGCCTCAGGCGGCTTGGAAGAATTTGAAGAGTCGCCGTTCACGGTTCAGGTTGCTGGTTGGCAAATGCGGGTAAGATTTTACTCGTTGCACATCATGATGCCGCCGTAAACCCTGTGCCCCAAATTATTTGTTCCAACCATTTACTTGCTCGTTTTGGAGATTAGAAACAATGCTCAAGAAGACTCTCGTTGCCGTTGCTGTTGCCGGCATCGCCACCCTAGTAACCGCATGCGGTGGCAGCGGCAGCGATGCTGATCTCGCCTTCCCCGCCAGCGCCGACATCTTCACCACCGACGGCACCACGCTGCACAGCTTCAATAGCCAATCCCGTTTGATGGCGTCATCCGCCGCAATTACCGGCCTGACGGCCGGCACTAGCTTGGTCGGCTTGGACTTCAACCCGAACGGCGGTGCGCTCGTAGGCTTGGGCTCTAATGGTCAGGTGTACAGCATCAATACGGGTAGCGCGGTTGCCACCCCGGTGGGCACCCCCAACACGGTCACGAGCCTCGCAAACAAGGCGGTCGATATCGACTTTAACCCTCGCGTTCAGAACGTCTTCCGCATTGTGACCAGCACCTTGGACAACTACCGCACCAATGCCACCACTGGCGCGCGTCCAAACACTGGCGCTTCCTGCAACCCTGCCGATTGCGGCTTTAAGTACGCGACGGCCGATGCCAACGCGGGCAAGACCATCGCAGTCGTCGGCGCGGGCTACACCAACTCCCGCTTGAATGGCGGCACTATTCCCGCATCCACCGTGGTGTTCGTGATCGATGCTGCCAACGATGTGTTGGCCCGCTTAGGCGGCAGCCCCGCGTCCGGTACGGTGGGTGATGGTGCCAACCCCAACGAGGGCATTCTCAACACCGTCGGCCCACTCGGCGTGGATGCTGAAGGCTTTGTCGGCTTTGATATCGATAGCGGCAACACGGGCTACGCTGCCGTGAAGGTGGGTGGCGACTACCGCCTCTTCACCGTCAACACCGGCAGCGGCGCGCTGATCGACAACGGCATCATCCCGCCAGCAGTGGGCGAGATTCGCGGCTTTGCGATTCAGCAGCAGTAAGTTGCTCGCTTGAGCAAAAAACCCCGCTTCGGCGGGGTTTTTTGTGCACCCTATCCCGCCCCTACCGGGGCACCTTCTTACGCGAGCGGGAGAGGGGTTTAGATGGCGAGCGCGGCGAGGCCGTGCTGCTTCCCCCCTCCCGCTTGCGGGATGAGGGTGGCCCGAAGGGCCGGGAGAGGGGATTGTCGGCAAATAGCCCGAACTGGCTCTAAGGCCGGCTGCGCACGCGTCCCACGGCTTGGTTCCAACCGGCATAGAGCGCGTCTGCCTCGCTCGATGGCATTTGCGGCGTAAATCGGCGCTGCTCAGCCCACAGGCGGGCGATTTCCTCTAGCGATCCATAAACCCCGCTCGCCAACCCGGCGAGGAAGGCAGCCCCCAGCGCGGTGGTCTCAGTCACTGCAGGCCGCACCACGGGCAGTTGGCAGGCGTCCGCCAAAAATTGGCTCAACCAATTGTTGATGACCATGCCGCCATCCACGCGCAACTCCTGCGGTGCAGCACCATCGCTGGCCATCGCCGAGAGCAAATCCCGAGTTTGATAGCCCACGCTCTCTAACGCGGCACGGACGATGTGTGCTAAGCCCGTGCTGCGGGTGAGGCCAAGAATCGCACCGCGCGCGAGCGGGTCCCAATAGGGTGCACCGAGGCCGGTAAAGGCCGGGACTAGGTACACGCCTTCGGTGCTGGTCAGCGAACTTGCCAGCGCTTCGGTCTCCGATGCCGAGCCGATCAAGTGCGCCGCATCGCGCAGCCATTGCACCGCAGCACCGGCAATGAAGATGCTGCCCTCCAGCGCATAGGTAGGCTGGCCATTGAGCCGATAGGCAACCGTCGACAGCAGCCGGTTTTGCGAGGCGAGCACCTTACTGCCGGTATTCAGCACCATGAAGCAACCGGTGCCGTAGGTGCTCTTGCTCATCCCGGCTTCAAAGCAGGCCTGCCCGACCGTCGCCGCCTGTTGGTCACCTGCCACACCGCGAATCGGGATGGCCGCACCGAAATGCTGCGCGTCGGTCGCACCGTAATCGGCGGCACTGTCCCGCACCTCGGGCAGCAAACTTTTAGGGACGTCAAAAAAGGCCAGCAGTTCGTCATCCCAACTTTGCGTGTGGATGTTGAACAAGGCCGTGCGGCTGGCATTGGTGGCGTCGGTGGCGTGCACGCGCCCGCCGGTCAGCTGCCAGAGCAGCCAGCTGTCGATGGTCCCAGCGGCAAGCTCGCCCGCCGCTGCTCGTGCTCGGGCATTGGGGATGTGGTCCAACATCCACGCCAACTTGGTGGCGGAGAAGTAAGGGTCTAGCAGCAGGCCGGTTTTGCTGGATAACCATGCGCTGCGCTCGGCATGGGTTTCGCAAAACGCGGCGGTGCGGCGGTCTTGCCAGACGATGGCAGGGTAAATCGGAGTCCCGCTAGCGCGCTCCCAGATCACACAGGTTTCGCGCTGATTGGTGAGGCCAATCGCGGCAATTTCTGCCGCGCCGTGGCCGCTGTTGTCCAGCGCGCCACGCACGCAGGCGAGGCAGTCCTGCCAGATGCGCATGGGGTCGTGCTCGACCCAGCCGGGCTGCGGAAAGCTCTGCGGCAACTCCTGCTGGTGCACGCCCAGCTTGCGTCCTTGTCGATCGAAAACGATCGCTCGGGTTGAGGTCGTGCCTTGGTCAATCGCCAGCAACAGCGTCATTGCGAAACTCCTCTCAAGCGGATTTTTATCGAATACCGCTAGCATCGCTGAATTCCTCCGGAGAACGCCATTGCGCGAAGCAAGCCAGCACTACACCCTGCCCGATGGCAGCAGCGCTTTCGTCCACATTTGGCTGCCCGATGGCCAGCCCAAAGCCCTGATGCAAATCGTGCACGGCATGGCTGAGCACGGTGGCCGATATGCCGGATTTGCCGCAGAGCTCACCGCACAGGGCTACGCCGTCTATGCCCAAGACCTACCCGGCCACGGGCGAACGGCTGCGAGCCCGACGGAATTGGGATTTGTCGATAGCCCCAACCCCTTCCGCCAGATGCTCTCTGCGGTACACGCGGTGCGTGCGCGCATGGTCGCTGAGCACCCTGCCCTTCCGCTCGTGCTCTTCGGCCACAGCATGGGCAGCTTTTTGTCTCAATACAGCATTGCCGAACAGGGCCAAGGCCTGGCCGCCTGCGTGTTGTCTGGCACGACCAGCAACCTTGGCCCCTTGCGGCGCGTAGGCCTCGCCATCAATCGCATCCAGCGATACCTCTTCGGCGCGCACCATCGCAGTGCATTGACCGAAGCCCTGAGCTTCAAAGCCTTCAACCGCAAATTTGCACCTAATCGCACTGCGGCCGATTGGCTGAGCCGCGACCCTGAGGAGGTGGATGCCTACTGCAACAGCCCGCTGTGTGGCTTCCGCTGCACACCTGGGATCTGGGCATCGTTGCTAGCGGCCGGAGCGCGGTTCGGCGCGCCGGAATTGCTGCAGGGCATACCTAAGTCCTTGCCAATATTGCTGATTTCCGGCGATCAAGACCCCGTCTGCCAAGGTGCGCTCGGGCCTCAGAAGTTGGCAGAGCAATACCGCGCCGTCGGCTTGCAAGCCACCGCCAAGCCTTATGCTGGCGCGCGCCACGAATTGCTGCACGAGACCAACCGCGCTGAGGTGATTGCCGACCTGTTGGCTTGGCTGGCACGCAATGTGTATGGCAATCCCAGTAGGTAAATTTGCCTAGTGGGCCAAGCTTTTCTTGCAGACTGAGTCTCGGTTCATGTACACAGTAGGTCTAGAAAGTTTGGCGCGCCGCTTGCAAGTTCGCTAAATGTGTTACCACTCAAACCCTCTATCCAAACCTCTCGTCGGGAGTTCCCTGTAATGAAAAAAGTTCTGCTTGCTGCAGCCGCCGTCGCCGCTTTTGCTGGCCTGTCCGCTCCTGCCTTTGCTGTTCCTGTTGCATCCATCAGCGAAAACCAAGCTGGCACCTGCGTTAACGGCTCTCCTTGCGACGACGCTGACTTGGACGTGCGCGTCGTGATCGTCGAAGACTGCGCGAGCATTGAAGTCGGCGACATCGACTTTGGTACCCACTTCGTGAAGACCGAAGACCTCATCGGCGAAACCACGCTGGAAGTGAAGTGCAACGTCGACGTGCCTTACACCGTGGAACTCGACTACGGCCTGAATGACGCCGGCACGCTCGGCAATGGCGCTGCCTTCCAACGCCAAGTCGCGAACGAAGTGGATGGCACCTACATCGACTACGACCTGTTCTCCGATGCAGCTCGCACTGCCAAGTGGGGCCAAGAGGCTGACGGCGAAGCGGTTCCTGTCACCGGCACCGGCAATGGTGATTTCCAAGAGCTGCCCGTGTTCGGCACCCTCCGCCAGTTGGATACCAAGCTGCCAGGCGTTTACACCGACTTGGTCACCGCTACCTTGATCTACTAAGCTTTATTGCTGGTTCCATTAGCGGAATTGTCTATGCGATACCCCATTGCGGCGGCTTCGGTCGCCGCATTTTTTTTGAGCCTTGTCGCTCTGTCTTCAGCACCAGCTTTTGCAAGTGCAAAAGTCGGCGTTGACCCTCTGCGGGCGGAGCTCCCTGCACGCACCCTCACCGCAAGTTTCAATCTGCGTAACAAAGGGCAAAGCGTGGCGACTTTCCAAGCGGAGGTTTTTGCTTGGCAACAGATCAACGGCAAGGATGAGTTGGTCGCCACCAAAGATTTGGTGGTGGCCCCCCCAGTATTTACCATCCAACCCAATAGCCGTCAGGTCGTCCGCGTGGGCCGTTTGAAGCCAGAGGCTGTGCCGACGGTAGAAAAAACCTACCGTCTGATTTTGACTGAGGTAGCTCCGCAGGGCGGTGTCGATCAAAAGGTCGGTATTGGTTCGGCATTGAAGCTATCGCTGCCAGTATTGGTACCGCCGCAGCGCCGTGACCCTCTGGCACTGCAATGGGATGCCAGCCGCGCCGGCCCAGATGACCTGCGCCTGAACCTACTAAACGGCGGCAACACTTCGGTGCGCTTAAGCCGCATCAGCTTGCTGCAAGGCGGCAAGGTCGTTGCGAGCAAAAGCATTATCGGCTACGCGCTCGCCGGTGCGACGCGCAGCTATGAATGGGACGGTGCACTGAAAAACGCCAACCCGCGCGAGAGCTTGGAGTTGATGACGGAATACGACAACCGAAAGACCTACACGCAGGTGTTGGACTTAAGGGTTTTGAGCGTGGTGCCGCTCGCTAAACCCTAGCCCTAAAGCTAAGGGGCATCTATTTTTTGGGCGCACTTCACCCACCGACGCTTTATCCACTCGGCAAGCCGTGAGTTTTGAATAAAAAATGACAACGGGGAATACACAACGGCCACCGGGCTTACAGCCCCGGAGTCTGGTCTTGGTCGCTGCGGGGTTGTTCGTAGCCAGCCCTGTCTGGGCCGAGCAAGCCGCCACCCAGCCGGTGGCGCTGCAATTGGCGAGTGCACAAAGCACCGGTGCCTCTAAGGAAAGTTTGGGTGCTGCAGATCCAATTGCTGCCAGTGATACGTCAGACGTAACGACTTCTGCAGATGCCGTGCCAGCTGATCAAGCAGCCCCCGTCGAAGGCACGATTGAGCAAGCCACTGATCCTGCGACAACGATTCGTAACGCGGCGCCATTGCCCTACAGCATCGTTTTGAATGGCCGCGATGTGGGTGAGTCCATCTTGTTGCGCTTAGAGGACGGCAGACTGCTGGCGCGGGCGAGCGAGTTTCAGCGCTGGCGATTAGTCCAGCCGCTAGGCACGCCGTTTCAGTTAGACGGCGAGGCCTACTTCCCCCTTGATGCTATGCCCGGCTTTACCGCCGAGATCAAACCAGAAACGCTGTCGGCTGAGCTCAACTTCGATCCTTCGGCGTTTTACCTGACCCGCCGCAGCACCAATCGCCGCGAATTTACCCGGGCGCAGCCTTCGCAGGGCTTGGGCAGCTTTCTCAACTACGACTTCGTGGCCACCCAGACCACCGGCCAAGGCGACAGCACCTCCAGCTTGGGCGGCGCGTTAGAAGGCGTAGTTTTTAACCGCTATGGCAGCTTCAATAGCACTTGGGTGGGCAGCAATTTGATGAGCGATGGCACGGCCGCTGAGCGCCGTATTGTCCGCTTGGACTCAGCCTTCACCCACGACGATCAAGAGCGCATGACGCGCTTGGTACTGGGTGATACCACCGGCATCGCCAGCATTTTGGGCCGCCCTGCCCGCTTCGGCGGTGTGCGCTATTCCCGCAACTTTGCTACCCAGCCCGGCTATATCGCGAGCCCGCAGTTGCTGTTAGGCGGCGACGCTGCCCTGCCCTCCGTGCTGGAGGTGTATCTCAACGGGGTGCGTAGCGAGAGCGTAAAGATTCCTGCTGGGCCGTTCCAAGTCGATGCCGTGCCGATCAGCAATGGCTTGGGCGACGTGCAATTGGTGGTACGCGACATCTTGGGCCGCGAGCAAGTCATCAGTGAGAGCTACTACACCGGCGCGCGCCAACTCGGCAAAGGCATTCAAGACTTCTCTTACGAGGCAGGCGTGCTGCGCGAGGCTTTGGGCCAAAAGGACTTCCAGTACGGCGATGCCATCGCCATCGGTACCCACCGCTACGGCTTTAGCAACCAGTTCACCGGCGAAGCGCGGCTAGAACTGCGCGACGATAAATTGCAGAACCTAAGCCTCGGCGGTGTCTACGCCAACACCTTTTTGGGTGCATTAACAGCAGGCATTGCCGCGAGCGAATCCGACTTTGGCAGTGGCTTACAAGGCACGGTGCGCTACAACCGCAGCTTCTCCCGCCGCTTTGGATTTGGCCTGCAATGGACGGGGGCGAACGCCGAGTACCGCACGGCAGCGACCCTAGACAACCCCTCGCCGGTGCGGCAGTTCAGCGCCAGCACGCGGTTGCCCTTGGGCTCTTGGGGCGGCATTGGCCTTGCCTACTTCAACGTGCAAACGCGCGAACCGGATCGCCTCACGGAATTCGCCACCGCCAACTACAACACCCGCTGGCGGCGGGTCTCGATCAATTTCATCGCCACCAACCGCTTCAAGCCCACCCAAGACCTGCAATTCAGCGTACGCGGCGGCCTTGCCTTCGGTGGCAAGCACTTCGCCACTGCGGGCACTAGCTACAAGATCGACGCCAATGACAATACCGGCGGCTCCACCTTCGCGCGCGTACAAAGCTCCACGCCGCGCAATATCGGCGCTGGGTATTCGGTAGAACTGCGTGAGAGCCACGGCAATGACCGCTCTGGCTTGCAAACCATTGCCGGCGCCAACTACGCCGGCGAATACGGTGCGGTGGCTTTTGCCGTGAACCACCGCAGCGGGCAGACCAGCCTGCGCGAGAGTCTCAGCGGCAGCGTCGGTGCCTTCGCGCACCATTTGTTTGCGTCGCGGCGCATCAGCAGCAGCTTCGCCGTGCTCGATACCGGCATCCCGAACCTGGACTTGCAATTGCAAGGTCAAGCCACCGGCTCGACGAACGACGATGGCCGCGCCGTACTGCCCTCGCTGGAGGCTTACTACCGCAACCGGATTCAGGTTGACCCGACCAATCTGCCGATGAACATCGACATCAATTACGACACCATTGATGCGGTGCCCTACTTCCGCAGCGGCGTCCTGCTCGCCCTGCCAATGCGCATCCAGCAAAGTGCGACGCTCAAGGTCATGCGCGCCAACGGCAAGCCGCTGCCGAGTGGGGCGATGGTGCGCTCAGCCGACCGCAGCTTCCTAGTCGGCCGCAATGGCTTGGTCTATGTCACTGACTTAGCCCCCGGCCCGCATAGCCTGTCCGCCGAATGGCGCGATGGCCGCTGCACCATCAGTTTTGATCTCCCCGCTCAGGCTGGCTTCCAGCCTGAAATCGGCCCCTTGGATTGTGTTGAGGCTCGCCCATGATCCGCCCAGTTCAATACGCCTTGTTCGCGCTTGC
>CAZHTI010000042.1:22022-23516 GCA_964535755.1 uncultured Salinisphaerales bacterium | reverse complement strand
TCACAAACTCGATGCTGCGCGGCACTTTGTAATTGGCCATTTGCTCGCGGCACCAAGCAATCAATTCGTGCTCGCTGGTTTTCGCGCCGCTGCGCAGGACGACGAAGGCTTTGCCGACTTCGCCTTGGCGTTCGTGCGGCACGCCGATCACTGCTGCTTGAGCGACGGCCGGGTGGGCGACCATCATCTTTTCGATTTCGGCTGGGTAGCAGTTGAATCCGCCGGTGATGTAGAGGTCTTTGAGGCGGTCGGTGATGCGCAGATAACCACGCGCGTCCAGCACGCCGACATCCCCGGTGTGCAGCCAGCCCTCGGGCGTGATGGTCTCGGCGGTGGCTTTGGCATCGTCGAGATAACCCTGCATGACGTTGTAGCCGCGCACCATCACCTCGCCCGCCGTGCCAGCAGGGACGGGTTTGCCGTCCTCGCCCCAGCATTCGACCTCCGTACCTGGCAGCGCCACGCCGCAGGTGGTGGCGACGGTTTCAGCGTCGTCCTCGGGGTAGCAAAAGCTCACCATGCCGGAGCATTCGGTGAGGCCGTAGCCGGTGAGCAAAACCTTGAAGCCCAGCTCTGCGCGCATGCGTTCGATCAGGCTGGGGGCGACGGTCGCAGCTCCGGTCATGGTCGCGCGCAGGCTGCTCAAGTCCGTCTGCTTGCGCTCGGGCGCATCGAGCAGGCTGAAGAACAGGGTAGGCGGGCCGGGCAGCACGCTGACGCGCTCCTCAGGGATGCGGCGCATGACGGCCCCCGCTTCAAACACCGCGTGCGGCAGGATGGTGCAGCCGTAGAGCAGGGCGGTCAGCCATCCCGCCTTGTAGCCAAAGGCGTGGAAGAAAGGGTTGACCACCAAGTAGCGGTCGCTGGGCACCAACTGCATGCGCCCGCCCCACTCTTGCGACACGCGCAGGTTCTGCCCGTGCGTGCTCATCACGCCCTTGGGCGCGCCGGTAGTGCCGGAGGTGAACATGATGTCCATCAGGTCGGACTCAGCGACCCGCGCCGCGCGGGCATGGACTTCCGCCTCAGGAGTCTCGCCAGCACGGCTGAGGAAGTCGGCAAAGCGGTAGTCGCCCTCTGCTGCCGCACCCATGACGATGAGCGCTTCTAGCTCCTTGGGCTTGTGGCCAAGCAACTGGCTGGGGAAGTGCTGGTTGAGGAAGTGGCCTGCGCAAAACAGCACGCGCGCGCCGCTCTTCTTGAGCACATAGCCGACCTCTTGGCCCTTCATACGGGTGTTGATCGGCACCAACACCGCGCCTAGGCTTTGGATGGCGAGTGCGGCAACCACCCACTCTGTGCAGTTCTGCGCCCAGATGGCGACACGGCTGCCGGAGTCCACGCCCAAGGCGAGCAGCGCGCGGGCAGCAAGCAGACGTTGCGCGTCAAGCTCGGCATAGCTCAGCCGCACGCCGTCCTCACCTTGGATGGCGGGGTGGTCGCCATAACGCGCGACAGCTTCAGCGAAGGCGGAGGGTAGGGTGTTCATGGAGG
>CAZHTI010000042.1:9916-21922 GCA_964535755.1 uncultured Salinisphaerales bacterium | reverse complement strand
CTAATCTGGCCAACGCACCGCAAGCTCTGGCGTCGTCGCCCGCGCTTGGCAGGCCAGTACCCAACCGGCGGCGAGGTCACCCTCGGTGAGCACGGCGTTCTGGTCCATCGCCACGCTGCCTGCGGTGAGCGTGCACATGCAGGTCGCGCATTGGCCATCGCGGCAGGAATAGGGCGGCTCTAGGCCTGCGGCCTCGGCGGCCTCCAGCACGGTTTGGCCAGTCTTTATGGGTATGACTCTGGTCTGCCCGTCCAAGGTAGCCGTCAGCAAGGAATCAGCTTGTGAAGAAGTCGTAGCGAGCATGGTCAGTTGCAAGGAATAGGAGCGCAGAAAGCGGAGCGCACTGGTGTGCGTGAGCATTTCGAGCGCCGCATGACGCAGCGAATGGCCAGCGCAGTAGATTTATTCACAAGCTGCATTAGTCCGCCCACATCAAATAGCCGTTATCAATGCGCATCTCGGCGCCGTTGATAAAGCGGCTCTCATCGCTCGCCAAGAACAGCACCAAATTGGCGATGTCGATGGGCATCGCCATGCGCGCCATCATTTGTTTGGGGTCCATCATCCGCGTCGTATTCGGCGCGGTCTTTGGGCGGGCAGCGCGCATCTTGTCGAGCATCGGCGTCAGGATGCCGTCGGGATGGATGCTGTTGCAGCGAATCTTGTTGAGATTGGTGCGGCAGTGCGCGGCGACTGAGCGCGTCAGTGCGGCGACTGCGCCCTTGCTGGCGGAGTAGGCGCAGAAGCTGCTCATGCCACCGATGCCTGCCATCGACGACATATTGATGATGCTCCCCGCCCCGCGCTTCTTCATCGCCAGCACGCCGTAGTGGCAGCCCAAGAAGTACCCATCGCTATTGACGCGCTGGATTTTCTGCCAGGTCGCCAGATCAGTGTCTTCGATGTTGCCGTAGAGCAGGATCGCGGCGTTGTTGACCAAGATATCGAGCCCGCCAAACTTCGCTTCGGTCGCGGCCATCGCTGCTTGCCACTGCGCCTCGTCGGCGATGTCGAGCTTGACGAACAGTGCTGCATCGCCAATTTCCTTGGCGACGGCTAGCCCTGCCTCCTCGTCTAAATCGGCAATGACCACTTGCGCGCCCTCGCGGGCGAGCAGCAGGGCGTCCTCCTTACCTGCACCACTGGCGGCACCGGTGACTAAAGCCACCTTGTTTGCGACGCGACCCATAAATCTCCTCTTAACAGTCTTACTAAGTGTTGGGGGCTTAAGGCTTGATGGCGGCCGGTGCGCTGCGTGCCGCACTGCGACCAGCGCGCAAGCCGGACCACAGGCAGTCGGCAATCGACAAGCCACTGACATAACGATTGCTGGCGATGCCAACGGCGCAACGCCCAGCGGCATAGAGGCCGGGGATGTCGCTGCCGTCAGCGCGCTGCACGGCGCCGCTCGCCTCATTTACCTTGAGCCCGCCGAGCGTGATCGCCGGGCAGGGGAAGCTGCGGCTATCGGCCGAGATATTCAGCGCGTAGTACGGCGCTTTTTGCAGCGCGTGCAGGTACTCGGGGCTCTTGCCCAGCGCGTCGTCGCCGCTCACGCAGCCCTGGTTGTAGGCCGCCACCGTGCGCTCTAGGCCAGCCGCATCGATGCCGACTTTGGCAGCGAGTGCAGCGATGGTCTTCGCCCTTGGTGCGAACAGCATGAGGATGAGTGCGGGCACACTTTGGAAGAACCAGAGCTTGCCGAACAGTGCCTCTTTAATCGCAGTCCAGCGCTGCGCGGCATCGACGATCAGCCATGCCGCGCCGCCTTGGCTTTCGCACATCTCGACACCCAGCTTCGCGCCATAGACCTGCTCATTGCAGAAGCGCGCGCCGCTCTTGCCGACGGCAATGCCGGAGGGCCAAGCGTGCGGCGGGTTGATGAAGCGCCAAGCGCTGACCTTATCCATACGCGCGGGCACACCACCAACCGACTCGCCCAAGCGGATGCCGCTGCCGTCGCAACCGGTGGCACCAAGGCGCATGGTGCGCAGGTACTTGGGCGCGTGGGCGCGCACCATCTCGCGGTTAAAAATGAAGCCGCCGGTCGTCAGCACCACGCCCAAATTGGCGCGCACCTGCAGCAGCTTGCCCTCCGCTTGCAGGATGGCATTGGCCTGTGCACGCAGCACGTCGGCCTTCTTAGCCGAGAAGTTATGCACCTTCTCGGCCTTGTTGATGAGCTTTTGGTAGCGCGCTGCGGGCTCGCCAGTGAGTTGGCGCAGTACGGCACCAATCACCGCGCCGCGCGCGTCGGTCAGCAATTGATGCGCCGCCGTGTGGGTGGCGACCGGCACATTTAGGCTCGCGACTTGCGCACGCAAGAATCCGAACAAGGCCGCACCGGATAGCCAAGAGCCGCGCGTGCGGTGGCCTCTCGGCGCGGCTTTGGCGAGTGCCGCGTATTCCGGCACCGTCTCATTGCCGGAGTAGTACAGATACACCCCGTCCTTGGGGTAGCTGGTCTTCGGCGGCGGCTCGGTGGAGCGGAAGTCCGCACCCAAAGATTCCAACCAAGCGATGAGGGCAGGGGAGTCCTCGCAGAAGCGGCGCAGCGTGGCTTCGCCCACCGCATCGCCGGTCTCCTGCCGCAAGTAGGCAAACATCTGCTCGGGCGTGTCCTCAAAACCCAGCGCTTTTTGCTGGGCCGTACCGCCACCGGCGTAGACCACACCGCCACTGCGCGCCGTCGCACCGCCGCCCTCGAAGCGCTCCACCACGCGCACATCCACCCCCGCATCGCGGGCCGCGATGGCCGCAGCAGCCCCCGCCGCACCGAGGCCGATCACCAGCACATCGGTGCGCCAATCCCAAGCGTGTTGGTCTGCCGCAACGGTCAGCGCGGGTGCGATGGGCAGCACGCCGCCCAGAGGCAGCAAAGAGGAGTTATCAGGCGGGGGCATGCTCGTGGGCGCTTAGCACTCAGGCTGCTTGGTGAGAGTGAGCGGCATTATTGAGTAGCCACCGTGGCTCACTTCGTCCGATGAGATTAGCCAAGCAGTGCACGCGGCTCTGCATACTTTCCGGCACAACAAAATCTTGCGGTGCCTAGCGCCCAAGGAGGAGAACCATGCACCGCAGTACGTCCTGCCTTGCCCTCGCCGTAGTGCTGTCGATCTGCCCGCCGCTGGCACAAGCCAAAGTGCCTGCCGCCCAAGCGGCGCAATTGGGCGGGCCTAAGCTCACCTGCACGGGGGCGGAGCGCGCGGGCTCGGCGGGCGGTGTCGCTGCCTACACCGGCCAGTTCAAAGGCACATGGCCGGGTGCCAAGGCCAGTGGCTTTGACCCCGGCCCCTATGCCGCGCAGACGCCCCTATTTACGGTGACGGCCGACAACCTCGCGACCTACGCCAAGGACGTAAGCCCCGGCCTGCAAGCCCTGATGAAGGCGCAGCCCAAGGGCTACCGCATGCGGGTTTTCCCTAGCCAGCGCGACTTTGCACCTATGGATTGGGTCTGCGCCGTGGCTAAGCAGAACGCCGAGACCGCCGAGTTGACCGACGATGGTCTCGGCATCAAGAGCCAGCCTGGGGCCTTGCCCTTCCCCTTTCCGCACAACGGTTTGGAGGCGGTCTGGAATTCTTTGCAAAGCAACCGCCCGTTTAGCGATACCGTCATCCACGACATCGCCGCCGTCTATGCCAACGGCAATAAGGTCTGGGGTCGCAACCGGCTCACTACCTATTCGCCGGGCATGCACCCCGATGCCGCCAAACGCGGCAGCAGTCGCGACAAAGTCGCCACTTATTTCTATTACGCCAGCTTCCTGCCCGAGCGTGATAAGGGCATCGTCAGTGTCGGCTTCCAGCCCTGGGTATTCGCCACTGCATCGACGCAAGCCTGGGCTTATCAACCTGGCATTCGCCGCGTCCGGCAAACGCCAGAAGTTGGCTTCGACTACCCCGTGCCGCCCGCTGGCCTGCATGCCTCCGACGACGACGGCGTCTTTAACGGCTCGCCCGCACGCTACCACTGGAAGCTCATCGGCAAGAAGGAGCTCTTGGTGCCCTTCCACAACTTTGCCGTCAACGACCCCAGCCTGAGCTACAAAACGCTGGTGCAGGTCGGCAGCCTCAACCCCGACTACCTGCGCTACGAGCGCCGCCGCGTCTGGGTGATCGAAGGCAGCGTCAAACCGGGCCTGCGCCATACCGCCGCAAGGCGCGTGATCTACGCCGACGAAGACCACTGGATGCCGCTGATCGGTGAGAGCTACGACAGCCGCGGCCAACTCTGGCGCGTCAATATCGCCACCCACTTTTACTCGCCCGAAGCGCAAGCCTTTCAGCGCGGGGTGATGCTCTACCACGACCTCTCACTAGGCGCGTATGAGGCCAGTTACTTGGTCAACGAGCGCGGCAAAGACTGGTGGCGGCTTAACCAGCCGATGCGGCCAGAGCAGTTCGCGCCGGAGGTTGCGGCTAAGCCTGCGAAGTAGGGGGAAACCGAGCTGCGCTTAAGATAAAGGGATGTCACTGCACCTTTTGCTGATCGAAGACGATCACGACCTTGCCGCCAATATCGGTGAGTTTTTGCGGCTACAAGGGCACGTGGTGGACTACGCCGCTGACGGCTTGACCGGCCTGCATCTGGCTGCGGTGCAGCGGTTTGATGTGGTGCTGCTGGACCTCAACCTGCCGCGCATGGACGGCATCTCCGTCTGCCACCGCTTGCGCCGCGACGGCGATGTCTCGGTGCCGGTGCTGATGCTCACCGCGCGTGATTCCGAGCGCGAGAAGCTGCAGGGGTTTGATGCCGGTGCCGATGACTACCTGACCAAACCCTTCTCGCTGGCTGAGTTGCACGCGCGCGTAAAAGCGTTGGCACGCCGCAGTCTCGGCAGCAGCGAGGTGCTGCAAGTGGCCGACCTCCACTTCGATACCCGCTCGCTGCAATTGCGCCGTGGCCAACGTCGCATTGAGCTCACTCCCATCGGCCTACGCCTGCTGGAAGCACTCATGCGTGCCAGCCCCCGTGTTCTCAGCCGCACCGAGGTAGAGCGAACGCTTTGGGGCGATGACCCGCCTTTGAGTGACACCGCCCTGCGCGGTCACATCCACGCGCTCAGGGCGGCGATCGACCGAGGCGAGGCGCAAAAGCTGCTGCAAACCGTGCATGGCCGAGGGTATCGACTGTCGTTGGATGAGCGCGCATGAGCCTACGCAAGTCGATCATGCTGTCGTTTATGGCCTTGGTCGTCATCCTCAGTGGCGCGTTTGCCTACTCGGTGCACCGCTTTATCGAGATTGTCGAAGAGCGCACCCTGCACCAAGAGGTGACCCACGAGCTATCTGAATTCGCAGCGAGCTTTCGCGGTGGCCGGACTATTTTGGCCGAGGGCGACGCGGGGTATCTGCTGTTCGCCGTCCCTGCCGGGCAGCAGCCCTTGCTGCCAGCCGCGCTGCAAACGCTCTCGGCCAACAGTTTCGCAGAGCTCGATCATCAGGGCCGTGGCTATTTGGCGAGCCGCCGCGACGCCGCCGGGTACCAGTTGTATCTGGCCGTCGAAAGCCATCCGATGGAGAGCCTGCAAGCTATGCTCATTGCCCAGGCCGTTGTCATCGGCCTTGCGGGCTTGGTGCTGGCAGGCCTTGTGGCGATCATTTTGTCGCGACTGGTGACCCAGCCGGTGCGCGAAATCGCGCAGCGACTCGCGCAATTTGAGCCGCAGCGGCGCGGCCAGCGGCTGGGCATCCGCACACGGCAGCAGGACGTCGCCAACATCGCCGACTCCTACGACGGCTTTCTCCAGCAGCTCGATGACTTCATCGAGCGTGAGCAGAGGTTCACCGGCGACGCCAGCCACGAGCTGCGAACCCCGCTGGCGATCATCCAAAGCAGCGCCCAGCTCCTGCAAATGCAGCCCAACCTCCCCGCCGCTGCCGTCGCCCATGTGCAGCGCATCAAACGCGCGGGCGAGCGCCAACTGCAAACGCTAGACGCCCTGCTGTTTCTGGCTAGGGAGAAGGCAGCCAGCCCGAGCGAGCCGCTCGCGCTGGATGAGTTGGTGCGCGAAATCGCCAGCGACCTCGCAGCCCAGCACCAAGCCCGCGCACTCGACATCCGCGTGCAGACAGAACCGGTCGTAGTTCATGCGCCCGCCGGCATGGCGATGAGCGTGGTCACCAACCTGCTCACCAATGCCATCCAACACACCGAGACCGGTGCAATCAACCTGCGGCTCACCGCCGACCGGCTCACGGTGCAGGATCAGGGGCGCGGCATTGACCCTGCGACCGTCGATAAGATTTTTGACGAAGGCTATCGTGGCCCAGAGAGCCGTGGCAGCGGCATAGGCCTGCACTTGGTGCAGCGTATCTGCACCCGCTTGGGCTGGCGCCTGAGCTTGGAGAGCACCCCCGAAGGCAGCGTCTTCATCGTCGCGCTGCGCTGAGGCGGTGGCCGCTGCCAGCACCCACAGCAGCGCCTAAAAATTCAACTGAAAGCGCAAGCCGGTGGCGGGCAGGGCCAAGGGCTGTGGTGCTTCCTGATCGGCGGAGGCGAACCCCAACCTTGGCTGCGGCGCTTGCCAGGAGCTGGGCCCAAAGTGCAGCTTGCCCCACGGTGTGGCAATGGCGTCGAGGTCGTAATTGGCAGCAATTCCGACCAGCGCACCGCCGGCCACATCCGTCCAGTAATGGTTATGCGAATCCACGCGCGTATAGCCCACCCACGCGGCGGTCAGGTGCGCAGGGACCCCCCATGCATTGCCATGATGTTTGCGGATGAACTCAGCGCCCATGAAGGCGGAGGCGGTATGGCCGGAGGGGAAGGATTGCCCGTTGCGGCCATTGGGACGCTCGGCGTTGATGGTGTACTTGAGGCCATAGGTTGCGACCTCCATGCGCGCAAAGGCGACGGCAAAGTCGTGCAGCAGCGAGCCTCCGAGCCTAGGGCCGGGCCAGTTCAGGGCGGACGCATTGCCGAGCGGGTCGGCGGCAGCGGCTGCGGTGAGGCCCGCTTTGCCGTCGCCGTCGGGCAGCAGCAGCGTCATCCCCAAGCCAGCCAGGGGCAGCGCCCACTGCAGGATGTCACCACTTTTTTCAAACATCGGGCTGCCGCTATCGATCGGCTCAGTCGCCGCCGACGCGGGTAGGGAGCAAGCAATGGCAGCGGCAGCGAGCAGGCGTTTGGCAGTCATGACCAAGGTCGGTGGTGGAGTCAGATGCGTAGCCTGCAGGGCGCGCCGTTAATGATTCGTTGTCGAAATGTTGGGGTTTCGTTAGCGCCGACTTAACGCTTTTCTGACAATTCACTGACACAACCCTGACGGCCAATTAGGCAGGCTGTGACTCCGCCTTGTTGATGCCTACCCCATGCCGCCCCCCAGACCGCCCTCCAGTCCGCCCTCCACCCCGCAGTTGCCGCCGCCGGCTCGCCTAGTTGCGGCGATCATTCTTGCCTACTTATTGATTGGTTTGGGGACGAGGGCTTTACTCTGGGCGCAATTTGGCGTTGGGGCTCAGGTCGGCGTGGGTCAATTGTCCTCGATATTTGGCTTGGGCTTGATCATGGATCTGCTTCAGCTCCCTTATATGTTATTGCCGATTAGTTTGGCTTTATGGCTGTATCCCCAATTCTGGCGGCGATTGTCGACCGCCCGCTTCGCACCCTTAGTGTTTGGGGTTGTTGTATTTGGCATGTTATTTTTATCGGGCTTGGAATATTTCTTTTTTGATGAATTTGATGCTCGCTTTAATTTGGTGGCGGTAGATTACTTGCTCTATCCCACCGAGGTGCTCGGAAACATTCAAGACACCTACCCCGTCGGCAAAATCAGCGCCTTGCTGGCCTTGGTCGCGGCCTTGGTGGTCGTGGCTGCTTGGCCCTACCTCATGCCTAGCCACGCAGCAGCCATCATCCAGCGGCGGCGTTTTACCCAGCTTTTGCTGATCAACCTCGGCGCCGTGGCGCTGATGGCTGGTGCGGTGCGCGCCGATGCTGCAGATATCCACGGCAACCGGGTTGCCAACGAAATCGCCCGCAATGGCGTCGCTAGTTTCTTTGCGGCATTTAGGTCGAATCATCTGGAATATCCTGCACATTATCGCCACGCCAACCCAAAGCACATGCTCAGCGTTTTGCAAAAAGATTTAGCGCGCGGCGGCGGGGAATTTAATCAGCACAAAGCCGGCGGCGTTTCTCGGCGGTTTCCCGCCCGGGCTGATGGCTTAGGCAAGCGCAACGTGGTTATCTTGGCGGAGGAATCCTTTGGCGCCGAGTTTGTCGGCGCTTATGGCGATGAGCGAGGGCTTACTCCAGAGTTTGATGCATTAAGCCGTGAGGGCCTGCTATTTACCCATGCCTATGCCACCGGCACACGAACGGTGCGCGGGCTGGAGGCGATTACCGCATCGTTTCCGCCAATACCCAGTGAGTCGATATTAAAGCGCCCGGGCAATACTGGCATGGCCACCTTAGGCTCGGTGCTGGCCCAGCATGGTTATCTGCCACGGTTTATTTATGGCGGTTACGGCAGCTTCGATAATATGAATGCCTTTTATCAAGGCAACGGCTATACCGTCACCGACCGCACTGACATTAAAAGCCCGCGCTTTGCGAATATCTGGGGCGTCAGCGACGAAGACCTGTTCGCCCACGCACTCGGCCAATTCGATGCCGATGCCGCCAGCGGTCGCCCGTTCTTCGGCTTGGTGATGAGCACCTCCAACCATAAGCCCTACACCTTCCCGAGCGGCGTCGCCGGGGTGCCGCCCAAAGGCGGCGGGCGCACCGCAGGGATTCGCTACGCCGACCACGCAATCGGCGAGTTCTTCCGCGCGGCACGCGGCAAGCCGTGGTTTCAGAACACCGTGTTTGTGGTGGTGGCGGACCACGGTGCCCGGGTCTACGGCGCAGCGCAAATGCCCCTGTTTAGCTACGAAATCCCGATGCTGATCATGGCCCCCGGCGCGCTCACTGCGGGCCGCGTCGATACCCTCACCAGCCAAATCGACATCGCACCGACGCTCTTGGGCCTGCTCGGGCTCGCCTACGAGGCCCCATTTTTTGGCCAAGATGTCCTGCACTGGCAGGGCGGCGCGCGCAGCCTGCTGTTTAACCATAACCACAACGTCGCGCTCTATCGCGACGGCCAGTTGGCGATCCTCGGGCTGCAGGGCAAAAGCCAGTGCCAAGACTACGCACGCGCCCCCGGTGTCGCCCAACGGGGTCGTGATCGCTTCACGGAGCGGCCCTGCCCAGCCGCGCTGCTAGACCTCGCCACGGCGTACTTTCAGACCGGCTACCAGTTGTTTACGGAGCATCAATATCAATGAGGTTTTGGTTTTGGCATGCCCTCTACCCAGCATTGTTGATTGGCCTAGCTGCGGTCGTCGTGCATCAATCCGGCTGGGATTTTCTGGTGTTGGATTGGAGTTACGACGCCGCCAGTGGCAGCTTCCCCGCACGCGCCAACCCTTGGGTAGAAACCCTGTTGCACAAAGGTGGGCGCAGGCTCGTCAGCTTGGTGGCGGTGTTGGCTCTGATGGCGCTGTTGGCGTCTTGGCTGCCGCGCTATCGCCACTGGCGATTGGGCGGGCTCTACGTTTTGCTGTGCATTGCCCTAACCACCGGTGCAGTCGCTATTGGCAAGCGCATCAGCGCCGTCGACTGCCCATGGGACCTGCATCGCTACGGCGGCAGCAAGCCACATCTGGAGTGGTTTGAGCCGCGGCCAAAGGCTCTAGCGGCTGGGCAGTGCTTTCCGGGCGGGCATAGCTCGGGGGCGTTTGCGCTGGCCGCGTTTTATTTTCTATTGCGCCGACGGCACCCGCGTCGCGCGCTAGGCGCACTGGCAGCAGTCGCCGCACTGGGCTTGGCGTTTTCCATCACGCAATGGTCGCGCGGCGCGCACTTCCCCTCGCATGACCTCTGGAGTGCCGCCATTGCATGGGCGATCTGCCTGCTGAACTCGCGCTGGCTGCCATCCGACTAGCGCCTGCTGGCCGCTTGGCCGTCTGAGGCCATCGTTACAATGCGCGCCCGTTGGTTGCCGCTGGGCTGCACCCCGTGCAGGGACGCTTTTTTTAGGATGACTTGATGATTTTGATGATCGACAACTACGACAGCTTCACCTACAACCTTGTGCAGTACCTAGGCGAGTTGGGGGCGGAGGTCGAGGTACACCGCAACGATGCGATCACCGTGGCGCAGGTGGCGGCGAAGCAGCCTAGCCACATCATTCTTTCGCCCGGCCCATGTACGCCCAATGAGGCGGGGATTTGCCTGCCGTTGATTGCCGAGTTGCAGGGTCGCTTCCCGATTTTGGGCGTGTGCTTGGGGCACCAGTCCATCGGGCAAGCGTTTGGCGGCACGGTGAAGCGCGCGGCCAAGGTGATGCATGGCAAGACCTCGCCCATCCACCACCACGGGGCGGGCGTGTTTCATGGCCTGCCCAGCCCCTTCACCGCCACCCGCTACCACTCTTTGATTGTCGATAAGGCCGACTTGCCGGAGTGCTTTGAGGTGACCGCCTACACCGCCAAGGACGATGGCAGCGTCGATGAAATCATGGGGATTCGCCACAAAACGCTGGCGATTGAGGGCGTGCAGTTCCACCCGGAGAGCATCCTTTCTGAGCATGGTCATGCGCTGCTGGATAATTTTTTGAAGCGGAATTCGTAGTCGACGCGCATTCCTCCAGCCCCAAGAAAAGTTTGCAGAGCAGCATCTAGCCCGCCTAGGCGCGGGTGCAGAATATCCCGAGGTTTAGGCGTGGCCGCGGGCTGCGCACACGGGGAGATCGGGTATGCACGCAAGGGCTGGGCTTAGCGGTTTAACGCGGTATTGGCTGTTTTTGTGCGTGTTGGTGATGGCGGCAGCATTAGCTGCTTGCCAGCGTGAAGCCCCGCCGATCAAGCGCGTCGCCAATAACGCCGCTTGGAGCAGCCACATTGCCGAGCACACGGCCGGGGACATCTCCGCGCATGCGGTGATTAGCCTGCGCTTCACGGCACCGGTGGCCCAAGCTGGCCAAGCCATGCCTGCTGGGCTCCTGCAATTTGAGCCGGCCATTGCCGGCGAGGGCCGCTTTGAAACCCCACAAGAACTGCGCTTTACGCCCAAAGCGCCGTTGCCCGCAGGGCAGAACTACTTCGCTCAGCTCAACCCGGCAAAGCTCGGCAAGCTGCCGCAGAAGATTGGCCCCTACAGCTTCAACTTCTCGGTGCTGGAGGCGAACTTTGAGGTGGTCGTCGTCGGCCTAGAGGCTGACCCCGCCGGTGGTCCGGGGATGACGCTCACAGGCCGCGTCGACACCGCCGACCAAACTCCGACGGACTTGGTGCGGCAAATCCTGCAAGTGGAGGCCAAGGGCCAGCAGCTAACAACCACTTGGTCCAGCCTCAACGATGGCCGCAGCCATAGCTTTTACGTCGCTGGCATCGTCCGGGGCGATGCACCGCAAACGCTGACGCTGCGTTGGGACGGCAAACCTTTGGGCCTCAAAACCAGCGGCACACGCGAGGTGGAGATCCCCAAGCTCGGCTTGTTTGAAGTGCGCGAGGCCACCACCCAAGTCGAGCAACAGCAGGTGGTGCGGGTGCAGTTCACCGACCTCATCGACGCCAATCAAAACCTGGATGGCTTGGTGCAGCTCTTAGCCATCGACGATGCCAAGGCCAAGGCCAAGCCCGCCAAGGGCAGCAAGGGCACTCCCGACACGCCGGGCAAGCTGAGCACGCGGGTGGAGGGCAACCAGTTGCTGATTTACCTGACGAACTCGGTGGTGGGCGAGTTCACGCTCAAGCTGGCTGCGGGCATCAAGAGCCAGCGCGGGGTGAAGCTGGGCGCGGAATACCTTGGCAAGGTGGCGTTTGCCAGCGAGAAACCGCAACTGCGCTTCGTCGGCAGTGGCGTGATCCTGCCGAAGAACCCGACGCTGAGCATCCCGATTGAGGCCATCAACCTGCGCTCGGTGCAGGTGACGGCGTTTCAGGTCTATGACGACCGCATCGGCCAGTTTTTGCAGGCCAATACGCTCTCAGGCAATGAGGAGCTATCCCG
>CAZHTI010000042.1:3425-9816 GCA_964535755.1 uncultured Salinisphaerales bacterium | reverse complement strand
GCCCAGCCGCTAGCAGCGGCCAAGGTCGAGGTGCGCAACTTCCAAGACCAAGTGATTGCCGTCGGCAGCACCGATGCGCAGGGCTTGTTGCAAATCACCCCCAAGGGTGTGCCCTTCTACATGGTGGCGAAGGCCGAGGGCGAGGTGGGCTATTTGAAGCTGAGCCGGGGCACCGCACTCCCCGTGAGCCATTTTGATGTCGGCGGCGAGACCCTCACGGCGGGCTTGAAGGGCTTTATCTACGGCGAGCGCGGCGTCTGGCGGCCGGGCGATGACATCCACCTGACCTTCCTGCTGCAAGACGCCAGCAAGCGTCTGCCCGCGAATCATCCGGCCAGCTTGGCACTCATCGACCCCCAAGGGCGCTTGGTGCAAACGCTGACCCAAGCGGCCCCGGTGGACGGCTTCTACAGCTTCAAGCTGAAGACTGCGGACGATGCCGTCACCGGCAACTACACCGCCAAGGTGAAGGTCGGCGGGGCGGAGTTCAGCAAGACGCTGAAAGTCGAAACGGTGATGCCCAACCGGTTGAAGGTTGACCTGCGCTTCGACAACCCGGCGCTCAGTGGCGAGGTGGTCAAGGCCAAGCTGGTGTCGCAATGGCTCACCGGGGCAACGGCTGCGGGCTTGAAGGCGGACGTGTCCGTCAAAATGCATCCCGTCGCCACCCAGTTTGGCCGCTACAGCGACTTCAGTTTTGACGATGCGACGCGCAGCTTCAACGTGGAGCGCAGCACGGTGTTTGAGGGCAAGCTCAATGCAGAGGGCGAGGCGGATTTATCGCTGGCACTCAAGCCGGAGTCCGCCTCCCCCGGCAAGTTGGAGGCGTCCTTCACCACCCGCATCTTCGAGCCCAGCGGGGCCTTCAGCACGGCGATGCAGCGTGCGCCATTTAGCCCCTATGCGCGCTACGTCGGCCTAAAAACGCCTAAGGGCGATGCGGCCCGCAAGATGCTTTTGACCGACATCGACCACCCGCTTGAGGTGGTGACGGTCGACGCCGATGGCAAGCCCGTCGACGGCCAAGTGAAGATTAGTTTTTACAAAGTGCAGTGGAAGTGGTGGTGGGAGCAAAACGGCGACAGTGCCGCTGAGTTTGCGAGCGGCACCGAGCAACAACTGCTGCGCGAGGGCAGCGTCAGCACCAAAAACGGTGCGGCGGTGTGGAAGTTCCAAGTCAAATATCCGGACTGGGGGCGCTATTTGATGCGCGCCTGCGATACCGAGAGTGGCCACTGCGCCACCCGCGTCTTCTATATGGATTGGCCCGGCTGGGCGGGGCGCGCGCAGGAGGAATCTGGCCCGGCGGCGAGTGCCTTGCAATTCTTTGCGGACAAACCCGAGTACCGCGTAGGCGACACGGCGAAGCTGCAATTGCCGCAGGCCAGCCAAGGCCGAGCGCTGCTGACGGTAGAAACCGGCAGCCGAGTGCTGAGCGCGCAATGGCTGGAGTTTGGCGCAGGCAAACCGCTGCAAGTGCAGCTGCCGATTACCTCAGCGATGAGTCCCACCGCCTACGTCGCCATCACTTTGTTGCAGCCGCACCAGGGCAAGAACAACGACCGCCCCATCCGCCTCTATGGTGTGATCCCGCTCAAGGTCAGCGACCCCAAGACCCTGCTGAAACCGGTGGTGACCACGGCCGATTTATGGCGGCCCAACAGCAACGCCAGCATTACGGTCGCCGAGCAAGCGGGCCGCGCGATGACCTACACCCTCGCGGTGGTGGATGAAGGCCTGCTGGGCCTCACTGCCCACAAAACCCCCGACCCACACCCTGCCTTCTACCAACGCGAAGCGCTCGGCGTGATGACTTGGGATTTGTTTGACGCGGTCGCCGGTGCTTACGGCACTCAGCTGGAGCGCTTGCTGGCACTCGGTGGTGATGCTGCGGGTGTGAATGCTGAGGAGGCGGAGCAGAAGCGCTTCCCGCCAGTGGTGGAGGTCTTGGGGCCGTTCCAACTCGCAGCCGGAGCTAGGCAAAACCACAGCATCGCACTCGGCCAGTACATCGGCGCGGTGCGGGTGATGGTGGTGGCGGGCAAGGACTTGGCCTATGGCTCGGCGGAGAAAACCGTCACCGTGCGCGACCCGGTATCTGTGCTCGCCACCCTGCCCAGAGTGCTCGGGCCGGGCGAGAAGCTGCGGATTCCCGTGTCTGTATTCGCCTTTGAGCCGGACGTGCAAAGCGTGCAATTGCGGGCAGAAACGCGCGGTGCGCTGCGCATCGCCCAGCCCGCACAGACGCTGAGCTTTGCGGCACTTGGCGAGCAAATCGCCTACCTAGATGCCGAGGTGGGCGATGCGCTTGGGTTTAGTCGGTTCACCATCAGCGCGGTGTCCGGTAAGCACCGCAGCAGCCACACGGTGAACATTGAAGTGCGGGCGCAAAACCCCGCCGTGGCGACCGTCACGCGCAGCGAGATTGCAGCAGGCTCGGAGTGGAGCACGGCTCTGATAAAGCCCGCCGTAAAGGGCGGCAGTAGTGCCCGTTTGCAGGTATCCGCCGTGCCGCCATTTGGCCTAGACCAGCGCCTGCAAGAGTTGATTCGCTACCCGCATGGCTGTGTCGAGCAGCTCACTTCAGCCACCTTGCCGCAGCTCTATGTGCCGGGCCTTGCGGCACTCTCGCCCAAGGAGCAGGAGGCCATCACCCGCAACGTCAACGGCGGGCTCGCCGCCTTACAGCGCTACCAGCAAAGCAACGGCAGCTTCGCCTACTGGCCGATGAGCAGTGAGGTCAACGATTGGGCCAACAACTATGTCGGCCATCTGTTGGTGGAGGCTAAGCGGCTGGGCTACTTCGTCCCGCCGACCATGCTCGACTCCTGGCTCTCGGCACAGCGCACAGCGGCCAACGCTTGGACGACTGGCAGCGGCGGGAGTGTGGAGGCGCAAGCCTATCGCCTCTACACCTTGGCGCTGGCGGATCGCCCCGAGGTCGCGGCGATGAACCGTTTGCGCGATCAGCTTGGCGATAACCTGCTCGCCCGCTGGCAGCTCGCCTCCGCCTATGCCCGTGCGGGCCTGATCGATGCCGCGAGCGAGGTCGCTGGCAAGACGCTGGATAGCCGCACCAGCTACAGCACGCCCGGTGCAACGTTTGGCTCTACCGTGCGCGACCAAGCCGTGCTGCTCGACACCCTTTTGCTGCTCAAAGACCAGCGCCGCGCGGCAGCGTTGAGTGCGGAGCTGGCGGTAGCGCTCAATAGCGATGGCTGGCTCAGCACCCAGAGCACGGGCTATGGCCTGATGGCCTTGGCGCATCGCTATTTGGGGGTGAAGGACAAGCCCGGCTTCGCCTACCAATGGCAGCTAGGCAATGGCAAGGCGCAGTCGGTGACGGTGGATAAACAGGTCACTTCCAGCCAAGCACTGCCCGCACCGGATGGCAGCGCCTTGCGCATCAGCAATGGCGGCAAGCAGCCGCTCTACGCCAGCCTCATCCAGTACGCCAGCCCCGCACCCGGGCAGGAGAAAGTCAGTGCGCAAGGCTTGAGCGTGGCCGTCGAGTACATCGACGTACAGGGCAATGCATTGACGGTGGCGCGCATCCCGCAGGGCACGGATTTCATCGCCCGCATCAGCGTGCGCAACACCAGCAAACAAGCGCTGGATGACCTAGCACTCACCGCAGTTATGGCTGCTGGTTGGGAGCTACACACCGGCAATCGCGAGGATGAGCCTGCCGCTCCCGCCACTGCCGCCATGCCCGCCGATGGCAGTGCGCCGAAGCCGAAGATGACGAGTGCCCACCCTGAGTTCCGTGACCTACGCGACGACCGCCTGCTGCAGTACTTCCCGCTCAAATCGGGCGAGTCGCGGCGCTTCGAGGTGCGGCTCAACGCCAGCTACCTAGGCCGCTACTACCTGCCCGGCGTGGTGGTGGAGTCCATGTACGACGCCAGCCGCAATGCTCGCGGCGCTGGGCAGTGGGTCGAGGTGGTAGCACCCAAGGGCTAGCGTTCGTGCGTGGTCGCTGTTGGCCCTCTCCCGCCTGCGGGAGAGGGTGCCCCATCGGGGCGGGAGAGGGCCAACAGCCACCAAGCAAGAGCGCAGGCATTCCAGCCCTCTCCGTGAGTTCCCCTCTGCTTCGGCCTAAGCGCAAGCGCTGGCTTTGGGCACTCGCTGTGCTGTGCGCAGCCGGCCTCTGGTTCTGGCGCTGCCTGCCCGAGCCGCTGTTCAGCGCGCCCTTGTCCTACAGCCTGCACGCGGCGGACGGCCAACTACTGACGGCGCGCATCGCCGCCGATGGCCAATGGCGTTTGGCCCCGACCAGCGCCGTGCCGCAGCGCTTTGCCGATGCCCTCGTGCAGTTCGAAGACCGGCGTTTTTATGGGCACTTTGGCATCGACCCCATCGCCATTGGCCGCGCCCTGCGCAGCAATTGGCGGCAGGGGCGGGTGGTGAGCGGCGCCAGCACCTTGAGCCTGCAGACCGCGCGTTTGATGCGGCCTCAGGCGGCGCGCAACTGGCGCGAGAAACTGCGCGAGGCTCTCTGGGCGCTGCGCTTGGAGGCGGGCTATAGCAAGCCAGAAATCCTCGCGCTCTACGCCAGCAACGCGCCTTTTGGTGGGAATGTCGTGGGCTTGGATGCCGCCGCGTGGCGCTACTTTGGCCGCAGTGCGGCCGCCTTGAGTTGGGCGGAGGCTGCAACCCTCGCGGTGCTGCCGAATAGCCCAGCGCTGATCCACCTAGGCCGTGCCCGGCCCAAGCTCCTAGCCAAGCGCAACCGCCTGCTGGCGCGCCTGCTGGCTGCGGGCAAGCTCAGCAAGCTCGACTACCAGCTAGCGCTGCAAGAAGGCCTGCCGGAAGCCCCCAAGCCGCTGCCCAAGTCCGCACCGCATCTGCTCGACACGCTGGCCAGCAAGGGGCGCGCGCAGGGCGCGATCCACAGCACGATCGATGCTGACCTAC
The DNA here is from genome assembly GCA_964535755.1 of uncultured Salinisphaerales bacterium. Taxonomy (GTDB): domain Bacteria; phylum Pseudomonadota; class Gammaproteobacteria; order Nevskiales; family Nevskiaceae; genus Stagnimonas. Next base: position 4,899 of record CAZHTI010000042.1, on the reverse strand, counting down.
AGGCCGAGGTCAATGCCGTGCTGCATGCAAGAGGCCAGCGCCTCGCAGCGCAGGGCGTGCGCAATCTCGCAGCCCTAGTCGTAGACCACACAAGCATGCAGGTGCGCGCCTATGCCGGTAATCGTCTGGCGCGAGACCCCGAGGCGACTGGGCTGGCCGTGGACATCATCCAGCGGCCGCGCTCCACCGGCAGCGTGCTCAAGCCCATGCTCTACGCCGCCATGCTGCAACAAGGGCTGATCCAGCCGAGCAGCTTGGTGCCCGATGTGCCGACGCAGTTCGATGGCTTTAGGCCGGAGAACTTCGACCGCAGCTTTCGGGGAGCGACCACCGCTAAGGCCGCACTCGCCGCCTCGCTCAACGTGCCGGCGGTCGCCATGCTGCGGCAATACGGCCAGCCGCGCTTCTACGATCTCCTGCGGCGGATGGGTGTGACTAGCCTGACCAAGCCCGCCGACCACTACGGGCTAACGCTGATTTTGGGCGGCGCGGAAGCCAGCCTTTGGGATTTGACTGGGCTCTACGCCAACTTGGCCCGCGCCGCAGCCTCTGGCGCAGGGCAGGGCCGTCTGCCGAGTCTGGGACTACAGCTCGTGCAGGACTCGGTACCCGCAAAAGGCCCGGTGTTGGACTTTGGCGCGGGTGCCGCTTGGCTCACGCTGGATGCGCTGGAGGAAGTCAGCCGCCCGGAGGACGAGGTGCATTGGCGCAACTTTGCCAGCAGCCGTCGGCTGGCTTGGAAGACCGGCACCAGCCACGGCCTGCGCGACGGCTGGGCCTTTGGCGTGAGCCGCAAACATACGATTGCCGTCTGGGTCGGCAACGCCAGCGGCGAGGGCGTGGCGGGCCTCACGGGTACCGGCATGGCGGCACCGATCTTGTTCGACATCGCCAAACTCCTAGGCGAGCAGAGCTGGTTCGCGGAGCCGCTAGGCGATCTCAAAAGCATCGAAGTCTGTGCCGATGACGGCTATCTGCCCGCCGCAGGCTGTGCCACCAGCGCCGTGCGCATCCCGGCGCAAGCGCACTTCCAGCGGGTCAGTCGCAACCACCAACTCATCCACCTCGACGCCCAAGGCCTGCGCGCCGATAGCCGCTGTGCCGACCCCGCCGAGCTGCGCGCCGTGCCGTGGCTAGTGCTGCCGCCCAGCCAAGAGGCCTACTACCGCCAGCACCACTTGGACTATCGCAGCCCACCGCCGTGGCGTGCCGAATGCCGCGCGATAGCCGCTGCCGCACAGGCAGAAGCGAGCTTCGAGATTGTGGTGCCGGACGCCGGTGCCAAGCTCTATCTGCCAGAGGATTTGGGCGGCACGCGCGGCAAGGTCTTGCTGCAAGCCAGCCACCGGCAGCCAGATGCGAGCCTGTATTGGCATGTCGATGCGCACTTCGTCGGCGAGACGCAGAGTTTCCACAACCTGAGCGTGGAGCTAGAGGCTGGGCCGCACACGCTGACGGTGGTCGATGCCCAAGG
>CAZHTI010000042.1:0-3325 GCA_964535755.1 uncultured Salinisphaerales bacterium | reverse complement strand
GTGGGCGAGCCGCCTTCGGGTTCCTCGCTGACGGCGAGGGTGAAGGTGATGCCCATCTCGTCGTCGGGCATTTCGGGCAGCGGCAGGTCTTGCGGTGCGTTGATGCCGGTCATCGGCAGCACGCCCAAAGACTTAGGCCCGTCCTTGGCCAGCATCCAAAGCTCCAGTGCTTTCGCACCTTCGCCCATCGGCATCGGCTTGCTACCGGTGAGGATGACGCGCATCACTTTTTTGTTGGGGTGCAGGCTCACCGCCCAGCGCATGTCGGTGCCGCCATCGCTAGGGGCGAAGACTGCGACGTAGGGCATGGGCTCGGCAGGTTTGATGCTGGCGATTTGCGCGGTGAGCCCTTGCAGGCGTTGGTCGGCAGCAGCAACTTGAGCACGGGCGGCATCGACCTGAGCCTCCGCCTGCGCCACTTTTTGTTGGGAATCTTGCAGCGCGAGATTGGCCTCTTCTAGCCGCTGGCGGCTTTGCACCAAGCCCATGCCTAGGGCTAGGGCGGCGACGCTGGCGGCGAGGGTGGCAATCTTCCAATAGGGTGAGTTGGCAGCCGCGCTCATCTTGCTGCGCAGCGGGACTACCTTGCGCTGGGCAAGGGCTTGGTCGTTGGCGATTTCCCGCTCTAATGCAGCCCAGACCACATCGCGCGGGGCTTGAGGCGGCAGGGTGGAGGCGAGGTCAGCGAGGCGGTCATTCCAGAACGTGACTTCCTCTTGCCAAGCGGTATCGCGGCGCAGGAGTTTCTCCAGCCGCGCCCGTGCACGGCCGCGCAGCGTGCCAAGGGCGTATTCCGCCGCGAGGCTGGTCCGTAACTGTGGGCTTTGATACTTCATGGCCTAATTTGCCTCCAAACAACTACGCAGCTTCGCGAGCCCGCGGCGAACCCAGCTTTTCACGGTGCCTAACGGCGCTTGCAGGGCTTCGGAGAGCTCCGGGTGCGTGTAGCCCTCGTAATAGGCCAGCATCACACTTTGGCGCTCCGACTCCAGCAAACCGTTCATGCACCGCTCCATTCGCCCCATGCCTTGGCCTTCTATCGCTCTGGCCTCGGGGTTTTGGCTGTCGTCCACCACATCGGCGGTCACCAAAGTGCCGTCCTCATCCTCCATCTCTAGGCTGTCTTCTGGCCGCTTTTGCCGCAGCATGTCGAGTGCGCGGTGGCGGGCAATGGTGAACAGCCAAGTGCTGGGGGTACCTTTTGTTGGGTCGTAGGTTTCCGACTTGCGCCACACCTTGAGCAAGGCATCTTGCAAAGCTTCTTCAGCCCAGTCCCGACGCTTCAACATACGCACCAATAGTGCGAACAGATGCGCGCTGGTTTCTTGATACAGGGACCTAAACGAGGCGGCATTGCCGCTCGCGGTTTCCGCAATCAGGCGTTCTAAACGAGGGAGATCATGCATAGGTCTTATAGCGTAGGGGATTCGCGATGCTGCTGGTATGCCCGCACTGGCTGAACCAGCAATGCACGCAAACGCTGTGCCTCAGGGCTGCGCTCTTCCGCTTGGCCGATGGTGAGTGCGTCGCCCGCTTCGGCCCGCGCCAGATAGCTGCCCAAGAGGTAGTCCCACCAAGGCAGAAAAAATCCGTAGTTGCGGTCGGACTCGTGCCGGTGGATGGAATGGTGCACGCGGTGCATGGCGGGGGTGACGATGAGCCAACGCAGCGCCCGCTGCCAGCGCACAGGCAACCGGATGTTGGCGTGCGAGAACAAACTGCCAGCGGTGAGCGCGAGCGCAAAGGCAGCCACCGCAGCCACTGATGCGCCGAGTGCCAGCACCGCCAAGGCTTTGTAGCCGGCGGAGAGCAGGGCTTCGATGGGGTGAAAGCGCAAACCGGTGCTGGCGTCGAGCATGGGGTCGGTGTGGTGCACGCGGTGTAAGCGCCAGAGCAGCGGCTGCCAGTGGCTGAAGCGGTGTTGGAGATAGACGGCTAAATCCAGCAGGCAAAAGGCAAGGATGGCCTCCAAGCCTAGAGGCCAATCCAGCCAATGGAACAGCCCAACACCCTGTGCTGCGGCCCAATGGCTGGCAGCGGCCAAGGAGGCGATGGGCAGCAGCCCGAGGATGATCGCGTTGATCAGCGCCAAGCCCCAGTTCCCCACCGCGCGCCCGGCAACCGCCGCTCGCCATGGCCAGCGGGCCTCGGCCAGCAAGAGCAGGGCGATCAGTAGCGGGATAGCTACCAGTTTCATGACGGCGATCGGATCGAAAGGGCTTAGGTTCATGCGGGGGTGGTCGCTAGGGCGGTCAAGCGAGGCGTCTAGAGCATAGAGGCCCTGGTCGTCGCCGCCTCCTATAATGCTGCCCGTTTTTTGCTCTGGATTCGGACACCCCCCATGACGCTCGGCAGCTTCCCCGCCACCCGCCTGCGCCGTACGCGGCAAGCAGGGTTCATCCGCGCCATGGTGCGCGAAACCCATCTGGCGCCTGAGCATCTCATCGCCCCGCTATTCGTGGCAGAAGGCGCGCTGTGTGGGCCGATCGCGTCCATGCCGGGCGTGGCGCGCTTGTCACTGGAAGAACTTGCCGCCGAGTGCCAAGCGCTGTGGGCTCTAGGCATCAAGGCGGTGGCGATCTTCCCAGTGATTCCGCCCGCGTTGAAGACCGACGATGGCCTAGAGGCGCTCAACCCGAGTGGCTTGGTGCCGCGTGCGATCAAGGCGGTCAAGGCCGCAGCACCCGAGATGGGGGTGATCGTTGATATCGCGCTCGACCCCTACACCAGCCACGGCCATGACGGCCTGCTGGACGAGCATGGCAATGTCGACAACGACAGCACCTCGGAGATTCTGCGTCGCCAAGCTTTGGTCTATGCGCGAGCGGGCGCAGACGTGGTGGCTCCGTCGGACATGATGGATGGCCGCGTCGGGGCGATCCGCTCGGTGCTGGAGCGCGACGGCATGAAGAACGTGCTGATCTTGGCCTACGCCGCCAAATACGCCTCTGGGTTTTATGGGCCGTTCCGCGATGCCGTAGGTAGCTCCGGTGCGCTCAAGGGCGATAAGCGCAACTACCAGATGGACCCCGCCAATAGCGATGAAGCCCTGCGCGAAGTGGGCTTGGACATCGCCGAAGGCGCAGACCTAGTGATGGTGAAGCCGGGCATGCCCTACTTGGACATCATCCGCCGCGTCAAAGACACCTACGCCGTGCCGACCGCGGCGTATCAGGTCAGCGGCGAGTACGCGATGCTCAAGGCCGCCGCCCAAAACGGTTGGCTGGATGAGCAAAAGACCATGATGGAAGCGCTACTCTGCTTCCGTCGCGCAGGTGCTGATCTCATCCTCAGTTACTACGCCAAGCAGGCGGCCATTTGGCTG
>CAZHTI010000041.1:11800-23822 GCA_964535755.1 uncultured Salinisphaerales bacterium | reverse complement strand
GGTGGCGTAGCAATAAAAAACCCGCCGCTTGGCGGGTTTTTTATTGGGCGTTGTTCGCCGAAGCCTACCCGCCAAGCAACCAAGTCTGCGGCACTTCCAGTTCCAGTGCGAAGACTCTATCCACCAACCACACCAGCCCAGCGAGCGCGATGAGTGCGGAGCCCGGGTAGAGCACATAGCGGACAAAGCCCTGCCAATTCCGTAGCGCGAACACCAGCGGTACCAGCACCAGCACGAGCGCTAACTGGGCGACTTCCACCCCGAGGTTAAAACCCAGCAGGGCAGTGACGCGGCCGGTGCTGGGGAGGCCCAAGTCGAGCAGCGCGCCAGCAATCGCGGTGCCGTGGATGAGCCCGAAGACGATGCAGAGTGCGAACAGGCGCTCTGGCCGCACCATCACCCAAAGGTTATTGAGGCCGGCAAACAGCACGGTGGCGGCGACGGCGGACTCCACCCAGCGGCTGGGCAGGTTGATGACGCCGAGTGCGGCGAGGCAGAGCGTGGCCGCGTGGGCGACGGTGAAGGCGGTCACTAATTTGGCGGATTGCAGCAGCGTGGTCGACAGTTGCTCGGCAGGCTGCCAACGCTGGCTGCGATAGACCAACCCAGCGGCCAAGAACAGGCCAGCCAGAAACAGAATGTGGTCGTAGCCGGTCCAGACATGCCAAATCCCTTCGACAAAATACTGGCGGAAGACCTGCCCTGAGCTCGGCGCGTCGGCCGCGCCAAACTGCATTTGTCGGCGCTCTGGAGTCAGTACGGCGGTCAGGGTTTTCCCGGCGAGCACCAGCTTGAGCAGGCCGCGATGGCTGGCGTCGACGTCAAACAAGGCTTGGTAGTCGATGGCCAGCGACTGCGGCGTGCTCTGGCATTGGTAACTGCTGGCAAGCACGACATAGGGTTCGCCCGCGTGCTCGGCAATCTGCAAGGGCTGCTGGCCTGCGGGCAGGCAGTCGCCAGTGTCGGATTGGAGTTTGAGCAGCGGGCTGGCATAGGCCCAGATGCGCTGCTGGGCCTGCTCGACTTCGCCCCAAGTCACTTCGCCGTTCTGGTTGGCGTCCAGTGTGAGTTGGTCGTCCAAGTCCCGCAGGGCTAAGTCCCAGCGCCAATCAATGTTGGCCCCAGTTTGCGTGCCTTGCAGGTAGGCGGTGCTGCCGGCATGGGCGTGCAGCGCTTGGCTCCAGCACAAACTAATCAACGCCAGACAGGCAGCGGGCAGGCTGGCGCGCACGCGGCTGAGGCAGTGCCAAATCGATGGGGCCAGATTCATGGTGCAGTCGCCACGGGGCGCTTAAGGGTCGCTAGAGAATCCGCAAGTTTACGCAGCGCTTGGTGCTCGATACCGGTGGCTTGCATCCACAGCAACACGTTTTTTGCCGCATTCGGTTGCTGGGCGGCGAGTGCCGCGCGCAGCAGCAGGATGGCGTCCGCAGGCTCCTTCTGGCTCTGCCAGTTCTTCGCAGCCAAGGGCAGGGCGGCGCTGGGGTTTTGCAGCGCGTCGAGCGCATGGCGTGCAAGTTCTCGGTTGTGGTAGTCCTCGCCACGGCTGCTGGCCAAGTTAAAGCGGGCCTCTAGGTCGATGCGGCGCTGCTGGGCGGCACTACTGCTGAGCTTCAGCCGCTGCTCGGCGATGACGATGCGCAGCAGCAGGGGGTCTTGTTCGGAGTGGGGCATGAGCAAGTCGAGTACTCCTTGCGCTTGGCTTTGGCTGAGATAAAAGTCCGCCGCTACCGCCAACAGGTAGGGGTCGCTAGGCGCATTCGCCAGGGCCTTGCGGTAGGCGATGTCCGCCTCGCGCGTCGCGCCGTTGGCCTCCAACAACTCAGCGAGCAGCGTTTGTGCCCACAGCCACTCGGGTGCGTCGCTGGCAACACCCGGAGCCTGTAGGGCACGCCCTAATTGCTCGATTGCTGCACCGAGCTTACCGCTGACGCCGTCCGCCGCTGCACTACAGGCGGCAGTCACCAAGGCGCTGACTCGGCCTATGAGTGCGCGGCAGTCCGCGAGTGCGCGCGCGGGCTCACCTTGCGCCATCAGCAGGGCGGCGCGGTTGAGGCGCGCCTGAGCGCTGGACTCGCCGCTGGCGATGAGCGCGTCCAAATCCCGCTTGGCACCCGCGAAGTCATGCTTCTGCTGGCGCAGGCTCGCGCGCATCAAACGGATGGCAGCCGGCGGGCTGGGGGCCGGCCACCAAGGGGCTAACGCCGCCTCGGCGCGGCCAAAGGCGCGAGGGTCACCTGTGGCACGCCCTTGTTCAATGGCGCGGCGGGCCAGCAAAGCGGCGGCGTCGGCATCGCGAGCGGGCGCGATGATGCTCGGAGTGTCCGCCTTGCGAGCACTCTTCAGTAGTACCTGCTCAGGGCTGGCTGGGCGGTAGGGAGCGGCGGCAAAGAGCAGGGAGGGCAGGCAAAGTGCCAAGGCAAGGGCAAAGCAGGGCAGGCGCACAGGGAGTCGAGGTTGGTGATTCTTGTGGGTAGGTTCCTACGCTGATTAGCCGCGCTTGGATGAGCGGCACTGCATCATCCTAGGCGGGCTTGCAGAGCCTACCGCGCGGCGCGCGGCAGGGCAGCGGCGCTGCATTCGGTGGCCACGCTATAGCAAAATCGGCGGATGAACTCGCACCAACCAGCAGCGGCTTGCGCATCGCGACCCCTAGTGCGGATGGCGGCAGCGGGCGCACTTGCCGCCCTGCTGCTGAGCGGCTGCATGCCGCGCTTTGATGCGCTAGAGCCACGCGCACCGCATAGCGCGCCCAAGGTGCTGATGCCAGATTTAAGCCGCGAAGAAACCGACGAGTTGCGCGGGCAAATCGTCGTGCAGGCCTTGTTTCAGTCCGGCAAGCAGTACCGCTACGGCGGCAACGGGCCAGAGGACTTCGACTGCTCCGGCCTCGTGCGCTACGTCTATGCGCAGGTCGGGCTGACCGTGCCGCGCACCACGCGCACGCTATTCGCCAGTGGTGCGGAGGTGGAGTTCTCGCGCGTGCGGCCGGGGGATTTGCTGTTCTATCGGTTTGAGGGCGACTTAGGCCCGCCCAGCCACGTGATGATCTACTTGGGCGGCGGCGAGGCGATCCACGCGCCCGCAGGCGGCAAAGTGGTGCAGACCGCCAAGGTCAGCAGCAAGGCATTCACTAAGCGCTTTATGGGCGCGCGGCGGCTGCTGAATTAGGGGCGGGTGGCGGGGCGGCGCGCGTCAGCCGCACCAGCAGGCCCAAGCGACCACCATCAAAATATTGAAGGCTGCCTTCCTGATTGACGCTGCGCTTTTGCTTGAGCCGGTGGACTTCCACGCTGCCGTCGGGCTTGCTGATGAGGTATTCAATCTCCGCCTCAACACCACCCGCCTTGCCGGGCAGCAGACGCAGCCAGCCATTCAGGCCACCGCCATCGCCCTGAGGCTGAAACAGCTTTAGGCCCACGCCATTGCTGCTGGTCGGCCATTCCTGCTGGAAGGCCAGCTTGAGCAGCGGCTCAAACCCAGCGCGTTTACTCAAGGCAGACCATTCACGCGCAAGGCCGAACTTGGCTTCGGAAATCATGGTGATTCCCGCCTGCTTCAAACCCTTGACGTCATCCAAGGGCACGGCGCGTGGGTTGTCCGGAGCCCCCGGCTTGTTGGCGACACTCTGTGCCGTGCCTTCGGGATGGACGAACACGATCACATCCGCACGGATCGGCTCGGCATGGGCCGAAGCGGCGAACAGGCAGGCAGCAAGTAGCAAAAGGCGGGTGATCATGGGGCGATGAGGTTCAGCAGTTTGGTCAGAGATTCCACACGCAGCTCCACACTCGGTAGCTCGGCGGTGATGTGCAGCTTCTTTTGCCCTTCCAGCTTGTAGACCTTGGGCTGTTTTTGAATCAGGCCGATGAGCTTCACGGGGCTGATCTTCGGCTCGTGGTCAAACTCCAAGCTGGCACCTTTGGCGTGCGCGCGCAGCTTAGTAATGCCGAGCTGATGGCAGAGCGTGCGCAGTTCTGCGGCGTCAAACAGGCGCTTGGCGGGATCGGGCAGCAGGCCGAAGCGGTCGATGAACTCCACTTGTAGCTCGCGCAATTCGTCGGCCGTGCTCGCCTCAGCCACGCGCTTGTAGAGCGTGAGGCGGGTGGCGATGTCCGGCACATAATCGTCGGGGATCAGTGCCGATGCGCCCAAGTCCACCTCCGTCGCCGCATGGCCAAAGGGGGCGTCATCCAAGCGCCCGCTTTGGATGGCTTTGACGGCACGCGCTAGCAATTCTGAGTAGAGGGTGAAACCGACTTCCTCAATCTGCCCGCTTTGCTCATCGCCCAAGAGCTCACCCGCGCCCCGGATTTCGAGATCATGGGTGGCGAGTGCGAAGCCTGAGCCCAAGTCGCCTAGGGATTCGATGGCATCGAGGCGCTTTTGTGAATCGGTGGTGAGATTGCGCTTGCTCGGCACCAAGAGATAGGCGTAGGCGCGGTGGTGGCTACGGCCCACGCGGCCTCTGAGTTGGTGCAGCTGCGCTAGGCCTAGGGTGTCGGCACGGTCAATCAAGATGGTGTTGGCCGAGGGCACGTCGATGCCGCTCTCAATAATCGTGGTGCAGACCAGAATGTTGAAGCGGTTGTGATAGAAGTCGAGCATCACCTGCTCCAACTCGCGCTCGCGCATCTGGCCATGGGCAAAGCGCACTTTGGCCTCAGGCACCAGTTGCTGCACCTTGGCGCTGAAGGCTTCGATATCGCGCACTTCGTTGTGCAGCCAGTAAATCTGCCCGCCGCGTTTTAGCTCTCTGAGGCAGGCCTCGTAAATCAGCCCGTTGTCCCACTCTGCCACCACGGTTTTGATCGCTTGGCGCGACGGCGGCGGGGTGGCGATGATGGAGAGATCACGCAGGCCCGCGAGGCTCATGTTCAATGTGCGCGGGATGGGGGTGGCGGTCAGCGTCAGCAAGTCGACCTCGGCGCGTAGGTTCTTCAGCCGCTCTTTGTGGCGCACGCCAAAGCGGTGTTCCTCATCGACGATGACCAGGCCCAAGTCCTTGAACTGAATGTCCGGCTGCAATAGTCGATGAGTACCGATGACGATGTCCACCGAGCCCGCTTCCAGCTGCCGCAGGGTTTCGGACTGCTCCTTGGCGGTCTTGAGCCGGCTCAAACCGGCAATGCGAATAGGCCAATCGGCCATGCGGTCGCGGAAGTTCTTTTCGTGCTGGGCGGCGAGCAAGGTGGTTGGCGCCAAGATGCAGACTTGCCGCCCTGCGCGGGCGACCGCGAAGGCAGCACGCAGGGCGACCTCGGTCTTGCCGAAGCCGACGTCGCCGCAGACCACCCGGTCCATGGCTTTGTCGGTCTGCAAATCGGCCAATACCGCGTCGATGGCGGTTTGCTGGTCCGGGGTGGTGGTAAAGGGGAAGGCCGCAACGAACTGCCGATAGTCCTCGTCCTCCAAAGACAATTGCAGCCCCGGTTTAGAGGCTCTGCGCGCTTGGATTTTGAGCAGCTCAGCGGCGACATCATGGGCACGGTCGCGCGCCTTGGCTTGCGCCTTCTCCCAGCGGTCGTTGCCGAGCGTGTGTAGCGGCGCGCCGGCCTCCTCAGAACCGGTGTAGCGGTGGATGAGGCTGAGCGAGGCGACCGGCACATAGAGCTTGTCGTAGGCCTTGCTGTCATCAGCGCCACGCATCGCGTAGCCGAGCACGAGGTATTCGTTGGCAACTCCCCCGGCGTCCAGCGTCTGCAAGCCCAGATAGCGGCCCACACCATGTTGAACGTGCACAACCGGGCTGCCAATGGTGAGGCTGGATAAATCCCGCAGGATGGTCTCAGGGTCGCGCGCCTTCGTGCGGCGGCGCGCTACCTGCTGCTGCGGCGCGGTGAGGCCAAACAACTGCCCCTCCGCAATCAGGCGCAGGCCGGCGGGCGGCACGCTCAGGCTCTCTTGCAGCGGGCCAAGTGTGACGCCGACGCGAGCACTGTCGGCCAAAAACGCGGCAAAGCTCTCGTACTGGCGCGGGATCAGACCTAGGGGCTTGAGCCAGTTGACGACGGCTTCGCGGCGACCGGCGGACTCCGCCACAAACAGGTTGCGGGTAGGGCTGCGGGTATCGGAGAGCAAGGCTTTGAAGGTTTCTGACCCGCCAAGCACTGCTTGGATCGGACTCTCCCCAGCCGCAGCCTCGGCGAGCGGCTCAATGCGGTGCAAGGGGAACAAGCTGAGCTGGAACTGCGCCTCAGGGACAGTCAGAAACACGGCGTCCGGCGGCAGGAGAGGGCGCTCCAAATTGCCGGAATAGCGCGCATGGCGCTCGGTAATTTGCTGGTAGTCCTGAGCGAGCAGCGGCAGCACATCGCCCACGGTGAGCCAGCGCGCGCTGAGTGGCAGGTAGTCCGCCAGCATGCCGGTACTGCGCTCTGGGAAGAACAGCGGCAAATAGGCCTCAATGCCGCTCGGCATCAAGCCCTTGCTCACCTCGGCATAAATCCGTGAGCGGCTCAAATCGCCGGGGAAGGCCTCACGATAATTGCGGCGGAAGGTCTCGATACCGTCTTTGTCGGTCGGGAACTCGCGTGCCGGCAACAGCCGCACTTCCTTCACCTTCTCCAAGCTGCGCTGGGATTCGGGGTCAAAGGTGCGGATGGACTCGATGTCGTCGTCAAACCAGTCGATGCGATAGGCCAGCGCTGAGCCCATCGGGAAGAGATCCATCAGCGAGCCGCGCTGCGCGAACTCGCCTTGCGTCTGCACCTGAGTGACGCTCTGATAACCCGCAGAGATCAACCTTTGCTTGAGCGCGGTAGGGTTCTCGCGCTGGCCCGGCTTCAAAAAAAAGGTGCGGCCTTGCAACCAAGCCAGTGGCGGCAGGCGCTGCAATAGCGCATCGGCAGTGACGATCAGCACCCCGTCGGTCATCGCTGGCAGGCGGTGCAAGCAGGCGAGCCGCTCGGACAGAATCTCCTGATGCGGGCTGAAAGGGTCAAACGGCAGCGTCTCGGTGCCCTGTAAATGCACGACGCTGGCAGCGGCACCGAGGTAGAAGCGCAGCTCCGCCTCCAAGCGATAGGCCTGTTGCTCGTCTTGGGCGACCACCACGGCGACCCCGTTGGCGGCGGCGACCTGCACCGCAACTGCGAGTGCTAAGCCTGCGGCGGGAGCATGGGATTGCACGCTGGACATTTGCGGGCTTAAAGCGGTGACCAGCGGCGACAAACTCATCAGCGGATTATTTGGGTAGCGACGGCGGGCGGCGATTATTGCAAATGCATCGTGCTCGGCGTCGCGCTTTCTGCGGGGCTAAGCCTGCAAGTGGCGCGAATGTTGCTGAGCGCCGCGCCTGTCATCAAGTTGTCACCGTTCCGTCATACCTTTGCCGCCGCTGCAGGTGACACTCGCAGCGCTTTCAATCACGACGAGGCTATTTGAATGAACTTGAAGTCCCTATCTGCGGCGTTTGCTGTTGCGGCCGCAACGTTTACCACTGCCGCCACCGCCAGCGTGGACGCCAAACTGCCGGACTACAAGGCCAGCGCCGGCGTCTCCGGCAACTTTTCTTCTGTCGGCTCAGACACCCTGAACAACCTGATGACCCTCTGGGCTGAGGAGTTCAATAAGTTTTACCCCAACGTCAACATCCAAATCCAAGGTGCTGGTTCCTCCACCGCGCCGCCTGCGCTGACCGAAGGCACCGCCAACTTCGGCCCGATGAGCCGGATGATGAAGGATCAAGAAATCCAAGCCTTCGAGAAGAAGTACGGCTATAAGCCCACCGCGATTGGCGTTGCCATCGACGCGCTCGCCGTGTTCGTTAACAAGGACAACCCCATCAAAGGCATGACCATTGCCCAAGTGGACGGCATGTTCTCTGCCACCCGCAAGTGCGGCGGTAAGGACGTCAAGCGTTGGGGCGATCTAGGCCTCACCGGCGCGCTGGCCGCCAAGCCCGTTCAGCTCTATGGCCGTAACTCGGTCTCTGGTACCTACGGTTACTTCAAAGAAAACGGCCTCTGCAAGGGTGATTTCAAAACCACCGTCGCTGAGCAGCCCGGCTCTGCCTCCGTGGTGCAGTCCGTCTCGGGTGGCCTGAACGCAGTCGGCTACTCCGGCATCGGTTACAAGACCTCTGGTGTCAAGGCAGTCCCACTTGCTAAGAAGGACGGCGGCGAGTTCGTCGAAGCCACGGCTGAGAACGCTGCTTCTGGCAAGTACCCGCTGTCACGCCTGCTCTACGTCTACGTCAACAAAGCGCCCAACAAGCCGATCGGCCCATTGGAGCGCGAGTTCTTCAAGATGGTGTTGTCGAAGTCCGGCCAAAACGTGGTGGTGAAAGACGGCTACGTGCCGCTCCCCGCCGCCCTCGCCGCTAAAGAGCTCGCCAAGCTCAATTAATGAGACCCCGCAGCAAGCAATGGGCGCCTTAACCGGCGCCCATTCCGCAAGCGGGGCGCGTCACGCATCCAAACACCCAAACATCCAGCAATCTCTTATCTAGGGAAGCACCATGAGCAAAACTCTGAAACTCGCTGCACTCTCCGCCTTGGCACTGGCTGCCAGCAATGTTTACGCCGACCAAGCGGAAACCAAGGGCGGCATCAAAGTGAAGTCCGCCGATGGCCGCTTTGAGGCCTCCATCGGTGGCCGTATTCACTTCGACCACTACAGCTTCTCGGAAGACACCGACGCCCGTATCGGCACCACCGCTTACGGCTCAGGTGCTGCTGCCAGCCAAAATCGCGGTGCCACCAACTTCCGCCGTGCCCGCTTGACCTTGCAAGGTAAGGCTTACGGTTGGAGCTACAAATTTGAAGAGGACTTCACCGGTGCTGGTACGGCAGGCTTCCGTGAGCTGTGGATTGGTACCAATGTCGGCCCCGGTGAGTTGATTCTGGGTCAGCACAAACCCTTCCGTGGCATGGAAGAAATGACCAGCTCCAACGAAATCACCTTCATGGAGCGCCCCAACACCACGGCGACCGGCATCTACGCCAGCCAGTTCGTGACCGGTGCGTTCTACAAGGGCACTTTTGCCGAGAAGGCCGGTGGCTATGGCGTGCATGCCGCATCGCTCGCTAACTCCAGCAACACGACCGAAGGCAATACCTTCGGTGGTCGCGTGTTCTACGCACCGATTGCTGGCGACACTTCCAACCTGCATGTCGGCCTCGCCTACAGCGTGGATCGTGAAGACGCAGGCTCTTCTAACGCCGCGGCCGTGTTCAACTACGGCGGTCGCCGCGGTGTTGCGCTCGGCCTCGGCAATGCCGGTAGCGCGCTGACCTCCGGTTTTGGCACGCAGAAGACGCTCCACGGCGAACTCGCCTATTCCTTTGGCCCAGCGACTTTCCAAGCGGAGTACGCCAAGGCTGACCTCGAAAAGCAGTTCGACATCACCGGCGGTGCTCAGGACAACGATGCGGAAGTCACCGCTTACTACGTCCAAGGCAGCTACATGGTCACTGGCGAGTCCAAGCCCTATAAGAAGGGTGCTGGCGTGTTCGGCAACCCCAAGGCCAAGAATACCTTTGGTGCCGTCGAAGTGGCTGTGCGTTATGAAGCCTCTGAGAACAAGGACACCACCACAGGGCAAGCCCGTGGCTGCAGCCTGACCGGAGTTGCAGCAGGTAGCTACCAGACCTGCGAAGGTAGCCAAGTGACCGTCGGTGCCAACTGGTACGTCAACCCCAACACCCGCTTCATGCTGAACTACTACCTGCCGGTGGTCGAAGTGAACAGCACCTCGGAAGACAAGCCAGAGGCAGTCTCCCTACGCGCTCAGTTCTCCTTCTAAACTACGCGCCGAAGGTACAAATGACCGGCGCACCCCGCCGGTCGTTTTTTTGGTGAGGCAGTGCAGCGAGAGCGCTGCCGCATCAATCCGTACCGAACCTGCTGAGCAAACTTTGGTGCCCTCATGAGTCAGACCAGTTCCACGCAGCCTGCCACCTACAGCATCACCGCCGGGGCATCGTCTAAGTCCCGTTATGTGCGCGATGAAGCCGCCCGTTGGGTGGTTTGGGTGGGTGGGCTAGGGGTGATTGCCGCGCTCTTGCTGATTTTTTTCTACCTAATCAGCGAGGTTGCACCGCTCTTTACCGGCATGACCGCCAAGGCGCGGCCTGAGTACCAACTGGCAAGCCAGGGCAAGACGCTCTACACCGCAGTGGAGGAGCAGGGCGAAGTCGGCATGCGCATTAGCGATACCGGCCAAGTCAGCTTCTTCGACGCCACCAACGGCAAGTTGGTGAGCCAAGCGCAGTTGCCGCTGAATGGCCAGACGCTCACCGCGATTAACGAAACCAGCCCTGAGCGCGGCGAGCTGTCTGCGGCTTTGTCCGACGGCTCCGTGCTCAACTTCGCGCATAGCTATGCGCTGACCTACCCGAACGATGTGCGCGTCATCACGCCGTCGATCAGCTACCCCAAGGGCGAGGTGGCCGTGCCGTTTGTGACGGGTGCAGTGCGCTCGCTCGTCGTGCGCAATGAATCCGGCAAATCGCTGATGGCAGGCATCGATACCAACAAGGCCGTCCAACTACAGGCCTATGAAGTCACCGAGAACGCCATCACCGGCGAGTCGACGCTCGAAGACGCAGGCAAGTCCAGCTTTATGCCTGCGGTGACTGCGGATCAAATCCTCGTTGACCCTCTGATGTCTTGGCTCTATGTGCTCGACTACGGCAAGGGCCGCATCGCCTTCTACAAGCTCAGCGGCGGCAATGAGCCGAGTTTGGTCGAGGTTAAAGAGACCAACACCAGCTTTGTCGATGCCAGCTTTCTCGCCGGTGGGATTTCCTTCGTCGTGGCCCAAGGCGACGGCCTCGTGGTGCAGTACTTCCCAGCCCGCAAGGCTGATGGCGAGACCCACTTTCTGGCGCGCGTGCGCGAGTTCGACCCACCCGGCAAAGCCGCACTGACCGTGCTGGGCACCGAGTTGCGCCGCCGCACGTTTGCGGTAGGCGATGCGGAAGGGCGCGTCACGCTGTTCTACACCACCTCAGGCCGCGAGCTGCACTCCGAGAAAATGGTCGATGGCCCCGTTGAGCAAATCGCCTTCAACCCACGCGCACAGGTGTTGTTAGCCGAGAGCGCGAACGCGAAAGTCCGCGCCTACGACATCCACAATGAGCACCCTGAGGTTTCCTTCAACGCGCTCTGGGGCAAGGTCTGGTACGAGAGCTACGACCAACCCGAGTTGCTGTGGCAATCCTCCTCCGCCAGTGCCGACTTCGAACCTAAGTTCTCCTTCACGCCGATAGCCTTTGGCACATTGAAGGCGGCGTTTTACGCGATGATTTTTGCGATCCCGCTGGCCATCATGGGCGCGATCTTCGTCGCTAACTTCATGTCGCCGGAATTGCGCCAGATCGTGAAGCCGACCGTGGAGCTGCTCGCCGCACTGCCCACGGTGATTCTGGGCTTCCTCGCCGGTTTGTGGCTCGCCCCGTTTGTCGAGAGCAATCTGCCCGGCATGTTCCTGATGCTGCTGCTCTTGCCCCTGAGCATCCCCTTGTTTGGCTACCTCTGGCTCAACCTGCCGGCGCGCATCCAGCGCACGGTGCCTGCCGGGTATGAGGGCGCACTGCTGATTCCGGTCGTCGCCGTCGTCGTCTGGTTCTGTTTTGCGGTGGCGAAGCCCATCGAGGCCGCGGCCTTCGGCGGCAATATGCAGGCCTGGATGGACACCACACTGGGCATCAAGTATTCGCAGCGCAATGCGCTGGTGGTCGGCATCGCGATGGGTGTCGCCGTGATTCCCACCATCTTCTCGATTGCTGAAGACGCCATCTTCTCAGTGCCCAAACAGCTCTCCTTGGGCTCGATGGCACTCGGTGCCACGCCTTGGCAGACGCTGGTCGGCGTGGTGCTGCCCACGGCAAGCCCAGGTATTTTTTCCGCAGTCATGATCGGCCTAGGCCGCGCAGTCGGCGAGACGATGATCGTGCTGATGGCCACCGGTAACACGCCAGTGACTGACGCCAGCATGTTCAGTGGTATGCGCACGCTCTCCGCCAACGTCGCGGTGGAAATGCCGGAGAGTGAGGTCGGCTCTACGCACTTCCGC
>CAZHTI010000041.1:0-11700 GCA_964535755.1 uncultured Salinisphaerales bacterium | reverse complement strand
GCGCGTGGCTTGCCGCACTTCTGGCCTTCTGATGTCCTCAAGTTTGAATACCAAGCCGTAGGCGAGCAGCCACTCGCGATGTTGGGCGAAGTGAAGGACAGCGAAGAAGTCTCGTCCGTCCGTTTACAAGGCGCTGGCTTGAAGGTGGACGTCAAGGTTCCCTTCTACACCCGCACCTTGGTCAAGGTCGGCAATCGAGATGTCTACGGCTCTGACTTCCGCTATCTGCTCGACGAGTGGATGGTGAAGCGCAGCACGCCGGCGGACACCGTGGTGTTCGAGCGCATGGAATGGGGCAACTTTTACGGCGATCTGCTCAGTGTTAAGCAGGGCGATGCGGTCGTCGCCACCGGCAAAGCCAGCTTCGCCAAATGGCAAGAACTGCAAGCGCGCGCCAACAAGCTGCGCGATGACCTGCACGAGATAGAGAAGGGCGAGATCGGTGCGATCAACTATGACCTAGAACGCGTCCGCCTCGATACCCGCGCGCTGGAGCTGGCTGGCAAAACTGCTGCCAATGCACCGACTGAATTTGCCGACCTAACCGCCCGCAAGAATGCTCTTGACGCCCAGTACGAAGTCCTACGCGAGCGCTTGGTGAAACTGCGTGCAGAGATGGCGCGTGACGCCGTGGTGGTGACGACCGTCGATGGCCAGCAACAGGAGATTTCGCTCGCCAATATCGTCCGTGGCTATCAACCCAATGCCATGGGGTTCTTTGCCAAGCTCGGTCACTTCTTCGCCAAGCTCAAGGAATTTGTGCTCGACCCTCCGCGTGAGGCGAACACTGAGGGCGGCATCTTCCCGGCGATTTTCGGCACTGTAATGATGGTGCTGCTGATGAGCGTATTTGTGACGCCCTTCGGCATCTTGGCCGCGCTCTATCTGCGTGAATACGCCAAGCAGGGCGCGGTGACCCAAGCGATCCGCATCGCTGTTAATAACCTCGCGGGCGTGCCCTCGATTGTTTACGGCATGTTCGGCTTGGGCTTTTTCGTGTACTTCTTGGGCGGCAATATCGACCGCCTGTTCTATGCTGAGAGCCTGCCCGCACCGACCTTTGGCACCCCCGGCATCCTCTGGAGCAGCCTCACGCTTGCCATCCTGACGCTGCCGGTGGTGATTGTGGCGACGGAAGAAGGCCTTGCCCGCATTCCACGCAGCCTGCGCGAAGCCTCGCTGGCACTCGGTGCGACCAAGGTCGAAACCCTATGGAAGGTGGTGCTGCCGATGGCTAGCCCAGCGATGATGACCGGCTTGATTTTGGCCATCGCCCGCGCTGCGGGTGAGGTCGCTCCGCTGATGCTGGTCGGTGTGGTCAAGCTCGCACCCAGCCTGCCGCTTGACGGCAACTTCCCGTACATGCACTTGGACCGCAAGTTCATGCACTTGGGCTTCCATATCTATGACGTCGGCTTCCAGAGCCCCAACGTAGAGGCCGCACGGCCCTTGGTGTACGCCACCTCCTTCCTCTTGGTTTTGGTGATCATCCTGCTCAACGTCTCGGCGATTCGCTTGCGCAACCGCCTGCGGGAAAAATACAAGGCGCTGGACGCCTAGCGCCAAGCGCGATTCGCACTCAAGAACCCACACTATGTCTGGCATTCACCAAACCACGAGCCTACGCGCTATGGACTTAGACAACCTCACCAGAACCCCCCCTCGTATCGAAGACGAGACCATTGCCATCACGGTCGATAACCTCGATCTCTTCTACGGCCAGAAGCAGGCTCTAAAGAAGGTGAACATGAAGATCGCCAAGCGCAAGGCGACTGCCTTCATTGGCCCTTCTGGCTGCGGTAAGTCCACCTTGCTGCGCTGCTTTAACCGCATGAACGACCTCATCGACGACTGCCGCGTCGAAGGCGGCATCAGCCTTGAAGGCAAGAACATCTACGACAAAGACGTGGATATTTCCGCGCTGCGCCGCAACGTCGGCATGGTGTTCCAAAAGCCTAACCCGTTCCCGAAGTCCATCTACGAGAACGTGGCCTACGGCATGCGTTTGGCGGGCATCACCAAGAAGAGCGTGATCGATGAGACCGTCGAATGGGCGCTCAAAGGTGCAGCACTGTGGGACGAGGTGAAGGACCGCCTACACGAGTCGGCCTTGGGCCTCTCCGGCGGTCAGCAGCAGCGCTTGGTGATCGCCCGCGCGGTGGCCATCAAGCCACAGGTCTTGTTGATGGACGAACCCTGCTCAGCACTCGACCCCATTTCGACGCTCAAGGTCGAGGAGTTGATTAACGAACTGAAGCGCGAATTCACCATTGTGATCGTCACCCACAACATGCAGCAGGCAGCCCGCGTGAGCGACTACACGGCGTTCATGTACGTGGGCGATCTCATCGAGTTCGGCAACACCGACAAGCTCTTCACCAAGCCGGAGAAGAAGCAGACCGAGGACTACATTACGGGCAAATATGGGTGAACCATAAAAACAGTCCGGTGGACTGTTTTTATGGTGAACGCCCGTCCATGGATGGACGGGCAGGGGTTAGCAGGTAAGCCGAAGTCACGCCACGGATGGCTACCGTGAACCCAAAGATTGCAGCCGCAGCACACCAGATTCGGAGCAAAAAACATGACCGCACCATCCTACAAATCGCATATCTCCTCAGCCTTCAACGCCGAACTGGAAGACGTACGCCAGCGCGTGCTCACGATGGGTGGTTTGGTCGAGCAGCAAATCCTCGACGCAGCGCGCGCGCTGCGGGATGCTGACCCGGCTCTCGCCGCCGAGGTGATTCGCGGCGACCAGCGCGTCAACACGCTGGAAGTCAGCATTGACGACGAATGCAGCCGGATTCTCGCGCGCCGCCAACCGACGGCCTCCGACCTGCGCTTGGTCTATGCCGTCATCAAGACCATTACTGACCTGGAGCGCATGGGCGATGAGGCCGAGAAAATCGCCCGCATGGCGCAGGATTTAGTCAGCCACGAGCGCTACAGCGCGCTGCCAGAAGTGAGCCACATGGCGACCCATGTCTCGCAAATGGTGCGCAGCGCGCTCGATGCCTTTGCCCGCATGGATGCCGATGCCGCCGTAGCGGTGGCCCATGAAGATGTGAAAGTCGACCGCGAGTACGAGGCACTGATGCGCCAGTGCATCACCTTCATGATGGAAGACCCGCGCACCATTCGCCGCACTCTGGACATCGTCTGGAGCCTGCGTGCCCTGGAGCGCATCGGTGATCACGCGCGCAATATTGCTGAATACGTGATTTATTTCGTCAAAGGTAAAGACGTGCGCCACATCTCTTTAGAGCAAATGGAGCAGGCGGTGAATTCCGCCGAATAAGTAACGCCCGCTGTGCGTTAATCACTAGGGGCCGCTACGGCCCCTTTTTTATGATTAAGGCCATTTTGCCCGTCGAAAATAGTCCGGCACCGCTATAGGATTCTCCTGCCGTCGGTTTAAAGGCCGCCCGACCCTAAAAGGCTGCCATAAACCCTTGGCAAGGGAAAAAGCCAAGAACGGCTTATTGGAGGGCATATGGACGGCTTAATCGCTGCGCAGCATGGATGGCAGGGTGCTATCCACCAGATTTACCAAACCTTGGAGCAAGACGACTGGCGTCTGTCGCGCTGGCAGGGTTTGCACCGTTTGCAGCAGTACGCGGGTGCCAGTGCAGCGGTCTGGAATACCTCGGCCTTCGGCCACCGTAGCGGCGTACTGACGCAACTGCCCGGCTTGCCACTGCCCGCCGAGGAGGCGTTTGCTAGCGCCCGTGACCACGAGATCGCGCCTTGGGCGGGCGGCTGGGTATTGAGCCTCAAGCTTGCGCACTTCAATAGCCCATCGCGGCTCATTAGCCAGGTCTGCCTGTACTGGACGCCTGCGAATCCTAGCCGCGAAGAACCCGATGTAGATATTCCAGCGCTCAGAAGTTTGGCCGAGCATCTGGTGCACGCATCCGATTTAAGTTTTAGCCTGTTCGTACAACAGGACGATCGCCTACAACGCATGGGCCGCAGTAGCCGTGGCTTGGCGGCGTTAGTTGATGCTGAGGGCGCGGTGTTCGCAGCCACGGATCGCTTTCTGGCGAGCTTGGGCGAGCGCTCGCGGCTAGAGCCGGTCGTGCACCTGCCGTTCGCACTGCCCAACCTCGCCCCGAGCGCGGTCACGACCTTGCAGCACGCTGACCAGCACTGGCGGGTGCTGTGCATGGGCGGGCTCTACATGCTGCATGTTCGCCAGCCGCAGTTATTGGATGTGCTCTCGCCGCGCGAACAGCAGATCGCCCATGCACTAGCCAAAGGACGTACGTTTAAGTCCATAGCCGCGCAGTGCCAGATCGCCGTGTCGACGGTGGCGAACCATGCCTCGCGGATCTACCGCAAGCTAGGCGTGTTTCGGCGCGAGGAACTGATCGCACGGATGCAGAACGCCAAGGTGGAGGTGGTCATTGCAGCGCCGAGGCGCGCATAGTGATCTGCGTGCGCCGAGGCACGGGCCTTGCAGGTAACATTGTTCTCTGGGGCCGCAGCCGTGGCCCGCACTGCCTAACCATGTTCACTTCAGCGCCCCTGCCAAAACTCGCACTGTTTGCCCTGCTGGCATCGCTGTTTGCGCCTGCTACGGCTGCGAGTAGTTACAACTACTGCCGCTCTCCTAGCGGCCAGTTGAGTATTCAGGACAGCCCCTGCAAGGGCGACAGCAAACTGCTGCGGGTTTACCGCGAAGAAGCCCCAAAGCCCAAGCGCAGTCGCGCCGCCAGAGTTCCGCCGCCGAGCATGGATGACGGTGCCGCAGCGGCTAAGCCCGCGGTGGCGAGCAGCAGCAATGGTGGTGTGCCGGTGGGGCTGCGCAATCAACGCAATAAGACCGTGATCTGCGGCCTGCTGGCAGTAGAGAAGCAGGAGGCGGAAGCGCAGATTGCTGGCCGTGCCACGGCACCCGCCGGCGAGAGCCCGCACGAGAACCTCACCAAGATCGAGCGCCAGCGCAGCCGAGTCGCC
Organism: uncultured Salinisphaerales bacterium; assembly: GCA_964535755.1. Classification (GTDB taxonomy): domain Bacteria; phylum Pseudomonadota; class Gammaproteobacteria; order Nevskiales; family Nevskiaceae; genus Stagnimonas. The sequence goes on along the minus strand of CAZHTI010000041.1, from coordinate 6,738 downwards.
TGCGATAGCTAGCCGCCGCCTATGCGATTCTGGCTAGGGCCAATCCTGAGCGTGCTCGTGGTGCTCAGCGGCTGCACCAGTATTGGCTATTACTACCAACTTGCCGAAGGGCAGATCGCTTTAAGCCGTGCGGCGCGGCCCATCGCAAAGATCGCCCAAGACCCTAGCGCGGACCCAGCGCTCAAACTGCGCCTGCAAATGGCCTTGTCTGCGCGGCAGTGGGCAGTGACTGCACTGGCACTGCCCGATAACCTCAGTTACAGCCGCTACGCCCCGCTCGGGCGACCGTTTACTTTGTGGAATGTGTTCGCCACACCGGAACTATCGGTAGATGGCATCGAGCACTGCTTCCCGATAGCGGGCTGCGTCAATTACCGAGGCTATTTCCAGCAAGCGGATGCGGAGGCAGAGGCGGCGCGATTAGCAGCGCAGGGCTTCGACACCTTCGTGGCCGGCGCACTCGCGTACTCCACGCTAGGCAAGCTCAACGACCCCATCGTCAGCCCCTTGCTGCGCTATGACGATGCCCGCCTAGTCGCCACCATTGTTCATGAGCTGGCGCATCAAAAGCTCTATGTGCCGGGCGACACCTTGTTCAACGAGAGCTACGCCAGCTTTGTCGAGGATGCGGGTGGGGCCGAGTGGCTATCCACCCAACAAGGCGTGGTGGCAGCACCCCGCTATGCCGAGCGCGATGATCAGTTCCAAGCCCTAGTGCTACAGACCCGCGCTGCTCTAGCGAGTGCCTATAAGAACGCCGCCGATGACGCAGAGCGCCGTGCGCAGAAGGCAGAAATCCTCGCCCGCTTCAGTGCCGACTACGCGGCACTCAAAGCCAGTTGGGGCGGCTGGACAGGCTACGATTGGTTTTGGCAGAGCCCGTCCAATAACGCCAAGCTGCTGCCGTTTGGCCTATATCGGCAATTCGTGCCAGCATTCGCGGTATTGTTCGAACGCCACGGTCGGGACTGGCGCAAGTTTCATGCCGCTGCGGCAGAGCTTGCAGCGCTCCCCGCCAACGAGCGCCTGAAACAGCTCCAATCTCTCATGCCTGATTCCACCCATGCGCCGCTCCCTCGCTAAGTTCTCCGCCGCTGTCCTCGCTGTGCTGATGCTGCCGGGCTGGCTTTGGCAAAAGGACACGCAGCCGCGCCACGATGCCAATGCCTTCATTGTCCAGACGCTCTCCAAGCAAACCGGCAAGGTCTGGGAGCGATTGGGCCAGTTTGTATTCTTCGACTACGCCTTTGACTCCACCGGCTGCGAGTTCATCGTCACCCGCCATGCGGAGTTTGGTGAGGACTTCAAGCAAATCATCCCAATGTCGCGCGCTCAGGTTACCGGCCTGACCGACTCCGAACTGGTGTTTGAATGCGCTCGCGATGGCCGCTGCATCACCCATCAAATTCGCAACCTAGTCACGCTGGACGACCGCCAAATGGCCGCCACCCGCGTAGTCGCCATGGACCCAGCGGATCTCATGCCTGTGGCGAATGCGTTTCAGGAGTTGCACAGGCTCTGCGCGGACCCTTACGGGAAGTCGTGAGGCGTGAGGCGCTAGGCGCTAGGCATAGCGCGAGAATTGGCTTGAAGCCTCGCACCGATTGGCGGCGTCTGCTGCCTCGATTTGCTGAGTAGAACTGGGCTAAGCAAGGCAGGCGGGGGCTGTGCTCGCCTACAATGCCAGACTTTCGTCTTCTTGCCGCTACAGCCCATGACTAGCAACGAACTGCGCGCCAAATTCCTCGCCTTTTTCGCCTCCAAAGGCCACAGCATCGTGCGCTCCAGCCCGCTGGTGCCGGGCAATGACCCAACCCTGCTGTTCACCAATGCGGGCATGGTGCAGTTCAAGGACGTATTCACCGGCCAGGACAAGCGCCCGTATGTGCGTGCAGCTTCTAGCCAAAAGTGCGTGCGCGCGGGTGGTAAGCACAACGACCTAGAGAACGTCGGCTACACCGCGCGGCACCATACCTTCTTCGAGATGCTCGGCAACTTCAGCTTTGGCGATTACTTCAAGCAAGACGCCATCGTCTGGGCATGGGAGTTCATCACCAGCCCTGAATGGCTGGGCATCGATAAAAGTCGCCTCTTGGTCACCGTCTACCACACCGACGACGAAGCGGCCGACATCTGGCACAGCCAATGCGGTGTTGCTAAAGACCGCATCGTGCGCATTGGTGACAACAAAGGCGCGCTCTACGCCAGCGATAACTTCTGGGCGATGGGCGACACCGGCCCCTGCGGCCCGTGCACGGAAATCTTCTACGACCACGACCCCGACGGCTCCAAAGGCATCTACGGTGGCCCGCCCGGCAGCCCCGAGGAAGACGGCGACCGCTGGATCGAAATCTGGAACGTGGTGTTCATGCAATTCGAGCGCGGCAAGGACGGCAGCTTGGCCAAGCTGCCCGCGCCCAGTGTCGATACCGGCATGGGCCTGGAGCGCATTAGCGCGCTGATGCAAGGCAGCAATGACAACTACCAGACCGACACATTCAAACACCTGATTAGCGCAGTCGCCGCGCTGGCGGGCCAAGCGCCCTATGCCGACGCTAGCCAGAAGGTGATTGCCGACCACATCCGCGCCACCTGCTTTTTGATGTGCGATGGCGTCATGCCCAGCAACGAGCGTCGCGGCTATGTGCTGCGCCGCGTGATGCGCCGTGCGATACGCCACGGCTACAAGCTCGGCATCAACCAAGCCTTCTTCCATAAGTTGGTTGCCCCTTTGGTCACGGTGATGGGCGAGGCTTATCCAGAACTCGCTGAAAAGCAGGGGCTCATTGAGCAGGCCATCAAGGCCGAGGAAGAGAGCTTTGCAACCACGCTCGATAAGGGCATGAAGCTGTTGGAGGAGGCGATCGCTAAGGTTGCTGCCGCCCAAGGCGACACCATCCCCGGCGAAGTGGTGTTCAAGCTCTACGACACCTTCGGCTTCCCGATGGACCTCACCGCCGACGTCGCCCGCGAGCGCAATCTGAAGATTGATGAGGCGGGCTATGAGCGCGAGATGGAAGCCCAGCGCAGCCGTGCTCGCGCCGCCAGCAGCTTTAAAACCGGCGACGCCGTCAAATACGAAGGGGCCGCAACCTGCTTTGAGGGCTATAGCCTCACCAAGCTCGCCGACGCCAAAGTGCTTGCCCTGTTTAAAGACGGCCAGGCCGTGGAGGCGCTGGCTGAAGGTGAGGCAGGCCAAGTCGTGCTCGACCGCACGCCGTTCTATGCCGAGTCCGGCGGGCAGGTGGGAGATACCGGCAGCCTCGTCGCAGATGGCCTCAGCTTTGCCGTCAACGACACCCAGAAGATTGGTGGTGCTGCATTCGCCCACATCGGCACTGTCCAGCAAGGCAGCCTGCGAGTCGGCATGCCGGTGGCGGCAGAAGTCGAAGGCAGCCAGCGCCGCGCCTCGATGCGCAACCACAGCGCCACCCACTTGCTGCACCGCGCCTTGCGCGATGTGCTCGGCGCGCACGTCGCGCAGAAGGGCTCGCTGGTGAACGCCGAGCGCACGCGCTTCGACTTTAGCCACACCCAGCCGATGACCGCCGCAGAGCTCGCCGAGATTGAGCGCCGCGTCAACGCCGCCGTGCTCGCCAACGTGCCGGTGGAGGCCGCAGTGATGGGCTTTGACGCTGCCGTCGCCAGCGGTGCGATGGCCTTGTTTGGCGAGAAATACGGCGACGAGGTGCGGGTGCTGAAGATGGGCGAGTTCTCCACCGAACTCTGCGGCGGCACCCACGTCGCCCGCACCGGCGACATCGGGCTGTTCAAAATCCTCAGCGAGGGCGGAGTCGCCGCCGGTGTACGGCGCTTAGAGGCAGTGACCGGCGAGAACGCACTGGCCTATAGCAATGCCACCGAGGCCAAGCTCAAAGAGGCTGCCAACCTCGTCAAGGGCGGCCGTGATGACTTGGCAGAGAAAATCTCCGGCCTGTTGGAGCGCAACAAAGACCTAGAAAAGCAGCTCGCTGCTGCCAAAGCCAAACTCGCCGCCAGCCAAGGCGATGAGCTGCTCGCCAGCGCGCAAAAAATTGGTGAGGTCACCCTGTTGGCCGCGCAAGTCGAAGGGATAGACGCCGCAGGCCTGCGCACGCTGCATGATCAACTCAAGCAGAAGCTGCAAAGCGCGGTGGTCTTGCTCGCCGGTGTGGCCGATGGCCGCGTTGCACTTATCGCTGGCGTGACGGCGGACCTCACCGGCAAGGTCAAGGCCGGCGAGCTGGTCAATTTTGTTGCGGGCCAAGTCGGCGGCAAGGGCGGCGGCAAGCCGGACTTAGCCCAAGCTGGTGGCACGCAGCCAGAGGCTGTCCCCACAGCCGTCGCCAGTGTCGCGGCTTGGGTGCAGGGCAAGCTGGGTTAATCGCTACACCACCGTATTGGAACTTCGGAGGCTTCGTCTATGCGTCAACTAGTTCTCTGCACTCTGCTCGCGGCGTCTGCTGCGACCGTCCATGCGCAATCGGCACCATCAGCGTCGCTGCCGCAGGTTGAGGCGCTATCGAGTTGTCTGGTGGACAGCACCACCGGACGTGATCGCAAAGACCTTGCGAAATGGATTTTCGTGGCGATAGGCGCGCACCCCGAAATCCAAGCGCTGGCAAAAGTGCCGCGTGCGGACGCCGAAAATGTGAACCGTGTTGCTGCTGGATTGTTCACGCGCCTGATTACCGAAGATTGCGTGAAGCCATTGCGCGCCGCGGTGGACGTCATTGGGCCATCGGCAATCGAGGCATCGTTTCAGGTCCTAGGCCAAGTTGCCACGCGTGAGCTGATGACCCACAAAGATGTCGGCGCGGCACTCTCAGACCTCGAAAAATTCGTCGATCAGAAGAAGTTATCAGACACGTTTTCAGCGAAGTAAGCCGCCGCCACTCGACCCCGCCGTAGGCAGCTAAACCAAGGCTATGCGCGCTACCTGTGGCAGAGCATCCACCCCTTGCTCAGCCCAATCGCGATGATTCAACACTTGCCCCTGCTGCCGGACTTTGGAGATGGCCGTGAGGTCTAGCGTCGTGTAGAGCCACTGCGCTTGGTTCCACTCACCCAGTGCCAGCACGCCGTCGTCCGGCAGGCCGCGGTCGGGCGGGGCGAATACACCCGCGCGGCCAACGTTGACGTCCACTGCCGCACTCCACGCCGCTTCACCGACCAAGGGGCATTGGGCGACTAAGCACTGGTTCTCTAGCGCGCGTGCCTGCGCGCCTAAGCGCACGCGCCAGTAGCCCGCAGTGGTGTCGGTGCAACTGGGTGCGAGGATGAGCAGGGCACCGGCTGCCACTTGGGCGCGCGCCAGCAGTGGGAATTCGACGTCGTAGCAAATATTCACCGCGATGCAGCCGAGCGCGGTGTCGAACACCCTTAAGCCCTCGCCGCGCGATACGCCCCATTGCTCGCGCTCGAAGCGGGTCATGATTTGTTTGTCTTGCGTGGCAAAGCGGCCACTGGGGGCAAAGAAGTAGCAGCGGTTGACGAAGCTCCCGTCCGCCGTCTGGGTCGGGAAGCTGCCGCTGAGCAAATGCAGGCGATGCTCTTGCGCGATGGCGGCGTGCAGCGCGAGGTAGTCCGGCAGCAGCGTTTGCAGGGCCGATAACTGCAAGGCTAAGTCTTGCTGGACCGCAGGCGGGAACATCGCCGCCAACTCCATCGCCGCGTACTCCGGCCATACCAGCAACTCCGCGCCGCTCGCCGCAGCCTCCGCCGCCCAAGCGCGCAGCTTGCCGGCATAGCAGGCCCAATCCTTAGGCGCGCCAACCGGGTATTGCGCCAGTGCCAAGCGCAGGCTCACAGGGTTTTGCTCCAGTACTGCATGGTTTTGCGGCTGCTCTCTGCCGCGCCAATGTCCGGCCAGTCGTAGTGGCCGACGAGCTCTGGCCTAGGCCGATAGCCCCGCTTGTGCCAGAAGCTCTCGTTGCCGCTATAGCCCGCAGGCCGCAGCGGATGCTCAGCAGGCCGCTGCACGGCGCAGAAGCTGCACTCACTCAGGCCATAAGCGCGCGCATGCGCCTCACGCGCGGCGAAGAACGCCACCCCAACGCCTAAGCCGCGGTAGTCCGGCAGTACCACCGACTCCCCAAAGTACAGGGTGTTGTTGAGCGCTAGACCCGCCGCCACAAACGGTGCCTGCCACTCGGCCTCCGCCGCCTGCAAGGGCAGGGCAGTGGTCGCACCTACACAGTCCTCGCCCTGCAGCGCGAGCACGACGATGCTCTCTGAACAGCGCAAATAGCTCTGCAAATACTGGCGCTCGTAGCTAATGCTGCCTTCATACAAATAGGGCCAGTCGCGAAACACACGGATGCGCAGCGCTGCCAGCGCATCCAAATACGGCTCGATGGCCGCGCCGTGCAGGCTGAGCAATTGCGGAGCGGCAGCCACCACTCAAGCCCCGACTTGCCGCAGCCAATCCTGCAAGTTGTAGTAATTGCTGATGCGGGCCACTTTGCCCTCGCTGAGCTCAAAGAACGCACCGGCAGGCAAGCGGTAGCGCTGGCCCTTGGCGTCCGGCAGGCCCTCGTCGGTATTGAGGTATTCGCCCAGCACCGTGAACTCCGCAGCCGCGCGGTTGCCGTCGGCCGAGGTCATCACCGTGATGCCCACAATCTGCTCGCGGTAGCAGCGATTCATCCGCTGCATAAATGCCGCAAACGCCTCCCGCCCCATCTCCCGCCCACCTTGATTGATGTCATGGGCGACGTCATCGGTCAGCAGCGCCAAAAAGGCGGGCATGTCCCCCGC
>CAZHTI010000040.1:2185-24107 GCA_964535755.1 uncultured Salinisphaerales bacterium | reverse complement strand
GCATCTTGCCGGTATCGGCGCTTGCGGCGCAACGCATCCCCTTGCCTCAAGCAGCTTGCCGCTCCACCGCAAGGAGGCTATAAATATATATAGCCACCGCTCTGGAGCACTGCCATGGAAACCCTGCCTGATCGCCAAGCTGCCTTGTTGGATTTTTTGCGCCGCTACCAGCGGGAGCAGGGCATGGCGCCGAGCATCACTGACATCTGTCGGCACTTTGGCTACCGCTCGCCACGGGCGGCGGCGGAGTTGTTGGAGAAGTTGGAGGCGCGCGGGGCGATCCGCCGTGAGCCGGGCCTGCGCCGCTCCATCCGCGTGCTCTGGCCAGAGGCAGGCAGCGCCGGCTTGCCCCGCCGTGCGGCCTACCGCATCCCGCTGATGGGCCGGATTGCCGCCGGTGCGCCGATTACTGCGGGCATCGACGCGGCCACTGAGTTCATCGACCTAGACCCCGCGTTGTTCGACACCCCGCCGAACCTGCTCTGGCGGGTGGAGGGTAGCTCGATGGTCAATGCCGGCATCCATGACGGCGACTTGGTCGGGGCGAGCTTCCGCAGCGAGTTCCGCAACCGGCAAATCGTCGCAGCGGTGGTGCTGGATGAAAAAACCGACGACCCCAAGCTGACGCTGAAGCGCTATGAAAAAAAGGGGCCGATCATCACGCTGTACTCGGAGAACGATGACCAAGAAAGCTACCGGCCCTTGGTGTTCGATACCCGCCAAGACGCGATTGAAATCATCGGCATTTTCAGCGGTTTGATTCGCACCCGGGGTGCCGAGTGAGCCCGCAAGCCGCCCTGCCGGAAGCACTCGCGGCCATCCCCGGCGTTTGGCGTGGGCAGCGGCAGCAGGCTCTGGGGCCGACTCAGGCCAGCGGGATTGCCGCACTCGATGACGCCCTGATCGGCGGCTGGCCGCGCGGCGCGCTGACCCAGTTGGTGAGTGCAGCAGAGGGCTTGGGGCTGGCACTGATTCTGCCCAGCTTGGCGCGGCTGACGCAGGCGGGCCAGCAGGTAGCACTGATTCAGACGCCGTATCAGCTCTGCGCACCGGCTCTGGCCACTCAGGGCGTGGTGCTCAGCCGCTTGCTGTGGTTGCAGCCGCAGCAGCCGCAACAGGCACTGTGGGCGTTTGAGCAACTACTGCGCAGCGGCCTGTATGCGGCCGTCGCCTATTGGGGCGGGGCGCTGGATGGCACCACCGAGCGCCGCCTGCAATTGGCGGCGGAGATGGGCCAAGGGCTGGCGTTTTGCTGCCGCGTCGGCGGGGCGGCGGAGCACAGCTATGCCGCCACCCGCTTGGCGGTGCAGGCCGAGGGGCAGGGCAGTGCGGCGCTGAAGGTCGAGGTGCTCAAGAGCCGTGGCCTGCGCGCTGGCCGGCAGCTGCGCTATGCCTGCCCCAATCCTCTGAGCACTACCCAGCGCCTGCTGCCGCCGCCCTCGGCACTGCCCACCCAGCCGCTCTTGGGCCGATGAGCACAAGGCGCGCCCCATGCTTTGGCTCTGTGCCCATAACCCGCAACTGCCGCTGACGGCGCTCGCGCCTGCTGCTGCTGCCAGCACCCCGCAGGCGGTGCTGCAAAGGCGCGGCAGCCGCAGCAATCTCTGGGTAGTCAATGACGCCGCACTCGCCCGTGGCCTACAAGCGGGGATGACCGTGCCCGGCGCTTTGAGCTTGGTGCCGGAGCTGATCGCGCTGCCGCGCAATCTGGAGGCCGAGCGCGCTGCCCTCGCGGGCATGGCCTATTGGGCCTACCAGTTCGGCGCGCCGGTCTGCCTCTGCCCGATGCGCTTTGCGGTCTGGGTGGAGATCGGCCAGAGCCTCAAGCTCTTCGGCGGCTGGAAGCCACTCGCACTAGCCCTGCTGGCGGACGCTGACGGCGCACTGGGGCCACGGCGGCTGGCGGTAGCCCCGACGCAATCGGCCGCCTATTTGCTGGCATGCGCCTACCCGCGGCCGCGTGCGCCGGTGCGCCGCGTGCAGGACTTACCCGCCGCCCTCGCACCTCTGCCGCTGGAGCATCTACCGCTGGATGAGGACGCGCTGGCCTTGTTGCAGGGCGCGGGCTTGCGCCGCATTGGCGAGGTGCTCGCCCTGCCGCCGACCAGCCTCGCCGAGCGCATCGGCCCAGAGGCACAGCTCAGCTTGCAGCGCTTGCTGGGCCAGGCCCCTGAGCTATGGAGCCGTTGGGAGCCGCCGCAGCACTACCGCCGCCGCTTCGACTTCGCTGAGCCGATCGAGCACAGCGAGGCCTTGTTGTTCCCGCTCAAGACGCTGTTGGTGGAGTTTGTCCGCTACCTAAAGGCGCGCAATTGTGCGATCCAGCAGTTCTCGCTGCGCATGGTCGATACCCGCAAACGCGTGCTGCAGCACCCCGTGGGCCTGCTCGCACCGACGCAAGACGGCGAGCGCCTGCTGCGGGTGCTGCGCGAGCAATTGGAGCGCCTGCACATCACCGACCCCTTGGTGGAAGTCAGCCTAGAGGCGCGCCGCTTTGAGGCCCTAGCCCATGCGCAGGATGACCTGCTCGCCACTGGCAACGGTGGCGCAGAAGCTCAGCGGCTGCTGGAGCTGCGCGAGCGTCTAATCGCCCGCTTGGGCGCGAACGCCGTGCGGCAATTGCGCATCAGCCCTGACCAACGGCCTGAGGCTGCGACCTGCACTACGGCGACCACTGGCCCCAGCGCTGAGGCCAGCGAGCACCCGCCGCGCCCGCTCTGGCTGCTGCCCGCGCCAAAGCCCATCGCCCAGCTCAAGCTGATGAGCCCAGCGGAGCGCATCGAGCTCGGTTGGTGGCAGGGCGAGTTCGCCGCCCGCGACTACCACTTGGCGGAGGATGCGCAGCAGCGCCTGTGCTGGGTATTCCGCCACCCCGAAGCGCCCGAGCGCTGGTATCTGCACGGCTTTTGGCAATGAGCGCAGCACCCGCCTACGCCGAGCTGCACTGCCTGACGAGCTTCAGCTTCCAGCGCGGGGCCTCGCAGCCCAAGGAGTTGGTCGAGCAGGCCAAGGCCTTGGGTTATGCGGCCATCGCCATCACCGATGAGTGCTCGCTGGCGGGCATCGTCCGCGCTTGGGAGGCCGCGCGCGAGGCCGCATTGCCGCTGATGGTCGGCGCGGAGTTTCAGCTCAGCGCCAAGCAGGGCCCAGCACCCAAAATCGTGCTGCTGGCCCCCACACTCGCGGCCTATGAGCAGCTCTCAGCACTCATCACCCAAGCCCGCCGCCGCAGCCGCAAAGGCAGCTACCGGCTGACGCTGGACGACCTACCGCTCGCCAGCAGCGAGCTACTGGCACTGATGATTCCGCGCTGGCCTAAGCAAGGTTGGGACGCCGAGGCCCTGGGCGCGGAGGCGCGCGCACTGCGCAGCATCTTTGGCCCAGACCGCCTCTGGATTGCTTGGCAGCGCCACCTGCACGTGCAAGACCGCAGCCGCTTGGCCCTGCTGCAAGACCTAGGCACAGAGCTAGGCCTGCGCTTGGTGGCAGCGGGCGATGTCCACATGCACTGCCGCAGCCGCAAGCCCCTGCAGGATGTGCTCGCCTGCATCCGCGCCGGCACGCATATCCATGACCCCGCAGCGCCGCTGTTTGCCAATGGCGAGCGCCACCTAAGGCCGCGCGCGCACCTCGCCAAGCTCTACCCCGCAGCGCTGCTGCAAGAGGCTGTGACGATTGCCGCGCGCTGCCAGTTCAGCCTCGCCGAACTGCGCTACCAATACCCGCATGAGGTGGTGCCAGACGGCCTCACCCCCGCCGCGCATCTGCGCGCGCTGACCGAGGCCGGCTTGATTCGGCGCTACCCAGAAGGCTGCCCGGCCGAGGTGCGCGCGCTGATCGAAAAAGAACTACTGCTGATTGCCGAGCTGGGCTATGAGCATTACTTCCTCACCGTCGAGGACATCGTCGCCTACGCCCGCAGCCAGAGCATCCTCTGCCAAGGCCGAGGTTCGGCGGCCAACTCCGCAGTCTGCTACGCGCTGGGGATTACCGAGGTCGACCCCAACCGCATGAACCTGCTGTTCGAGCGCTTCATCTCCAAGGAGCGCGGCGAGCCGCCGGATATTGATGTCGACTTCGAGCACCAGCGGCGCGAGGAGGTCATCCAATACCTCTACCGCAAGTACGGGCGCGAGCGTGCGGCGCTGACCGCAACCATCCAGCACTACCGGCGCAAGGGCGCGGTGCGCGATGTCGGCAAGGCGATGGGGCTATCGCTGCAACAGGTCGATGCCTTGAGCCAAGCGATGTCCTACTGGGACGACGGCACGCGGCTGATGCAGGAGTTAGTCCGCCAAGGCTTTGACCTCGACGGCCTGCTGGTCACGCAGTTCATCGCCTTGGTGCGGGCTTTGGTGGGCTTCCCCCGGCATCTCTCACAGCACGTCGGCGGCTTTGTGCTCTCCGATCGCCCGCTCTCGACCCTCGTGCCGCTGGAGAACGCCGCGATGCCGGAGCGCACCATCATCCAGTGGGACAAGGACGACCTCGACACCATGGGCCTGCTGAAGGTGGATGTGCTCGCCCTGGGCATGCTCACCGCCATCCACGGCGTGCTGGATTTGATGCAGCACTTCCACGGCCGGCCCATTGCATTGCAGGACATCCCCGCCGAAGACCCCGCGACCTACGCGATGATTAGTCGCGGCGAGACCACTGGCGTGTTTCAGATCGAATCGCGCGCGCAGATGAGCATGTTGCCGCGCATGCAGCCGCGCACGTTTTGGGACTTGGTGGTGGAGGTCGCCATCGTCCGGCCCGGGCCGATCCAAGGGAAGATGGTGCACCCCTACCTGCGCCGTCGGCAGGGCTTGGAGGCGGTGGAATACCCCAGTGCCGAGCTAGAAAAAGTGCTGAAGCCCACGCTCGGCGTGCCCCTGTTCCAAGAGCAGGTGATGAGCATCGCGATGGTCGCGGCGGGGTTCTCGCCCGGCGAGGCCGACCAAGTGCGGCGCTCGATGGCGGCGTGGAAGCGGCGCGGTGGCCTACAGCATTTTTACGAGCGCCTGAGCCAAGGCATGGCCGCACGCGGCTATGCGCCGGAGTTCATCGAGAGCATCTACCAGCAGATTCTGGGCTTTGGCAGCTATGGCTTCCCGATGAGCCATGCGGCGAGCTTTGCGCTGCTCACTTACGTCAGTTGCTGGATGCGCTGCCACGAGCCCGCCGCCTTTTGTGCGGCCCTGCTCAACGCCCAGCCGATGGGCTTTTATGCGCCCGCGCAATTGGTCGCAGATGCCCGCCGATCCGGCGTGCAGTTCCGGCCGGTGGATGTGCAAATCAGCGAGTGGGATTGCAGCCTAGAGCGCAATGCCGCAGGGGCTGCGGAAGTCCGCCTGGGCTTAAACCAAATCAGCGGCTTGCCGACCGTGGAAGCCCAGCAAATCGTGCTGAGAAGGCCGCGAGGCGGCTTTGCCAGCGTGCAGGATTTGGTCGAGCGCAGCCAAGTGAGCCGCAAGAGCATCCACTGCCTCGCCAATGCCGGTGCGCTCAAGGCTCTGGCGGGCCACCGCCATGCAGCACGCTGGCAGGCGGCTGCTGCGGCAGTCGCAGGCCCCCTGCTGCAAGGCGCGCGCGGTGCAGCAGAGCCACAACTGGCCCTACCGCTGCCGAGCGAGGCGCAAGACTTGGTGGCGGACTACCGCCATCTAGGCCTGACGCTGGGCCGCCACCCGCTGGCACTGTTGCGGCCAAGGTTGATGCGCCGCCAAGTCGTGCCGGCGGCAAGGCTCAAGGCGGTGGACGATGGCCGCATCATCACCGTCGCGGGCATCGTCACCCACCGGCAACGGCCACAGACCGCGAGCGGCGTGGTGTTTGCCACGCTGGAGGATGAAACCGGCAGCACCAATCTGGTGATCTGGGCCAAGGTCTTCGAGGCCCAGCGCGAGGCCATCGTCAAAGCCCGCCTGCTGCTGGTGCGCGGCAAGTTGCAGTCCGAGCAGGGCGTGATCCACGTCGTCGCCTACCGCACCGAGGACTGCACCGCTTGGCTAGGCCAGTTGCCGACTGGCTCTAGGGACTTCCACTAGGCGCGGGCGCAGTCTTGCCGCGCCCGCATGTGCGGTAGCAGAGGGGCAGCTTGCGCGGCTCAGTCGTCGCGCAGCAGCGCGTTGATGCTGGTTTTGCTGCGGGTTTGGGCATCGACGCGCTTCACAATCACCGCGCAGGTGAGGCTGTAGCGGCCACCGTCTTTCGGCAGGCTGCCGGGGACGACGACGGAGTAAGCAGGCACGCGGCCATAGCTGACTTGCCCGGTGGCGCGGTCGTAAATCGGCGTGCTTTGGCCGATGAACACGCCCATGGAGAGCACCGAGCCGCGCTCGACAATCACGCCTTCGACCACCTCAGAACGTGCGCCGATGAAGCAGTCGTCCTCGATGATCGTCGGGCTGGCTTGCAGCGGCTCCAACACGCCGCCGATGCCCACGCCCCCGGAGAGATGCACGTTCGCGCCGATCTGCGCGCAGGAGCCAACGGTGGCCCAAGTGTCGACCATTGTGCCCTTACCGACGTAAGCACCGATGTTGACGTAGCTCGGCATCAGAATCGCACCGGGGGCGATGTACGCACCCTTGCGCACGGCCGCAGGCGGCACCACGCGTGCGCCTTGCTCTTTGAACTGGGCATCGCTCCAGCCATCAAACTTCAGCGGCACTTTGTCGTAGCCCATCAAAGCACCCATGCTGATCGGCTGGTTGCCGTGCAGGCGGAAGAACAACAGCACGGCCTTCTTTAGCCACTCATTGACCTGCCAACCGTTGGCGGTGGGCTCGGCGACGCGCGCAGTGCCGGCGTCGAGCAGGGCGATGGCCTCTAACACGGCCTCGCGCACCGCATGGTTGCTGGGGTCGAGGGTGTCGCGTTGGTCCCAAGCGGATTCGATAGTGGCTTGCAGGGTCATGGTGTGGGCTTTGGTTTAGTCGAGGGTGCGGATGATGACTTCGCGCAGGTCTTCCAGCATGGCTTCATCGGTGATGGCCTGATGCTGGGCGTTGGTGAGGTAGAAAACGTCTTCGGCGCGCTCGCCGATGGTGGCGATTTTTGCGGCGTCGAGCAGGATGCCGCGCTTGTGGAAGATGCGCCCCAGCAAGCTCAACAGGCCGGGCTGGTCGGCTGCCACCAACTCCAACACCGTGCGGTTGCGCGAGGGGTCTTGATGGATGTGCACGGTGGTCGGCGTGCTGAAGTGCTTGAGCCGCGAATTCGGCTTGCGGCTGACGTCCACCACGCTGACTTGTGGGTCTTTCAGCACGCGGCAGAGGCGCTCAATGATCTCTTGCGGGCGGTGCGTGCCGGAGACTGGCAGGCCGTCGCTTTCCAGCACGACGTAGCTGTCGAGCACGTAGCCGTCGCTGGTCGTGTGCAGGCGCGCATCGAGTACGTTCAGGCCCAGTTGTGCCAGCACGCCGGTGGTGAGTGCAAACAAGTGATCGCGGTCATGGCAGTAGATGAAGACGCTGGTGCCACGGTCCTCAAAGTTCTTCACCAGCACTAGCGGCAAATCTTGGGCGCGGATTTGGGCAACACTGCTCAGGTGCCAGAGCATTTCTTGCGGGGTATGGCGCAGGAAGTAATCGTCCTCCAAGCGCTGCCAGAAGGCATCGGCACGCGCTTCGTCTTGCTCGTGCGTCAGCAGTAGCGAATGCGCATGGCGGCGGTTGCGCAATGCACGTTCATGCAGCGTCGGCACGTTGGCGATGCCGGCATCGAGTGCCCGCGCGGTGCCGTGGTAGAGGTCTTTGAGGAGTGAGTCGCGCCAGCTGTTCCAGAGCTTGGGATTGGTGCCGCGAATGTCTGAGACCGTCAACAGATAGAGCACGTCGAGGCGCTCGCGGGTCTGCACTTTCTCGGCAAACGTGGCGATGATTTCTGGGTCGTGGACGTCCTGTTTCTGCGCAGTCAGCGACATCAACAAATGGTTCTGCACCAGCCAAGCGACTAACTCAGCATCTGGGTGCGATAGGCCATGCGCGAGGCAGAAGTCCTCTGCCTCAGCAGCGCCCAATTCGGAGTGATCGCCGCCGCGCCCCTTGGCGAGGTCATGGTGGAACGCCCCGAGGTAGAGCAGCTCCGGCTTGGCTAAGCGCTTGAGCACGGCGCTGGCAAACGGCAGCTCATGGGCAAAGCGCGGCATCGCTAACCGGCGCGCATTGCGGACGACGTAGAGGATGTGCTCGTCCACCGTCAGGGTGTGGAAGAGGTCGTACTGCATTAAGCCGACGATGGCGCCAAAGCTCGGCAGATAGCGGCCAAGCACGCCGTAACGGTTCATGCGACGCAACGCATGGGTGAGGCCATTGCCCTCGTGGAAGAAGCCCATAAACAAGGCGCGGGCGCGGGCGCTGTTGCGGACGGACTCATCGAGGTAGGGCAGGTCGCGGCGGATCATCCGCAGCGTGGTGGCAGCAATCGTCTCTACCTCTTGCGACTGCTGCATGAGGTGGAAGATTTCCAACAGCGCCCAAGGCTGGTCTTGGAACACGCGGTCATCGCGCGCCTCAATCACATCGCCGCGCAGTTGGAAGCGGGCGTTGAGGACATTGATCTCGCCTTCCGCACTCGCACCCAAAATGCTCTGCTCAAACAGCTGCAAGAGGATGTCGTTGAGGCAGGAGAGGCCTTTGATGGTGCGGTAGTAGAGCTGCATAAACTGCTCTACTGCGCGGTTGCTGCCGCGCTGTCCTGGGCCCGGTTCGGCATCGACGTAGCCGAACAAGCCAGCGACCTTGGTCTGGTGGTCAAACAGCAGGCGGTCTTCGTGGCGGCCGGTGAGCATATGCAGGGCAAAGCGCACCCGCCAGAGGAAGTCTTGGCCGGCAAATAATTCGTCGCATTCCTGCTGGGTCAGAAAGCCCTTGGCGCGTAGATCACTGAGCGTTTGCGAGGCAAAGTGCCGCTTGGCGACCCAGACGATGGTGTGAATATCGCGCAGGCCACCGGGGCTTTCTTTGACGTTGGGCTCCAGTTTGTAGCCGGTGTCGTCGTACTTGGCGTGGCGGCGCTTTTGCTCTTCCAGCTTGGCGTGAAAGAAGCTTGCGGTGGGCCAAATCTTCTCCGGTGCGATCTCGGCATTCAGCGCTGCTGCGAGGCTGGCATCCCCCACCAAGCGGCGCGACTCAATCAAGTTGGTGATGATGGTGAGGTCTTCTGACGCCAACTGCGCGCAGTGCGCCACGGTGCGCACCGCAGCACCCACCTCCAGCCCAATGTCCCAGAGAAAGGACAAAAATTGCTCGACGCGCGCCTGCTCTGCGCCAAGGCCATCCGGCCCATGCAGCACCAGCACGTCGATGTCCGAGGCCGGTAACAACTCGCCACGGCCATAGCCGCCGACGGCCATCACGCACAGGCCCTCGGCGGCGCCTAGGTGACGCTCCCAAGCCTCGCACAACACTTCGTCCATCAATTGCGAGCGGGCATGGACCAGCACATCGGCAGGCGCGCCTTCATGGAAGAGATCAAACAACCGCTGCTTGCCCCAGGCCAGAGTCTCCTTAAACACCGCGACGGCACTTGCCCCTGGTGCCCGCAAACGCGAGCGAATTTTGCGCGCCGAGAACACCGCCACAGTGCCGTCTGGCTCGCCTAAATCCAGCCCCGCCGTCACAACACTTCGCCTAGACGCAAGGTCAGCACTTCCACGCCCGTCTCTGTCACCAGCACCGTGTGCTCCCACTGGGCAGACAGCGAGCGGTCTTTCGTCACGACCGTCCAGTGGTCGGGCATTAGTCTTGTTTCGGGGCGGCCTGCATTCACCATTGGTTCGATCGTGAAGCACATGCCGGGCACTAGGGCTAAGTCTTGGTCGTCACGGCCACTGCGTTGGCGCTCAGAGGGGCCTTTGCGGTAGTGCAGGATTTGCGGATCTTCATGGAACACGCGGCCAATGCCGTGGCCGCAGTAGTCGCGCACGACGGAGAACCCGGCTTTCTCCACCACCTGCTGCACGGCACCCCCGATGTCAGCCAGCGTTGCCCCCGGCTTCACCTGCCGGATGCCGGCGAGCATGGATTCGCGCGCCACCAGCGACAGCCGGCTGGCCAAAATCCCCGCATCGCCAATCGCAAACATTTGGCTGGTATCGCCGTGGAAGCCGTCCTTAATGACGGTCACATCGACGTTCAGCACATCGCCCTTCTTCAGCACCTTGTCGCCCGGGATGCCGTGGCAGACGACGTTATTCACCGAAGTGCACACACTCTTGGGGAAGGCCGGTCTTGGGCCACTCGCACCATAGCCCAAAGGGGCAGGGAGGCAGCCTAGGGTCTCGGTGATGTAGCGGTGGCAGAGGTCGTTAATCTGCCCCGTGCTCATGCCTGCCTGAATCTGCGGGGCTATGAACTCCAGCACACTCGCAGCGGCGCGCCCCGCCGCCCGCATCGCGTCTTGCTCGGCGGGCGTCTTCACTGTGTATTGACTGCCCATGCTGGACTTAGCGCTCACTAGATTGTTTCAAAAGGGCGCGAATGGTATAAAGCGCGCCCTCTGCTGGCAATCAAGCCGGTGTGGGCGTCTTGTGTGCGTGTCGCCGCAAGGTGTTTCTTAAATCCATCCGCGCGGATTTTGGGTGGGCCTCTTGGCCTCACCGCACGGTATGCATCAACCCAAAGGAGCCTTAAATGTCTAATGTCACTATGCGCCAGTTGCTCGAAGCCGGCGCCCACTTTGGTCACCGTACGCGTTACTGGTCGCCCAAGATGGAAGCCTACATCTTCGGCAGCCGCAGCAAGATTCACATCATCAACCTCGAGCAAACCCTGCCGATGTTGAAGGACGCCTGCAACTTTGCTGGCAAGCTCGCTGCCAACGGCGGCAAGATTCTGTTTGTGGGCACCAAGCGTGCAGCCCGCGAGACCATCGAAGAAGAAGCCAAGCGCGCCGGCATGCCCTACATCAGCCAGCGCTGGTTGGGCGGCTTGCTGACCAACTTCAAGACCGTCAAGGCCAGCGTCAAGCGCTTGAAGGACATGGAAAAGCAAGTGGAAGACGGCAGCATCGGCCGCCTCAACAAGAAAGAACAGCTCACCTTCACCCGCGAAATCGAGAAGCTCCGCAAGTCCTTGGGCGGTATCAAGGAAATGCCTAGCCTCCCAGACTGCTTGTTCATTATCGACACCGGCTTTGAAAAAATTGCCGTTGCCGAAGCCAAGAAGCTGGGCATCCCCGTGATCGCGGTGGTCGACTCCAACAACAACCCAGAAGGCATCGACTGCGTCATCCCCGGTAACGACGACGCGACCCGCGCCATCAAGGTCTACACCGGCGCGATTGCTGAAGCGATCATCGAAGGCAAGGCGACCATCACCGTGGCCCCTCGTCCAGAAGTGAGCACTGAAGCCGGCAGCGAAGGCGACAAGGCCCGCACCAAACCCGCTGGCCGTCGCGATGACCGTGGCGCTCCCCGCCGCCCCGCGCCCCGCGTTGAGAACAAGGGTGGCCGCGGCGCGCCTACCCCCCGCAGCGAGGGTTAATACTCATGGCTGAAATTACTGCAAAGCTGGTCGGCGAACTGCGCGAGCGCACCGGCGCCGGCATGATGGACTGCAAGAAGGCCTTGGTGGCGACCGGTGGTGACATCGACGCCGCCGCCGAGAAGATGCGCATGGAAGGCATGGTCAAGGCCGACAAGAAGGCAAGCCGCGTGGCCGCCGATGGTCGCGTCTTCGTTGCCCAAAATGCGACGGCACTGGCGCTGCTCGAAGTCAATTGCGAAACCGACTTCGTCGCCAAGGCCGAGGACTTCTTGGCCCTTGGCAACGCGGCTGCGGCTGCGGTGCTCGCTGAGCGCCCTGCCAACCTCGAAGCCCTGCTGGGCCTGAGCCACAACGGCACCAGCTTCGACGAGATTCGTCGCGGCTTGGTGGCGAAGATTGGCGAGAACATCACGCTGCGCCGCTTCGAAGTGGTCGAGAAGGCTGCTGGCCCCATCGTCCATTACCTGCACGGCTCCAAGATTGGCGTAGTGGTGGCAATGGAAAAGGGCGACGAAGTGCTCGCCAAGGACATCGCCCTGCACGTTGCTGCCATGGCACCTAAGGTGGTTTCTCCGTCCGATGTGCCTGCTGACTTGGTGGAAGCCGAGCGCAAAATCATCGACGGCCAAATCGCCACCGAGCAAGCAGAAGCCAAGGCCGATGCTGAAGCGATGGGTAAAGAGTTCAAGGCCAAGCCCGCGGAGATTCTCGCCAAGATGGTGGACGGCAAGATTCGCAAGTTCACGTCGGACATCTCTCTGCTCGGCCAGCCGTTCGTCAAGAACGACGCCTATGGTCAGAAGGGTGACGCGACGGTGGAAGCTACGCTAAAGGCCAAGGGTGCAGCCGTTGCGCGCTTTGTCCGCTTGGCGGTCGGCGAGGGCATCGAGAAGAAGGAAACCGACTTCGCTGCCGAAGTCGCCGCTGCCGCCAAGGGCTAAGCGCGGCCATCAGGCAGGGTAGTGGCACCTCGTGTTGCTGCCTTGCCCAAGGTTACTCGCGGTGCTTCTCGCCTTGCGCTTTAGTCCGTGACTGGACCGCGACGCGTTAGAATCGCCGCACTCAGAAAAGCCCCGACTTCGGGGCTTTTCTTTACCACTTGCCCGCATCCATTTATGACTACCGACGCCCCTAAATCCAGCAACTTGGCTTACCCCCGCATCCTGCTGAAGCTTTCTGGCGAAGCCCTGATGGGCGGCTTGAACTTTGGCATCTCTCCCGACGTGATGAACTTCGTCGCCAATGAGATTAAGCAGGTGGTGGACGCCGGCGTGCAGGTAGCGATCGTCGTCGGTGGCGGCAATATCTTCCGCGGTGAGGGCTTGGCCCGTGGCGGCATGGATCGCGTCACCGGCGACCAAATGGGCATGCTGGCGACCGTCATCAATGCGCTCGCTATTCAAGATGCGGTTGAGCGCTTGGGCCTAGAGGTGCGCGTGCAATCGGCCATCCGCATCAACGAGGTGTGCGAAGACTTCATCCGCCGCCGCGCGGTGAGCCATTTGGAAAACGGCCGGGTCGTCGTGTTTGCGGCAGGCACTGGCAACCCCTTCTTCACCACGGATTCCGCAGCCGCTCTGCGCGCAGTAGAAATTGGTGCGGATTTGATGCTCAAGGCCACCAAGGTGGATGGCATTTACACCGCTGACCCGAAGAAAGATGCGAGTGCTACAAAGTACGAGCACCTGACTTTTGACGAGGCGCTGAACAAGCGTTTGGGCGTGATGGACCAAACCGCGATGGTCATGTGCCGCGAGCAAAAAATGAAGCTGCGGGTCTACGACATGGATCGCCCCGGCGCGCTCATGGCGATTGTTCGCGGCGAGGCCATCGGTACGCTCGTCACCAATTAAGGGACTACCATCCGCCACGCGTAACACGGGGTGATCTTCGCCCTAGGCTGCGACTGGCGCTCATTACTCCTGTTAAGCAAGAGGTATTACGACATGATCGACCCACTCAAAAAAGACCTTAGCACCCGCATGCAGAAGACCTTGGAAGGTCTGCGCGTGGCGTTCTCCAAGCTCCGCACTGGCCGCGCCAACGCAGGCCTGCTGGACCATGTCCATGTGGATTACTACGGCTCAGAGGTGCCGCTCTCGCAGGTGGCACAGGTGGTGGTGGAGGATGCCCGCACCATCAGCATCACGCCTTGGGAGAAAAACATGGTTGGCCCGATTGAGAAGGCCATCTTGAAGAGCGACTTGGGCCTCACGCCCAACACGCAAGGCACCACGATGCGCATCAACCTGCCGCCGCTCACCGAAGAGCGCCGCCGCGATTTGGTGAAGGTGGTGAAGAACGAAACCGAAGGCGCGCGTGTCGCCATCCGTGGCGTGCGTCGTGATGCCATGCAAACGGTCAAGGACGCGCTCAAGAACAAGACCATCAGCGAGAACGACGAGAAGCGCGCCGAGACTGAGATTCAGAAGCTCACCGATCAGCACATCGCTAAAGCGGAAGAGATGATGGCCGCTAAAGAAAAAGAACTGATGAGCATGTAACTCCAATAAGGCGCGGAATGAGCAAGTTTTCTTTAGGGACGGATTCCGCGCTGCGGGCGTCGGCGGAGCGTTGATGATGTGGATGAGCTCCGGCACCAGCGGCTTTCACCGTGCGCACGAAGCGGCTGTGCATCAGTCCACGCCAGCGCAAGCGCTCGCTTTGCCGCGACACGTCGCGGTGATCATGGACGGCAATGGCCGCTGGGCAAAGCAGCGCATGCAGCCGCGCGCCTTTGGCCACCATGCGGGTGTGCGCTCGGCGCGCAAAATCGTTAAAGCCGCCGCAGATGCGGGGGTGGAAGTCCTCACGCTGTTCGCCTTCAGCCAGGAAAACTGGAACCGCCCGGAGGAGGAAGTCAGCCTGCTGATGAGCCTCTTTGTAAAGACCCTGCGGCGCGAGATTAAGCAGCTCTCTGAGCACGGTCTGCGTTGGAAGTTCATTGGCGACCACTCGGCGTTTGCGCCGGAACTGCGCGCGCTGATGCAGGAGACCGAGGCGGCCTCACAGCACTTCAAGGGCATGACGCTGATGGTCGCAGTCGGCTACAGCGGGCAGATCGACATTGCTCAGGCCGCTGCGCGTGCGGCAGCGGAGGGTATCGCAGTGACGCCAGCCGCCATCCAAGAGCGCCTACTAACGGCGGGCATGCCGGATGTTGACCTCATGGTGCGTACCGGCGGCGAGTTGCGGATTTCCAACTTCCTGCTCTGGCAAAGCGCCTACGCGGAGCTCTATTTTTCTCCTGAGCTGTGGCCAGACTTTGCGCCTGAGCACCTGCATGCGGCTCTGGACTGGTTCTCCGGCCGCCAACGCCGTTTTGGGCGGGTGCCGGACGCCAGCACTTAGGCGCTCGGTTGCTGAGCGGTTCGCCAATTTCGCCGCGAGCCAGCACAATTCGCCGCTTGCGCTCGTCGGCTGCTCGGCGGGCTCCCCTCACTCGACATAGTCCGCCTACGTGCTCATCCCGCGCATCCTCACTGCACTCATCCTTTTGCCGCTGCTGCTGCTGGCTATTTTTGGCTTGGAAGGCAAGACGGAATGGCTCTACGCTCTCTTCGTCGGCGTCGGGGTGATTGCCGCGACGGAGTGGAGCAGCTTTATGGGGGCCGACCGCTTCGGTCCTAAGTTGCGGTATGCACTGGCGATGCTCGTAGTCTGCGCGCTCGCGTGGCAGCTTCGGCAGGTGCCCTATGGGGTGGAAGCCCTCGCCACAGTCGCGGTGCTTTGGTGGCTCTACGCCTTGCGCCTGATCCGCCGCTACCCCGCAAGCTTCGCCAATGGCCCTTGGCCGGTCGAGCGGATGGCCCCTCTGGGATTGCTGATTTTGCCCGCGACCTTGCTGCCCTTGGCGGAGCTTCATGCCCAGCCCAACGGCCCTTGGCGTTTGATGTTCATGTTCTTCATCGTCTTCGCAGCGGATGTCGGTGCCTATCTCGTCGGCCGCAACTACGGCAAGCGCAAGCTCGCGCCCGCAGTGTCGCCCGGCAAGAGCATAGAGGGCGCGATTGGCGGGCTAGTGCTCGTCGCCCTGTGGGCCTTGTGCGCAGGGCCGACGGCCTTTGGCCTAGAGCTTGAGCAACCGCTGCCCATCGTGTTGCTGGCCTTGGTGAGTGTCGCCACCGCTGCCTTGTCCATCGTGGGCGACCTCACCGAGAGCCTCTTCAAGCGTCTGCGCGGCTTGAAGGACTCCGGCACCTTGCTGCCGGGGCACGGCGGCGTGCTGGATCGCATTGACGCCATCCTCGCCGCAGCACCGCTGTTTTACCTCGGCGTTACCCTGCTCAAGCTATGAGCGCGCGGCAACAGCTCGTCGTCCTTGGGGCGACTGGGTCAGTCGGGCGCAGCACGCTCAGCGTCGCCACGGCCCACCCCGACAAACTCGCCGTCTTCGGGCTCAGCGCGCACCGCGACGTGGCCGGGCTCATCGCCGTTTGCCAAGCGCATCGCCCCGCTCATGCGGTCATCGCCGATGACCGCCTGCTCGGTGAACTGCGCAGCGGCCTAGAGGCAGCCGGACTTGCCACCCAAGCGCACTCCGGCATGGCAGCACTCGATGCCCTAGCCGCTGAGCCTGCCGTTGACCAAGTCATGTGTGCCATCGCTGGCTCACCGGGGCTTGCTTCCACGCTTGCAGCGATTCGGGCAGGCAAGCGCGTGCTCATCGCCAACAAAGAGCCGCTGGTGATGTGCGGCGATTTGATGATGGCGGAAGCACTCAGAACTGGGGCTTTGGTGCTGCCGATTGACTCCGAGCACAACGCCATCTTCCAGTGCCTGCCTGCCGCAGCCCGGTGTGGCGCGCCACTGCCAGCAGGCATTGCCAAGCTCATCCTCACCGCCAGCGGGGGGCCGTTTCGCGCGACCCCCTTGGCCGAGCTGGCCGACATCACGCCTGCACAGGCTGTGCGCCACCCCAACTGGAGCATGGGGCAGAAGATTTCGGTGGACTCCGCCACCATGATGAACAAGGGGCTAGAGCTGATCGAGGCCGCCGTGCTCTACCGGCTGCCGGAGCCACAGATTGAAGTCGTCATCCACCCAGAGAGCATCATCCACTCCTTGGTCGAGTACGTTGACGGCTCGACGCTCGCGCAATTGGGGCGGCCTGACATGCGCGTACCCATCGCCCACGCGCTCGCTTGGCCTGAGCGCTGGAGCAGTGGCGTTGCCGGCTTGAACTGGCAGCAGATGGCGCAGTTTCACTTTGAGCCGGTGGACCCTCAGCGCTTCCCGGCACTTGGGCTCGCGCGCGCGGCATTGCAAGCGGGCGGCCATGCCCCCAATGTCTTGAACGCGGCTAATGAGGTTGCAGTTGCCGAGTTCTTGGCGGGCCGTTTGCGCTACCTCGCCATCCCCGAATTGGTGGCTGACGTGCTCGAACAAAGCCGCTCAGCCGACCTGCCGCAGGGCAGGGAACTGCCCGAGGCCTTGATGGTCGCAGCATGGGCGCAACAAGCAGCCGCTCTCGGCGCAAAACGCCGCCACCGGTAAGGACGAGTTATGACGGTTTTGCAAAGCATTCTGTGGTTCTTGGTCGCCATCGGCATCTTGGTGTCCTTCCACGAGTTCGGTCACTTCTGGGTCGCCCGCAAAATGGGCGTCAAAGTGCTGCGTTTCAGCGTCGGCTTCGGCAAGGTGTTGTGGAGCCGCACCGGTAAAGACGGCTGCGAATACGCGCTCTCAGCGATCCCCTTGGGCGGGTACGTGAAGATGCTCGACGAGCGCGAGGGCGAAGTCGCACCGGAGGAAGCACACATGAGCTTCAATCGCGCCGCAGCGTGGAAGCGCCTGTTGATCGTCGCTGCCGGGCCGTTTGCGAATTTCGCTCTGGCAATTCTGTTCTTCTGGATGGTCTTCGTGATTGGCCAGCCGGGGATGAAGCCCGTGCTCGATACCCCGCCCGCAGCGTCCATCGCCGCTCGTGCTGGGCTACAGGGTGGCGAGTTGATCACCCAAGTCAACGGCGAGCCGGTTAGCACCTTCAGCCAGTTGCGCGGGCATCTGCTGGAGCAGGCAGTCGACCGTGGCCCGATGCGGCTCACCGTGCAGCGCAGCCTTGAGGACACCACCAGCCGCAGCGTGGCCTTGGATTTGAGCCGCGTGCGCATCGACCCAGAGCATCTATTTGACGACCTAGGCTTGAACCCCTACCAGCCTAAGTTCAAGCCGGTGATTGAGTCGGTGGAGCCGGGGTACGCGGCCGAGCAGGCAGGCTTCAAAGCTGGTGATGTATTGCTCGCGCGCGACGGCGAAGCCATCGACGATTGGACGGATTGGGCGCAGTGGGTTCGGGAGCATCCGGGTAGTGCGCCCAAGGTGCAGCTACAACGCGGCGATCAAACCCTCACGCTGCAACCGGTTATTTCCACGATCGGCGAGGGCGAGGAGCGGGTTGGCCGCTTCGGCGCACGCGTGGCGGTGCCTAAGGAGGCATTCGCTGGCTTGGAAGCCGAGGAGCGCCTTTCGCCCCTTGCCGCCATCCCAGCGGCCTTCGCAGAAACTTGGCGGATGTCGACGCTGACCTTGAAGATGTTTGGCCGCATGTTTACCGGCGAAGTCTCGCTCAAAAACGTCTCCGGCCCAATCCAAATCGCCGAGGCGGCGGGCTTCACCGCCAGCGTCGGTATCGCTGCCTATCTCAGCTTTTTGGGCTTGGTCAGCGTCAGTCTCGCGGTGCTCAACCTGCTCCCAGTGCCGGTGCTCGACGGTGGCCATATCGTCTTCTACACCTACGAAATGATTCGCGGCGCGCCGGTGCCGGAAAAGGTCGTCGCTTTCGGCCAGCGCTTTGGGCTACTGCTGCTGATGATGCTCATGGGCCTAGCCTTCTATAATGATCTTTCGCGCGTTTTCAGCGCCTTTTAGCTAGGGCGACGAGCACATTTCTCTGCGGCGTTTACGGCGGTCCTTTAGTCGGCAACTAATTGCTGGGACTTCAGTCTATTGGCCGCGCAAGAGTGTGTTTGCTCGCCATGGTCTTTGGCGCTGTGAGCGGCATGTTCGCTGTGTCGTCACCATAAAATTTCTTTAAAACAATCGCCGGGCCCATGACCAAATCACTATCAAAGCGCGCGCTAGCCGCTTGCGCAGCACTGCTTTTTGCCCCTGCAGCGCTGGCGCTAGAGCCGTTTAAGGTCACGGCGATTGAGGCCCAAGGCCTACAGCGCCTAGACGAGGGCACCATCCTCACCTACCTGCCGCTGACCACCGGCGACGAGCTCAACGACATCACTTCGCGCAATGCCATCAAGGCCCTGTACGCGACGGGCCTGTTTTCGGACGTCGAATTGCTGCGCGAGGGTGGGACCCTAGTGGTCAAAGTCGTCGAGCGCCCACAGATCGCCAAATTTGAAATCAGCGGCAACGAAAAAGTCGGCGGCGACGAACTCAAAAAAACACTCTCAGACTTAGGCCTTGCTGAAGGTGAGGTGTTTAAGCGCGCGCTGTTGGATCAAGTCGAGCAGGAGTTGCAGCGCCAGTATTTTGCCAACGGTTACTACGACGTCAGCATCGAGCCCACCGTTACTGAGCTGCCCAACAACCGAGTGGAGGTCAGCATCAAGGTGGAAGAAGGCAAGTCCACCACCATCACCAGCATCAACATCATCGGTGCCAAGACCTTCTCCCAGAAAGAGCTTTTGGAGCAGTTGGAGCTCAAAGCGACGAATTGGGTGCCGTTCCAAAAAAGCGACCGCTACTCCAAGCAAACCTTGGGTGGCGATTTGGAAAAGCTCCAGAACTACTACCAAGACCGCGGTTATCTAAAGTTCAACATCGAGTCGGTTCAGGTCTCGCTGTCGCCGGATAAAAAGAACATCTACATCACGGCGAATGTTGATGAAGGCGAGCGCTACACCGTGCGCGACCGCAAGTTCACCGGCGAGACCGTGCTCTCGCCCGACTACCTAACGCTGCTGCTCTCGACCAAGGCCGGTGCCACGTTCTCCCGCAAAGAGGCCACCGAGTCCGCGAGCCGGATTGAGGCCGCGCTTTCCGACGTCGGATACGCCTTTGCGAAGGTGACACCAGTGCCGGAGATCGATGAGGCCAAGCGCGAAGTGACGCTGAACTACGTGGTTGAGTCGGGCAAGCGCACCTACGTCCGGCGGATTAACTTCTCCGGCCACGGCAGCACCAACGACGAAACCCTACGCCGTGAAATGCGCCAGTTGGAAGCCGCACCCTTCTCAAAGAGTGCGGTGGAGCGCTCGCGCGTGCGTCTGACGCGCTTGCAGTTCATTGAGGAGGCAGAGGTCGATACCAAGCCCGTGCCCGGCACCGATGACCAAGTCGACGTCAGCTTCAAAATCAAAGAGCGTGCGCCGGGCTCTGTGCAGTTCGGCGTTGGGTTCTCAGGCTCTCAGGGCTTTTTGGTCAACGCCAGCCTCACCCATACCAACTTCTTGGGCACCGGCAATCGGGTGGATTTGACGGTCGATAACTCCTCGGTTTCGCGCCAGTTCAACTTCAGCTGGACGGACCCCTACTTCACCAACGATGGCATCGCGCAGTCGGTGTCGGTGTACTACCGCAAGTCGTCGAGCGTGGTGCGCTTCTCGTCCGGCTTTAACTCCAACACCATCGGTGCAGACCTCACTTATAGCTTCCCGCTCTCGGAGTTCATCTCCCTGCGTGCCGGTGCGGGTGTGGCGCGCACCGCCTTGGATACCTTCCCCGGCAGCTCCTCCAACGAGATCCTCCAGTTTGTGGCCGATAACGGCTCGGCCTTTACCGACTACACCCTGCGTACCGGCCTCACGCGCGACACCCGCAACCGCACGTTCTTCGCCAACCGGGGCTCGCTGTCGCGCTTGAATCTCGACGTCACTACGCCGGGCTCGGACATCCAATACTTCAATGCCTTCTTCCAGCAGCAGTCCTATGTGCCGCTGCCGCTCAAACTGGTGCTCTCCTTCGACGGCACCGTGGGCTACGTCGATGGCTACGGCGACACCCGCAGCTCACCGCCCTATGAGAATTACTTTGCCGGTGGCGCGCGCACCGTGCGTGGCTTTGACGACGGCACACTCTCGCCCTTCGATTCCTTCGGCAATCCCTTCGGCGGCAAGCTGCGCACCACCGCGCAGACGGAGTTGATCATCCCGACGCCGCTGGATTCCGACGGCAAGTCCACGCGCTTCTCGCTGTTCTATGACATCGGCAATGTCTTCGCCGAGCCGGGCGACTTCGACTTCGGTGAACTGCGTCAATCCGCCGGTGTCTCAGCGCAGTGGTTCACCCCGTTCTTGGGCCTGTTGCAACTGTCCTACGCCTACCCGATCAAGTCCAAGCCAGACGACCGTACCGACGCCTTCCAGATCACCTTCGGTGGTGGGTTCTAAGGCCGCCGCGCTAGTGCTGTAGGTTCCCCCGCATTTTGTGCCGATGTTGCAAGCCGTTACACTCCCGCGTCTATTTACCTCAACTACACCGAGTGATTCCTTCTATGCGTAACCGTTTTCTGATTGCCGCTGTCGCGCTGCTCGCTGCCAGTGCCGCCCATGCCCAAACCAAGATCGTCGTGGTGCGCTCTGCCGACGTGGTGCGTGACTCCGTCCAGTTCAAGGCGGCTGAAAGCAAGATGAAGGCGGAGTTTGAAAAGCGCCGCAATGACTTAGAAGCACAAGCCAAATCCTTTGCCGACGACGTCAAGGCCTATCAGCGCGACGGTGACACCATGAGCGCCGACCAACGCGCGAAGAAGGAGAAAGACCTCAACGCCCGCCAGGTTGACCTCAACTTTGCGAAGAACAAGTTTCAAGAAGATTTAGCCACCCGCGACCGCGAGCTGACCCAGAGCATGATGGCGAAGATCAAAGAGGTCATCACCGCCGTTGCGAAGGAGAAAGGTGCGGACATCGTCCTGCAAGACCCTGTCTACTCCAGCGCTACGGTGGACATCACCGCCGACGTGCTGAAGCGCCTCAACGCGAAGTAATGTTCGACACGATTTAGCGTCTCTTTTAAGCCCAGCCGGCCTCTTGCCGCTGGGCTTTGTTATTTTGGCGGCCGATGAATACTTTTACTTTAGGCGAGCTCGCGTCCCGTTTCGGCCTGACGCTGCAGGGCGACGCTGCGCTTCGTATCGACAAGATCTGCAATCTGCTACCTGGCGAAGCAGGCGGCTTGGGCTTTGTCGCTAACCCCAAGTATCGCGACCACATCGCGCATTCGCAGGCAGCTGCGGTCATCGTCGGCGCACGCGATGCCTTAGGCATTAGCAAGCCAGCGCTGGTTGCTAAAGACCCGCACGTCGCCTACGCGCAAATTGCCGCACTGTTTGATCCAAGCCGAGTGCTGGTCCCAGGCATACACGCCACCGCGGTGATCGACCCAACAGCGCAGATTGGTGCGGGCTGCGAGATTGGCCCTTGTGCGGTGATTGGCCCACGCGCCGTGGTCGGTGCAGGCTGCCGCATCGGCGCGCATGTGGTGATTGA
>CAZHTI010000040.1:0-2085 GCA_964535755.1 uncultured Salinisphaerales bacterium | reverse complement strand
GCCCACGCGCCGTGGTCGGTGCAGGCTGCCGCATCGGCGCGCATGTGGTGATTGAGGCCGACGCCAGTCTTGGTGCCGATAGCCGCGTCGAAGCACAGGTCGCGATTGGCCGCGCTGTGCGCATCGGCGCGCGCGCCAATCTGCAATCGGGCGCGGTGATTGGCTCGCGTGGCTTTGGTAATGCCCGCACTGCCGATGGCCGCTGGCTGGAAGTCCCGCAGCTGGGCACGGTGGTGGTCGGCGACGACGTAGAGATCGGCGCTAACAGTTGCGTGGATCGTGGCGCGCTGGGTGATACCGTGATTGAAGATGGGGTGCGGCTCGATAACCTCGTGCAGATCGCCCATAACTGCGTGATTGGCGCCCATACCGCCATCGCCGCGAATTCTGGCGTTGCGGGTTCCGCACGCCTCGGCAAGCGCTGCATGGTCGGCGGTGCAGTCGCCATTAACGGCCACGTCGAGATCGCCGATGACGTCGTGATTTTGGGGCGCAGCATGGTGACGCACAGCCTGAAAGAAAAAGGCATGTACGGTTCTGGCATGCCGGTCGCACCGGCACGCGAGTGGCGCAAAACGATTGCGCGCTTGAATCGGCTCGACAAACTGCAAGATCGCGTTCGTCAGCTAGAGCGCCTGCTCCATGTCACCGGCAGCACCGATGCGGCAGACGGCGAAACTACTAACGATTGAGCTATTCCGATGACCGACCAAACCTCCACACTGCCGCTGCCGCTCGATATCCGCGACATCATGCGGCTGATCGCCCACCGCTACCCGTTTCTGCTGGTGGACCGCGTCACCGCCTACACGCCGCAAAAAAGCTTGGTCGCGCTCAAGAACGTGACCTACAACGAGCCGTTCTTCCCCGGGCACTTTCCGCTGGTGCCGACCATGCCGGGGGTGCTGATGCTCGAAGCCCTAGCCCAAGCCTGCGGTCTGCTCGCGGTGTTGGACTCCGGCGTGAGGCCTGAGAGCGGTGCGCTGCTCTATTTTGCCGGTGTCGATGCAGCGCGCTTTAAGCGCCCGGTCGTGCCTGGCGACCAACTCACCTTGTCGGTGCGCTTAGAAAAGCAGAAGCGTAATGTCTGGAAGTTTTGCACCCAGGCCTTGGTGGGTACGGAGGTCGCGGTCGAAGCGCAAATGACCTGTGTGCTGAAGCTGCCCGAGCCACCCAAACTGGTCACGGAGGCTCCCTAATGGCAGCAAAAATCCACCCCACGGCAATGATCGACCCCAGCGCCGAGTTGCACGCCAGCGTTGAGGTCGGGCCTTACAGCATCATCGGCCCTAAGGTGCAGATCGGCGCGGACTCCGTCATCGGCCCGCACGTCGTGCTCAAAGGCCCCATGCGCATGGGCGCGCGCAACCGCGTCTATCAATTTGCCAGCATCGGCGAGTTGAGTCAGGACAAAACTGCGACTGATGAGCAAGCAACCGCGACCGTCATCGGCGATGACAACGTCTTCCGCGAGTATGTGAGCATCCAGCGCGGCACCCTGAAGGAAGTCGAAACCAAGAACGGCGAGACGCGTATCGGCAGCCGCAACTTGATCATGAATTACTGCCACATTGCCCACGATTGCGTGGTGGGCAACGACACCATCTTCGCCAATAACGCCAGCCTCGCAGGTCATGTCGAGATCGGGGACTGGGCAATCTTGGGTGGCTACACCTTGGTCTATCAGTTTTGCCGGATTGGTGCGCATGCGTTTACCGCTTATGGCGCGGGGCTCTCTGGCGATGTGCCGCCGTTTGTGATGGTGCAGGGCACTCCGGCTGATGCCCGTGCCATCAACAAAGAAGGCCTGCGGCGTCGTGGCTTTACTGCAGAGGAGATTGGCCCCATCGAAGACGCGTTTAAGCTTATTTACCGCTCGGGCAAGGTGATGGCCGAAGTCCGTGCAGAGATGTTGCAGCTCGCCGAACATTCCGTGCACGTCAAAGCAATGAGCGATTTTCTGCAAACCGGCAAGCGGCCATTGGCGCGCGGGTAAGCCGCCAGCAGTGTTTCCGTCTTAAAAATAAGCCCCGCAAGCGGGGCTTATTTGTTGCTGCTCTCTTTGGCTACTGCGCCACCCGTACT
>CAZHTI010000039.1:22336-24348 GCA_964535755.1 uncultured Salinisphaerales bacterium | reverse complement strand
ATGCCGGCGTTGCCGACGATGGCGCGACCGGGTTCGCAGTGCACTTCCAGGTTGCGGCCTTCTAGCCTCGGCAGCAGCGCCTTGGCCCAATCGGCGGGCTCGGTCGGCTCCTCATCGCGGTAGCGGACGCCTAGGCCGCCGCCGACGTCGATGTGCTGCAAAGTCACTCCACGCTCGGCGAGGCGATCCACCAGCGCCAGCATGCGGTCAAGCGCATCGAGCATGGGGCTGACGTCCAGCAACTGGCTGCCGATGTGGCTGGCAATCCCGCAGACACTCAGGCCCGGCATGGTCGCGGCCTGTAGATACAGACGCTCAGCTTCTTCGAGCGAGACGCCAAACTTGTTCTGCTTAAGCCCAGTGGAGATGTAGGGATGGGTCTTGGCGTCGACGTCCGGATTCACCCGCAGGGCAATGCGCGCACGTTGGCCACGGCGCAGGGCGACGGCATTAAGCCGATGCAGCTCGGCCTCGCTCTCAACGTTGAAGCAGGCGATGTTGGCGGCAAGAGCCGACTCCATCTCCGCTACGGTTTTACCGACGCCGGAGAACACGATTTTTTCTGGCGCGCCGCCGGCTTTGAGCACGCGCGCCAACTCGCCGCCGGAGACGATGTCGAAGCCCGCGCCCATCCGCGCCAATACGTTCAGCACGGCAATGTTGGAATTGGCCTTGACCGCGTAGTGCACGCAGTGGGGCACGGAAGCGAGCGCGCGGTCAAAGGCGCGGTAGTGGCGCTCTAGCGTCGCGCGGGAATACACATACAAAGGCGTGCCGTGGCGGGCGACGATGGCGGGCACTGCGCAGTCTTCGGCGTATAAAACACCGTTGCGGCGATCAAAAAAGTCCACGGGGAGACACCTGATTACGAAGTGGGAGCGGGCGCGGGCTGAGCCGGTGCTGCGGGGTCAGCCGCTTCTTTGGCGGCAGGCTTTGCCGCTGGCGGCAGCTTGAGCGGGCCTGTTTGACCACAGGCTGCCACCGCGAATGAAAGGGCGGCGGCAAGCAGAAGCGGGCGTGATGGCTTGGGCATAGGGGCGGCGGAGTTTAGGGGGTTTGCATCGGGCTTGTGACTACCTGCACCATCTAGGGCTCGGTAGTGCCCGCATTTTTCCACAACTCTTGCAATCCACCCTCTCATGATCACCCGCGCAGACGCCGTCATCCTCCCCGCCCCCGGCAAGCACAGCGCCACCGTGCTTTGGCTGCATGGTCTCGGTGCTGATGGCAATGATTTTGTGCCCGTCGCCGGTGAGCTGGGCCTTCCCGCGCAACACGGGGTGAAGTTCATCTTCCCGCACGCCCCCGTGCGCCCAGTCACCATCAATAACGGCTACCCGATGCGCGCTTGGTATGACATCACCAGTTTGGCGCGCCTCGACCGCCAAGACGACGCAGGCATTAACGCCAGCACCGAGCGCATGCACGCCCTGCTCGATGCCGAGCGCGCCAGCGGCATAGCCAGCGAGCGGCTGATCGTCGCCGGCTTCTCGCAAGGCTGTGCGATGGCCCTGCACGCGGGGTTGCGCTACGGCCACCGCTTGGGCGGCGTGCTGGGTTTATCGGGCTATCTGCCGGTGCATACGCGGCTGGCAGCGGAGGCCCACGCCGCCAATAAAGCCACCCCCGTGCTGCTCATGCACGGCACCCAAGATGCCGTGGTGGCGATGGGTTTGGGCTTGGCCTCTAAGGATTTGCTCCTCGCCCAAGGCTATCCGGTGCAGTGGCGCACTTACGGCATGGCGCACTCTGTGCACCCTGACCAAATCGACGACATTGGGGTCTGGCTGCGGCAAGTCTTGGCGATCTAAGCGGCCACAAAAAAACCCGCCCAAGATTTGCGTTGGGCGGGCTTTTTATCGCGCGGCTTACTTGCCGTCGGTTGCTTCCTTCACCTCCTGCTTGACCTCAGCAGCGCCTTCTTTGATCGCTTCGCCGGCATTCTGCGCGGCATCTTTCAAGTCTTCGCCGGTGTCCTTCATCGCCTCATTCGGGCGCATATCGAGGCCATC
>CAZHTI010000039.1:21169-22236 GCA_964535755.1 uncultured Salinisphaerales bacterium | reverse complement strand
TAACGCGGCTCCCAGGTCGGGTGGAATTTCTCTTTGAAGTCGCGCACGCCCCGGAAGTTGTAGAAGTGCGCGCCGTGACGGGCGATGAGTTGCTCGATGCGATGCCAATGGGCGGGGTTGTTGTGCGTGCTCATCCCGGCCTTTGGTGCCATGCCCAGCCCGAAACGCTCGAACCCAGCAGTTTTCGCCCAAAGCAAGAGATGCACGAACAAGAAGTCCATGACCTCCGGCGGCGCGCTGGGGTCGTGGCGCATGAGGTCTACCATCGCCTCCGTCGGGAGCTCGGTATGCAAGACATTGGCGAAGGCGACTAGGCGCTGCCCCTGCCAGACCAAAGCCAGCGGCGTGTGGCGCAAATAGCTCGGCCTAAATGCCCCCATCGAGAAGGCTTTTTCGCGGCTGTTTTGCTGCTGCAACCAAGCGTCGGAGACCGCCTTGAGCGGTGCGAACAGGGCATCGACGGATTGCGCCGGCCGCAGCTCAAAGCGCAGGCCGCTTGCTGTGGCTTGCGCGAGCGCCTGCCGGTGCGGGGCCCCGCCGAGCCCATCGAGCGAGAAGCCGCTGAGCTGCACGCTTGCGAAATCACCCAGCTTGTGCGCGGCCAGCCCGGCATCCGCATATTGGGTGAGTGCCCGCGCGGAGGCTTGATAAAAGCAGGCCCGACCAGCGTTGGTGTGGGCAAGCTCGACGAACTGCCAGATCAGCTCCTGAAACTCAGCAGGCTCGCCGATGGGATCGTAGAGCGCGGCCCAGGTGCGGTTCTTTTTCGCGTACATCAAAAAGCTGCGGCCGGAGCGGGAGAACAGCAGGCTTTTATCGCCCATCAAGGCCATCAGCGCCTCGGCTTTGGGCTGTTGCTGAACGATGGAGAGCGCCCGCTCTAGGGCTTCTGCCTCGGGCAATTGCGCGGTGCCGGAGGCGGGCCGCATCGCTTGCCGGACGGCGAATAAGAAGATCAGCAGGCAGACGGCGGCTAGGGCGCGCATGCTCCGTGCGGCGTGGCTGTCAAAGCTCGATTGCGCCCAAAGAGCGGTGCTGTAGGGCACATCGCGGTAGACAAAGAACAG
>CAZHTI010000039.1:18877-21069 GCA_964535755.1 uncultured Salinisphaerales bacterium | reverse complement strand
TCGATTGCGCCCAAAGAGCGGTGCTGTAGGGCACATCGCGGTAGACAAAGAACAGCAGCCAGATGCTGGCACCAACGGCTGCACCCGCCATCAACCACCAATTCAGCGTGAATGGGTGGGTGTTGAGCGCGGCATGGCGGTTGAATTCAGCGCGGCTCAAGAGCAGCAGCACCAGCAGAATGCCGAGTGCCAACATCTCGCCAAAGGCCATCCCTTTCGGCGCTGCGAGTACGGCCGCCAACACGGTGGTGACGAAGGCAGCAACCCATGCGGCCTTAAGCCGCAGCAGCACGCCGCGCGCGAAGTAGAGCAGGGCTAATCCGCACAGGGCGCTGATGAGGTGCGAGAGCTCCAGCACCATGAGCGGGATATTGGCCTGCAGCACCTTGAGCGAACCCGCGACCATCGGCGTGGCGGCCGACGCCAGCAGCAAGGTGCCGGCGAGGAAGGTGGCGACCGACAGGAAGGTGGGCGAGAGCTCAGTGCTCTGCTCTTGCACCCGGCCACGGCGGTAAACCAGCCACTCGCGGAGCACCAGCAGCAGAATCGCGATCGCCAGCGGAGCGAGATAGTAGATCGCACGGAACAACAGCAGAGCGCCGGCAACTTCCTCCACCCGCAACTGCCCTTTGAAGGCGATCAGCATCACCGCCTCAAACACCCCGAGCCCGCCCGGCACATGGCTGATGATGGCGATGGACAATGCGAGCGCGTAGCAGCCGAGGAAGCTGACGAAACTCAAGGGGGAGTCTGGCAGCAGCACCCAGAGGGCGAGCGCGCCGAAGAGGATGTCCAGGGCGCTGACGACCAACTGAGCGTAGGCCAACTGCAAGCTGGGCAGCGGCATCTCGTAGCGGCCAAAGCGCACCGGCCTGCCGCGCCAACAGGCCCACATCACAAACGCCAAGAAGGCGAAGGTGAACAGTGCCACGCCCTTTAGAAACCACACTGGGAACGGCAAGATGGTGGCCGCCGCCTCCGCCCCCCAGAGCAGGCCAATCGCGCCCATGCTGGTGAGGCCTAAGCCGTAGCCGGAGGAGATAAACGCCATCAACTTGGCGATG
Organism: uncultured Salinisphaerales bacterium; assembly: GCA_964535755.1. Taxonomy (GTDB): domain Bacteria; phylum Pseudomonadota; class Gammaproteobacteria; order Nevskiales; family Nevskiaceae; genus Stagnimonas. The sequence continues at coordinate 20,005 of CAZHTI010000039.1, read as the reverse complement.
CCGGTAGCGTCCATGCCATGCGCCCCGTACACCCTGAGCCGCACTGCGCCGCCGGTCACCGGCCCCATACCGACGGTATTGCCCAAGGCGTAGCCGGCAAAGCTGCCGAGTGCCAGCGAGCGCAGCGGCACCTTGACCTTCAAATAGGCGAGCCCGGCAGCGTCATAACCTGCCAAAGCCGCAAAACTGAGCAGCGTGAACACCGCAGCGCCCACCACCTGCATCAGGGTGACGGCATCGAGCGTCGCCAGCACGTCCTGATACTTCACGCCCTCGGTCAGCCGCTCTACCGCCTGCATGGCGAGCGCGGCCAAGCCCAGCACCAAAAGGGCTGGCAAAAACGGTAGCGCACGTTGGTAGATTTTTTTCAGCATGGCTTGCGGTGTGGGCGAAGCAGCACCAGCAGTGTTGCTGCGCCTTGGGCCCATCGTGTCGCGATGGTAGGCGCTGACTTGCGGACTAGGGTGACACTACTGCGGCCCTGTGTCGCTTAATGCACCTTGCGGGATTTGCCGGCGAGGCGCTCAGCGTCCTTGTTCGCGCGTGCGCCCTCGCCCTTATCGGCGCGTAGCACGACGCGGCGCTGGTTTTGGGTCGCCTTCTTCTTCACGAGTGCGGCGCGCAATAAGGGGGCGACTTTCGACGGCGCGCGTTTGGGCTTGGCAACTTTGCGCGGGCGCGGCGGCTTGGGTGGCTTCGGCGGCTTGGGTCGCTTCGCCTTCTTTACCGGTGCTGCGGGTTTAGCGGGCTTAGCCGGCTTTGGGGCGGGTGCTGGCGGAGGAGTGACCGCCACTTTCGCTTTGCGCTTGGGGCTCGCAGCGATTGCAGGCTGGGCCTCTGCTGTGCTTGAGGATTTACGCGCTGGCGCTTTGACGGCGGCCTGTACTTGGGAGGTCGCACTGGGTTCAGCGACCAGCTTCGCCTTGCGGACGCCGGTTTTGGCTTTGCTTGCCGGTGCTGCTTTGGTTGCTGGCTTTGGTTGCGGCTTCGGCTTCACAGCCACTGCTTGCGCCGCTGGCTTCTTGCTTAGCGGCTTCTGCGGCGGCGCAACCGGAGCTTGCTGGCTTGCTGAAGCTTTTGCTGGGGCTTTTGTTGAGGCCTTCGCTGCGACCTTGACGCTGGGCTTAA
>CAZHTI010000039.1:13713-18777 GCA_964535755.1 uncultured Salinisphaerales bacterium | reverse complement strand
TGAGGCCTTCGCTGCGACCTTGACGCTGGGCTTAACGGCGGGTGCCGAAGCTGCGGCCGTGGGCGCTTTAGCCGCCGGCTTCTTCGCTGTAGGTTTGGCTGAAGGTTTGGCCGATGCTTTCGCGGCCGCCTGCGCTGGCTTAGCGGCTGGCTCGACTGTCTCCGACTTGGCCTTGGCGCTGACGATCTGCTTTAGGCCATCGACCAGCCGCTGTTTGAGGCTAGGTGCAGGCGCGGGTGCAGGAGCGGCCACTGGCGCTGGCGTAGGTTTTTTGGCTGGTGCGCGGGGTGCTGCTTGCGTCGGCTGCGCGGGCACTTTCGTGGTGCTCGCCTTGACGGTTTTTTGCACAGCAGCGATGGCTTTGATTTTTTTGGTGGGGCTGGGCATGGCGAGTTATGGGTGCTTGTTGCAGGTGCGGCGACAGCCGAGTGCGCGGACTTTAACGGGCAGGCGGCTTCGATGGCGGGCTGTGTCCATCGGCAGGCGCTTGCGGCTTGAGCGTTGGTGCGGTCGGCGGCCCGGCGGCTGGTGGGTTTTTGTTGCCGCCTAGTGCTTGGTTCGCGGCTTTGATCGTCGAGTAAATCCCGCCGCTGATGGCATCGTGCACGCCGCGCACCGCTTTGGCCCCGGCGCGGGTGGCGGGGATCGCCTCCAGTATGTTGAAGGGGATAGAGGCAATCGCTTGGTGCACGGACTGCACGCTGCTGACGCCGACCTCCGCCACCGCGCTCGCCGCCTGCACCTTGGCCTGCCACAGCCGCCAGCCGCTGTCCTCGTCGCGTTCGCGCAGCCCGGCAGCGGTTACGCGTTCGTTCAAAGCCACCGTCTGCCGTCGCAGCCGCCAGAGCACCCCCGCCAAGGCGAGGTTGATGAGCAACAAGGCTGCGGCGAGTGCCTCAAGCACGGCGGACGCTGACCCGTGCTTCGACGCCACGGCCCACGAGCTCTTTGGCGATGTCGCCCGCCGCACGGTCATAGACGATGCGGCGGATCAGCTCTGGTGCCAAGGCGGCTGCCGGCTTGGCCAGCGCCGTCTCGCGGGCAGCGAGGGCAAAGGGGTTGAGGATCTCCACCTCAATCCGGCTGCCGCTCAGCGGCGGGGCGGACGGCGGTTGCGGCTCGCGTGCGCCGATGCGCTCGGCAAGCGCCTTGGTTTGCTTATTCAGCTGTAACAGGCCCCAGATGAGGCCCATCGTCAGCAAAAGATTGACGCCGCAGAGCAGCAGCATGGCGGTGGACATTTGACTAGCGCGCCTCGGGTGCAGGTGCAGCAGGTTGGGGCTTCGCCTTCTCGCGCTTGGCCTTTTTCTCGGCTTCGGCTTTGGCTTCCTTCTGCGCCTTAGCGAGTGCGGGGTCGGCTTGGATGGCGGCCCAGTTGATAGCGAGTGGCGCACAGCCCATACAGGGCGTGGCCTTGGCGAGTTTGCGGATGTTGGCCAAGCGCTCGGTCGTTGCCGGGTGGCTGGAGAGTAGGGCGAAGGTATCGCTGTCCTTATTTTCCTCAGCGAGTTTGCCGAAAAAGGCTTCCATCCCCCCAAGCGGGATTTTGGCGCGGGCGAGCGCTTGCAGGCCACGGGCGTCGGCCTCGGACTCCAAGCGGCGGCTGTGGCGCAGGTTGCCGGCTTGGTGCAGCAGCACGCCGGTGATCGCGGTGACATCGCCCAGGGTGACGGCAAGGATCGCGGCCCAGCCGGCAGCGTGAATCATGTTTTGCAGGCTGTGGCGCAGCTCGATGTGCTGGACTTCGTGGGCGAGCACGCCCGCCACTTCCTCCGGCGAACTCGCACGCGCAATCAAGCCGGTATGCACCACGACGATGCCGCCCGGCACGGCAAAGGCGTTGATGCTGGGGTCGTCTTTGAGAAACCACTGGTATTCGTAGCGCGAGCCCTTGGTGAGCCGCCCGCCGATGTCCTTAACCATCTCCAGCGCCTTGCCACTATCGACCAAATCACCCTCTGCTTTGACTTGGCTTAAGGTCGCTTCGCCCAAGCGCACTTCCGTCTCTACGGGGACTTTTTCGGCCAGCCAGTGGGTCAGGCGCTCAGTTTGGAAATAGGCGAACACCAAGCCCAGCGCCACCAAGCCGATCATGGTCAGCGCGCCGTACCAAACCCAAGACTGGCTAAACGACTGCCGCTTGCTGCGCTTGAGGTTCTTTTGCAGCTCCGGTGGAGCCGTGGCACTCAAGGTGGCACGCGCTGCGGCATCGACCGGGCTCAAGGCATAGCGTTGGCCGCCGGCCTGCCAGTTCAGGAACAAGCTGGTGTCGTCAAAGCCACCAACGCTGGTGTGGATGTCGGTAGCGGCAATCGACTGATGATGGGCACCATCGACCTGCAAGTAGCTACCAGCGAAGCGCGCTGTACACGCGACGCCAGAAGTTGGCAGCGTGCCGCCGTAGAGCATGGCTTGGAACGCAGGCATCGCTTGAGCGCCTCAGCCGCTGGATTTATCGAAGATGGCGATCAGCACCGCGAAGATGATCACCAAGAAGTACCAGAGCTTGGCACCGATGCCGCGGCGCTGGCCCTGCATGGCACCGCTGATGATGCTGGCGGACAGCCGCTGCAACGGCAGGCTTTGCAGCCAAACTTTGCCCGGCCCTTTGAGGTGGGCGAAGAACAGGCCCTCACCGCCGAAGAACGCACTCTTGAGCTTGCCAACGTAGCGAATGTCGTAGGTCGCACTCGTCTGCAAAGCGGCAAGGCAGCCGGTATCGACCTTCAAAGCTTGGCCGGGGGCGAGCAGAAACTCCGACAAAGTGCCGCTGGCATGGATGAAGGCGACACCGTGACCGGTGACTTTCTGCATGATGAAGCCCTCGCCGCCAAAGAACCCAACGCGTAGGCGCTTCTTGAACGCGAGGCCGACGCGCACCCCTTGGCTGCCGCCCAAGAAAGCGCCCTTTTGGCAGATCAGCGTGCCGCCGTGCTCGGCCAAATTGACCGCCATGATGGTGCCGGGCGACGGTGCGGCGAACGCCACCCGCAGTGGCATGCCGGTGGTGTTGGTGAACACCGTGCTGAAGATGCTCTCGCCGGTGATGGCGCGCTTAAATGCGCCGCCTAAGCGCGCAAAGAAGCCTTCGTCGGCCCCGTCGCCGAGCGCGGTTTCCATCTCCACGCCTTCGTCCATGAACATCATGGAGCCGGGCTCGCCGACCGCCTTTTGCCCTGCGGGCAAGGTCAGTTCGACGTATTGGAGGTCGGAGCCGTGGATTTGGTAGTCGAATGATGCGTGCATGTCGGCGGCTTAGTGATCAGGGTGGGGTCAAAACGGGATGCGGCCAGTGAGCATGTGCCACCACATCAGCCAATCGCCGCGCCAGCTCAGCAGCGGATATTTAAAGGTGGCGGGCTTGTTGTGCTCAAAGAAAAAATGCCCGACCCAAGCAAAGGCGTAGCCCTGCACCAAGGCCACGGCAATGAGCCAATAAGTGCCGGTGACCAGGGCGTAGGCCAAGATCAGCAAGCCCAAGCTGGAGCCGACAAAGTGCAGGCGGCGGCAAGTACGGTTGGCGTGTTCGCCCAAGTAATACGGGTAAAACTCTGCCAAGGTGGCGAACTTCTGGGTTTCCATCTGCGGATCCTGCAAGGCGTCGATGCGCGAGAGTGTCGCCGTTGCCAGCGCTTGCCGACAAGCGCGCTGATCCGGTTTGACCGCGTTAGCCGGTATCTGCGGCTAGCGGCTCACTGCAATTGAGCGGATTCGCCGCCTTGGGCCGTGCGCGGGCGTGCTGCGCCGGGCGGGAGATTACGCAGCGGGGCAGGCTCTGCGCTGCTGCTGGCTTGCTCCGCCGCTGCGGCGGGCTCAAGCGCTGGGGTGATCACCTCTTCGATCGGCACTTGCTGGCTGACTACGGCGCTTAAGCTCGGCGCACCCGCGCGGTCGCGCTCGGCAATGGCTTGGTTGACGGCGGGGCTGAGCTCGGACTCGGTGGCGATGCGTTGGAACTCCGGCGCCTGGCCCTTGGGCAGGTTGTCCTCCAGCCAGCCGAGCAAGTCCGCCCAAATCTTGGCGTTCTGCGCGGTGGTCGGCACGCCTTCGGCCTCAGGCAGCTCCAGCGTCAGAATCGGCATCTTCAGGTATTCGCCCGCGTAACTGCCGAGCGAGCCGGGGTAGGTGCCTAGGTCTTTGAGCGTGAGAAAGCCCAAGCGCCGGGGCGGATTGCGCGGGCCGTCGAAGTCCAGCAGGCCATACGGCGCGTGGATGGAGACGATGACATCCGGCCGGTATTCCTTAATTTGCTCCAGCAGCCACTGGGTTTCCGGCTCCGACGCCGCCGAAGGGCCGGGATAGCGGCGCGGGTCCTTGCGGGTGCGCTTCTCCCAATACAGCTTGCTCTTGGCCGTCCAATCGGGCGTCGGCAGGTTGCGGTTGAGATCTACGCCGCGCCCGTTCATGCGGATGGACGGGCTATTGAGGAAGCCATCCGGATTGAGGCAGGGCACCACCCGCCAGTAAAACGGCTGGAAGCGCTCGCGCTCGATGCGCTTCATCCAGTCGAATACGACGGCGACCGAAGAAAGCTCATCGCCGTGGGTGCCGCCGATCAGCAGCACGCGCCGCGGCAGGATGCGGCGGCTGGTCGCGGTGAAGTCTCTGAACAGCAGCGGCTCGCCCAAAGTGCTGCGGCCGCTGGAGACATTGAGGCCTGCTTCCTCGCAGGCTCCGGCGGGGACGGAGAGTAGTTTTTCCGTCAGCTTGCGGCAGGCGGCCTCCGCTTCCGTCGAAGCACTCGCGGGGGTGTTTAGTCCAAACGCGAACAAACCGGCGGCGAGCCACCGGGTGGCCGTTGCGAACATGGAGATTCCGGTTGGGGAATACAGCTTACTTGCGCTCGGCGAGCACCTTGGCTGCGAGTTGATCGACCACGGCCATCAGTTTGTCGTTACCGCCGGCCATGGTGGCGTTGGTGGTGTATTTGCCACCGACGACAAACGAGGGAACGCTGGTGATCTGGTAGCTGCGCGCCAGTTGTTCGGCGCGGCGCATTTTGCTGTCCACCATAAAGCTGGAGCTGGCCTTGTCGAAGGCAGGGCCCTGCACATTGGCGTTGGC